>DATBIO010000227.1:0-25613 GCA_036556965.1 Vicinamibacteria bacterium
GACCAGCTCTCGAGCTTCGCCGACGAGGTCACGCGCGTGGCGCGCGAGGTGGGCACCGAAGGCAAGCTGGGCGGCCAGGCCATCGTGAAGGGCGTGGCCGGGACCTGGAAGGACCTCACCGACAACGTCAACTTCATGGCCGGCAACCTCACCGACCAGGTGCGCAACATCGCCGAGGTGACCAAGGCGGTGGCGCAGGGCGACCTCTCGCGCAAGATCACGGTGGACGTCAAGGGCGAGATCCTCGAGCTCAAGAACACCATCAACGTGATGGTGGACCAGCTCAGCTCCTTCGCCGCCGAGGTCACGCGCGTGGCCCGCGAGGTGGGCACGGAGGGCAAGCTCGGCGGCCAGGCGGTGGTGAAGGGGGTGTCGGGGACCTGGAAGGACCTCACCGACAACGTCAACTTCATGGCCTCCAACCTCACCGACCAGGTGCGCGGCATCGCCCAGGTGGTGACGGCGGTGGCCAACGGGGACCTCAAGCGCAAGCTGACGGTGGAGGCCAAGGGCGAGATCGCCGCCCTGGCCGAGACCATCAACTCCATGACCGACACCCTGGCCACCTTCGCCGACCAGGTGACCACGGTGGCGCGCGAGGTGGGGGTGGAGGGGAAGCTGGGCGGACAGGCCAGCGTGCCGGGGGCGGCGGGGACCTGGCGCGCCCTCACCGACAACGTGAACCGGCTGGCCGCCAACCTGACCACCCAGGTGCGCGCCATCGCCGACGTGGCCACCGCCGTGACCAAGGGCGACCTCACCCGCAGCATCTCCGTGCAGGCGCAGGGGGAGGTGGAGGAGCTCAAGAACAACATCAACGAGATGATCCGCAACCTGAAGGACACCACCCTCAAGAACACGGAGCAGGACTGGCTCAAGACCAACCTGGCCAAGTTCACGCGCATGCTCCAGGGCCAGAAGGACCTGCTGACGGTGGGGCGGCTCATCCTCTCCGAGCTGGCGCCCGTGGTCTCCGCCCAGCACGGCGTCTTCTACACGGTCACCGGGGAGCAGGAGGGAGCGCCGCGCCTGCGCCTGCTCGCGAGCTACGCCTACAAGGACCGCAAGAACCTCAGCAACGAGTTCCGCCTGGGAGAGGGCCTGGTGGGGCAGGCGGCCATGGAGAAGCAGCGCATTCTCCTCAACAACGTCCCCCCCGACTACGTGCAGATCTCCTCGGGCCTGGGCCAGGCGCCCCCCGCCGCCATCGTGGTCCTGCCCGTGCTCTTCGAGGGCGAGGTGAAGGCGGTCCTGGAGCTCGCCTCCTTCGACCGGTTCAGCTCGACGCACCTGAGCTTCCTGGAGCAGCTCACGGAGTCGCTGGGCGTGGTGCTCAACACCATCGAGGCCAACAGCCGCACCGAAGACCTCCTCCGGCAGTCGCAGTCCCTGGCCGGCGAGCTGACCTCGCAGCAGGAGGAGCTGCGCCAGACCAACGAGGAGCTGGAGGAGAAGGCCCGCCTGCTGGCCAGCCGCAACGAGGAGGTGGAGAGGAAGAACCGCGAGGTGGAGCAGGCTCGCCGCGCCCTGGAGGAGAAGGCGAGCCAGCTCGCCCTCACCTCCAAGTACAAGTCGGAGTTCCTGGCCAACATGTCGCACGAGCTGCGCACCCCGCTCAACAGCCTGCTCATCCTCTCGCGCCAGCTCGCGGAGAACCCGGACGAGAACCTCTCCCCCCGGCAGGTCGAGTTCGCGGAGACCATCAACGCCTCCGGCAAGGACCTCCTGAACCTCATCAACGACATCCTGGACCTCTCCAAGATCGAGTCGGGCACGGTCACGGTGGAGAGCGGCGAGGTCACCTTCGAGGAGCTGAAGGCCACCGTGGAGCGCTCCTTCCGCCACCTGGCCGAGAGCAAGGGCCTGTCCTTCGGCGTGGAGCTCGCCCCCTCGCTGCCCCGGAGCATGAACACCGACCCCGGCCGCCTGCTGCAGATCATCAAGAACCTGCTCGCCAACGCCTTCAAGTTCACGGAGAAGGGGGGCATCGCGGTGCGCGTCTCCGCCGCCGACGGGTCGCGCGCGGAGAACCCCCTCCTGCGCGGCGCGCGCAGCGTGGTGGCCTTCGCGGTGACCGACACCGGGATCGGCATCGCCCCCGAGAAGCAGCGCATCATCTTCGAGGCCTTCCAGCAGGCGGACGGGGGCACCGCCCGGCAGTACGGAGGGACGGGGCTGGGCCTGGCCATCAGCCGCGAGCTGGCGCGCCTGCTCGGCGGCGAGATCCGCCTGGAGAGCGAGCCGGACCGCGGCAGCACCTTCACCCTCTACCTGCCCCTCCACTTCGTCACCGCCACCCCCGCCCCCGCCGACCGGCCCTTCGCCCGGCCGCACGCCCCCATCACGGTGCCCGTGCCCGCGCCGGCCATGGAGCCCCCCAGCCTGCCCGCCCCCGAGGTGGCGGACGACCGCGCCGCCCTCCACCCCGGCGACCGCGTGGCCCTCATCGTGGAGGACGACCCCGCCTTCTCGCGCTTCCTCTACGACCTGGCCCACGAGAGCGGCTTCAAGGCCGTGATCGCCTCGCGCGGACACCAGGCCCTGGGACTGGTGCGGGACATGAAGCCGGACGCCATCACCCTCGACATCAGCCTGCCCGACATCGACGGCTGGCGGGTGCTGGAGCGCCTGAAGGAGGAGCCGTCCACCCGGCACATCCCGGTCTGGGTCATCTCGGTGGCGGAGGAGCCGGAGCGCATCCTGCGCCGGGGGGCCCTGGGCTTCCTGCACAAGCCCGCGGAGCGCTCCGAGCTGAGCGCGGCCTTCGACGCCCTCTCCGAGTTCATCGGCCGTCCCCAGAAGAAGCTCCTGCTGGTCGAGGACGACGACGTCCAGCGCCGGAGCATCGTGGACCTCGTCGGCAACGGCGACGTGGTGACCACGGCGGTGGAGAACGGGGCCCAGGCCCTGGCCGCCCTCGACCGCGAGCGCTTCGACTGCCTGGTGGTGGACCTGATGCTGCCGGACGTGCCCGGGCTCGAGCTCCTCCAGCGGCTGAAGACGCGCGAGGACCTGCGCCGGGTCCCCATCATCGTCTACACGGGCAAGGACCTCACCCACGAGGAGGAGCGCGCGCTCTACAAGGCGGCGGAGAGCATCCTCATCAAGGACGTGCGCTCGCCGGAGCGGCTGCTGGACGAGACCGCCCTCTTCCTGCACCGCCGGGCGGCCGACCTCGCCCCCAGCAAGCGCGAGATGGTGGAGCGCCTGCACCGGCCCGACGTGCTGGCGGGCAAGACCGTGCTCATCGTGGACGACGACATCCGCAACACCTTCGCCATGACCGCGGTGCTCGAGCGCCACCACATGAACGTCCTCTCCGCGGAGAACGGCAAGGACGCCCTGGAGATCCTCGGCCGGGAGCGGGCGCTGGACGTGGTGCTCATGGACATCATGCTCCCGGGCATGGACGGCTACGAGGTCACCCGGGCCATCCGGCAGATGCCACGCCACCAGTCCCTGCCCGTCATCGCCGTCACCGCCAAGGCCATGAAAGGGGACCGCGAGAAGTGCCTGGAGGCGGGCGCCAACGACTACATCGCCAAGCCCGCCGACACCGACCAGCTCCTCGCCCTCCTGCGCGCCTGGGTCCTGCGTTGAAGGCGCCGCGCGCCGCGCGATGAGCCAGACCGCGGGAGACGTCATGCCGCCGGAGCAGGCCGGCCTGCCGGACGCGACCCAGGCGCGGGCGCGCATCCTCCTCGTCGACGACCGCCCGGACAAGCTGCTGGCCCTGGAGAGCGTGCTCACGGACCTGGGCCAGGACGTGGTCACGGCAACCTCCGGGAGGGAGGCGCTCAAGCGGCTGCTGGGCGAGGACTTCGCCGTGATCCTCCTCGACGTCAACATGCCGGGCATGGACGGCTTCGAGACGGCCGCCCTCATCCGCCAGCGCCCGCGGTCGGAGAAGACGCCGATCATCTTCGTGACGGCCATGAGCGACACGGAGACGCACGTGTCGCGCGGCTACTCCCTGGGCGCGGTGGACTACATCCGCGCCCCCGTGGACCCCGAGGTCCTGAAGACCAAGGTCGCCGTCTTCGTCGACCTGTTCAACCGCACGGAGCGCGTCAAGCGCCAGGCCGAGCGCATGCGCGTGATCCAGGAGACGCGCCTGGCCGCCGTGCACGACAAGCTGGAGGCGGAGACGCGGCGCAACCGCTTCTTCACCCTGGCCGTGGACATGCTGGCCATCGCGGGCTTCGACGGCCACTTCCGCCAGCTCAACCCGGCCTGGGAGAAGGCGCTGGGCTTCAGCGCCGCCGAGCTCCTGGCCCGCCCCCTCATCGAGTGCGTACACCCCGACGACCGTCCCCAGACCGCCCTCCACCTCGACGGGCTGATGGAGCGCGCGCAGAACGGGGGCGTGTACTTCGAGAACCGCTGCCGCCACCAGGACGGCGGCTGGCGGTGGGTGGGCTGGACGGCGGTGCCCTTCGCGGAGGAAGGCCTCATCTACGTGTTCGCGCGCGACATCACCGCCCTGAAGGTGGCGGAAGAGGAGCGCCTGCGGCTGGGGCGCGAGCAGTCGGCGCGCCAGGTGGCGGAGGCGGCCGAGCGGCGGGCCGCCTTCCTGGCCGAGGCGGGGGTGGCCCTGACCTCCACCCTGGACGAGCGCGCGGTGCTCGCGTCGCTGGCCCGCCTGGCCGTCCCCACCCTCGCGGAGTGGTGCGTGGTCGACGTGCGCGACGAAGACGGCGTCCTGCGGCGGCTGGAGGCGGTGCACGCGGACGAGGAGCGGGCGGACCTGATGGAGCGCGTGCGCGGCATCGCCCCGGAGGTCGAGGGGGCGTCGCCCCAGGCGCGCGCCCTGGCCACGGGCGAGCTCATCCTCCTGCCCCACCTCTCCGCCGCCGACCTTGGGGCCATGGGCGGGTCCGCCGAGCACGCGCGCGCACTCGCCGAGCTGGCCCCGCGGGCGCTGGTGGTGGCGCCCCTCTGCGCGCGCGACCGCTGCTTCGGGGTGATGACCCTGGGGCTGGCCGTCCCCAGCCTGGACGCCTCCGACCTCCGCCTGGCCGAGGACCTGGCCACCCGGGCCGCCCTGGCCGCGGACAACGCCATGCTCTACCGTCAGGCCCAGGACGCGCGGCAGGCGGCGGAGCGGGCCAACCGCGCCAAGGACGAGTTCCTGGCCACCCTCTCCCACGAGCTGCGCACGCCCCTCACCCCCATCCTGGGCTGGGCGGTCATGCTGCGCACGGGCGGCCTCGACCGCGAGGGCGTGGAGCGCGGCCTCACCATCATCGAGCGCAACGTCCGCACGCAGACCCAGCTCATCGAGGACCTCCTCGACGTGAGCCGCATCATCACGGGCAAGCTGCGCGTGGAGATGCGGCCCATCGCCCTGGGGCCGGTGGTGGAGGCGGGCCTCGAGTCCGTGCGCCCCTCCGCGGAGGCCAAGCAGATCGCCCTCGTCACCCACCTGGCCGCCCGCGACGCCCGTGTCCTGGGGGACCCCGACCGGCTGCAGCAGGTGGTCTGGAACCTGGCCAGCAACGCGGTCAAGTTCACCGGGCGCGGCGGGCGCGTGGACGTCACCCTGGCCGAGGAGGACGGCTCCGTGAAGCTGACCGTGGCCGACAACGGCAAGGGGATCGCGCCCGACTTCCTGGGCCAGGTCTTCGACCGCTTCCGGCAGGCGGACAGCACCAGCACCCGCAAGTACGGCGGCCTCGGACTGGGGCTGGCCATCGTGCGCCACCTCGTGGAGCTGCACGGCGGGTCCGTGTACGCGCACAGCGAGGGGCTCGACCGCGGCTCCGTCTTCACGGTGCAGCTGCCCCTCCCGCCCCCCGCCGCCCTGGACGACGGCGCCGCCGCCACCCCGGCCGCCGAGACCGGCGAGGACATGCCCCTCCGCCTCGACGGCCTGCGCGTGATGGTGGTGGACGACGAGCCGGACCTGCGGGAGTTCCTGACCGTCTCCCTGCGCCGGCACGGCGCCGAGGTGACCGCCTACGCGGGGGCCGAGGAGGCTTATCATGCGCTCGTGCAACGGGCGCCCGACGTCCTGGTGAGCGACATCGCCATGAAGGGGCAGGACGGCTACGAGTTCATCCGGCGCGTGCGCGCGCTCGCCGCGGCGCCGGCGAGCGAGGTGCCGGCCGCGGCCCTCACCGCCCACGCCGGGGGCGAGGACGGGGCCCGCGCCCTGGAGGCCGGCTTCCACGTGCACCTGCCCAAGCCCGTCGATCCCGCGCGGCTCATCCACACCGTGGCCAGCCTCGCGCGCCGCGCGGGGGGCCTCGGGCCTGCGTAGAGTCCCCGGCCGGCGCGCCCGCGCCGCCTGCCTCCTCCTGCTGCTGGGCGCCCGCGCCGCCGGCGCGGGGGAGCCCCCGTCCCTGCTGGGCTCGGGGCTGCTGTCACTCCCTTCCGCCCGCACGCACGCGCGCGGCGATGGAGCGGTCCTCTTCGCCGTGGACAACCGCGACCGCGATCCCCTCGGGCTCGACCTCCTCGACGGGGCCCTGGCGGCGTCGGTGGGCGTGGCGGATGGGCTCGAGCTGTACGGGCGCGCCGTCCTCACGCGCGTGGTGGCCATGCCGGAGCCGCCGCCCCTGCCCCCTCCCCCCCTGGACCTGGTGGTGCTGGCGCCCGATCCCGTGCCCGGGCGGCCGCACTACGCGCTCTACGCGCCCACGCCCTACGTCAACAAGCGGGGCAGCGCGCGCTTCGACGCCTGGGTCGCGGGCGACCTGCTGCTCGGGGCCAAGCGGCGCCTGGCCGCGGCGCGCGGCGCCCGGCCGGCGGTGGCCCTGGCCGCGGAGGTCACCGTTCCCCTCACGCGGGACCAGGCCGACCTGCAGTCGGGCGCCGGCACCGGGGGCGTGGACCTGGGCGCCGCCGCCGTCCTCGAGTGGGGCGGGGCTGGCCGGAGCGCGCTGGCCGTGGCGCGCTACACGCACACCGGCGAGCCCGCCCTGCACGACCGCGTGCTCGTGGTGCGGGGAGCGACGGCGGAGGTGCGCGAGGCGCCGCTCGCCCTGGCCGACCGGCTTGACCTGGGCCTCGGCCTGCGGCAGGCGCTGGGGGAGCGCGTGACCGCGGTGGCGGAGGGCGTGCTCACCCTCGAGGTGGGCGCGCGCACGCCGACCCTCGACGCGCGGGCGCCCCTCGACGCCCTCCTCGGCCTGCAGCTCGAGCTCGGGCGCGCGCGGGTGTCGCTGGGCCTCCGCTACCACGGCCACGCCCTGCCCGACGCCGAGGCCCGCTCCGCCCCGCTGGCCGGCTTCGTGGACCTGAGCGGCGTGGCCCCCGCCGACCTCGCCGCCTTCCTGGAGGACGCGGGGGCGGGGAGCGCGGCTCCCCTGGTGCGCCCCGGCGGCCAGACCGTGCTCGCCCAGGCCCCGCGGGGCCCCCTGCCCCCGGGCGCGCGCGTGATTCCCGGCCAGTACCTGACGCGTTCCCAGCACCAGGTGGGCTACCTGATCCTGGTCGGCTGGACCTTCTGACGCAAACCCGCCTCGCTTGACAGCGAGAAGAGCGCCTCCGCATAATCGGGCTGCCTGAAGGGCGACGCGAAAATGGAGCGCACGGACCCCGCAAGCAGCGAAGACGTCAAGCGGATGGTCCACGACCTCGCGGCCACCATCCAGCGCACTCTCTCCGAGTCTCCGCAGATCGCGCGCTGCCTCGGCCGCATCAAGTCGGAGGGCTACGACGTCTCCCTGCTCCTCGAGGCCACCATCGGCTTCAGCCGCAGCGGCACGCGCGAAGCGACCGAGGTGTCCACCTTCGACTTCAAGGTCGACAAGGCCGAGCCCGCCGCCCTGAAGATGACCGCCCTGGACAAGAAGTTCCTGCGGTCGCTCAAGATCAGCACGGAAGAGGAAGAGTAGCCGCACCCCCGACCGTCTCCCCCGCCATGCGCGCTCGTGCCTTCCTGGGCCGCCTGGCCGCGCGTCTCCCCTGGCGGAATCGGCCGTCGTCCTCATCCCCCGGCGGAGCGGAGCCGCGGCGCGCCGAGCACAACGCCCGCTTCCTCGCCTCCGCCGGCGCGGCGCTGGCCGAGGTGGCGGACACCCGCGGCACGCTGCAGAGGGTCGCGCGCCTCGCCGTCCCCCTCTTCGCCGACTGGTGCGCGGTGGACATGCTGGCCGAGGACGGGACGCCGGAGCGCGTGGCGGCCACGCACGTGGACGCCGCCAAGGCCGACCTGGTGCGCCAGCTCCTCCGGCGATGGCCGCTTCGCGCCGACGCGCCCCGCGGGCTGGCCCGCGCCCTCCGCGACGCGGAGCCCCAGCTCATCGAGGAGGTCACCGACGCGGTCCTCCAGGCCTCCGTCCACGATGCCGAGCAGCTGGCCGTGGTGCGCGAGCTCGGGCTCCACTCCTACATCTGCGTGCCCGTGCGGCTGCGCCAGCAGACGCTGGGCGCGCTGACCTTCGTCATCGCGAGGCCCGGACGCCGCTACGACCCCGCCGACCTCCGGCTGGCGGAGGACCTCAGCTACCGCGTGGCCATCGCCGTGGAGAACGCCCGCCTGTACGAGGCGCTGCGCGGCGAGGTGGCCGAGCGGAGGCGGGTGGAGGCCGAGCTCCGGCTGTCCCACCAGGTCAAGGACGAGTTCCTGGCCACGCTCTCCCACGAGCTCCGCACCCCCCTCAACGCCATCGTGGGCTGGACGCACATCCTGCGCGAGACCATGGACGGGTCGGAGCAGACACGCCGCGCCGTGGAGGCCATCCACCGCAACGCGCAGGCCCAGGCCCAGCTGGTGGCCGACATCCTCGACGTGTCGCGCATCATCGCGGGCAAGCTGCGGCTGAAGGTGGGGGTGGTGGCCCTCTCGCCCGTCATCGAGGCCGCCGTCGACACCGTGCGGCCGGCCTCCGAGAGCAAGGGCGTGCGGCTGGAGGTGGAGCTCGATCGCCGGGTGGGGCCGATCTCCGGTGACCCCGACCGCCTGCAGCAGGTGGTGTGGAACCTCGTCTCCAACGCCATCAAGTTCGTCCCCGCGGGGCAGGGCTGGGTCCGCGTGCGGCTGGAGGTGGGGGACCTCCAGGTCCGCCTCACGGTGGAGGACAACGGCCCCGGCATCGCGCCCGACTTCCTCCCCTACGTGTTCGAGCGCTTCCGCCAGTCCGACTCGTCCGTGACGCGGCGGCATCACGGCCTGGGTCTGGGCCTGGCCATCGTGCGCCACCTCGTCGAGCTGCACGGGGGCAGCGTCCGCGCCGCCAACCGCGAGGACGGGCCGGGCGCGGTCTTCACCGTGGAGCTGCCGCGCTGGCTGTCGGACGAGACGGCCGCGGGCGCGGGGGGGCACGGGCGGCCGCGCGCGGACGAGGTGCTGTGGCTGGAGACCGCGCCCTCCCTCCACGGGCTCAGCGTGCTGGTGGTCGACGACGAGGCGGACTCCCGCGAGGTGCTGAAGGCGGCCCTGGAGCGGTGCGGGGCCGAGATCGTGGTGGCGGGCTCGGCGCGGGAGGCGCTGGCCCTGCTGGACGCGCGCCTGCCCCACGTGGTGGTCTCCGACCTCGAGATGCCGGAGGAGAGCGGCTACGACTTCATCCGCCAGCTGCGGGCGCGGGACCCGGAGCGCGGGGGGAGCCTGCCCGTGGCCGCCCTCACGGCGTACGCCGGGGCCCAGGACCGCGTGAGGGTCCTGAGCGCGGGGTTCCAGGTCCACGTGCCCAAGCCGGTGCTGCCGGCGGAGCTGGCGGTGGTGGTGGCGAGCCTGGCCCGCGGCGCGGCCGCCGCGCGGCGCGGCCCCGAGAGGAGCCTCCCCCTGCTCACGGACGGGACGCGCGCGGAGCCGCCGTCCTCCTGAGGGAGCTCAGGCGGCCGCGAGGGTCAGGCGCAGGCCGTCACGGGGACCACGTGGGCATGGGCCTCGCGCAGGTCCCGGGGGAACCTCGCCTCCGCCTCCGCATCCTCGAGCCAGTAGGCGCAGAAGAGCGAGACGTCGCGCTCGCGGACGAGCTCGTTCCACAGCTCCTCCAGGCGCACGGCCGCGCCCAGGCTGGCCCGCCACAGGAGGTTCACCATCTCGCCGTAGGCGCGGACCTTCCTCCGCGCGCCCGCGGCCTCGATCGCCGACCCGACCACGGTCCGGAACAGGCCCTCGTCCGGCAGACCCTGGCGCATGAAGCGGGCGAGCGTCTCCGCCGCGTCCAGGAAGCGCAGCTGGCCCCACTGCTTCAGGTCGTCCACGGCGAACCCGCTGTCGGCGAGCCGCCGATCGATGGCGGCCCCGTGCTCCGGGGTGGCGATGAGCACCACCGCCTCCCCCTTCCCGATGCCCACCCCCGCGAACAGGGCCACCGCCTCCACCAGGAACCGGTCCTCGCGGTAGAGCTGGACGAAGTGCTCCCCGGGCAGGGGCTCGGCGAAACGGTCCTTCCAGGGGGCCTGGATGCTCATCTGTTCTCCTCTGACCGCCGGTCGCGCCGGGCTCCCTCCACCGTAGCACGGCGATCGCCGGCGGAGCAGACCGGACCCCGAATCCCGGCGCTCGCCGGCCTCACGGCCTCGGGTTCAGGGCCGCCCGTCCGGCGAACTTCGCCATGGGGCCGAGCTCCTCTTCGATGCGGAGGAGCTGGTTGTACTTGGCCACGCGGTCGGTGCGGGAGGCGGAGCCGGTCTTGATCTGGCCGCAGCCGGTGGCCACGGCGAGGTCGGCGATGGTGGTGTCCTCCGTCTCCCCGCTGCGGTGGCTCATCATGCAGGTGTAGCCGGCCCGCGCGGCCAGGGCCACGCAGTCGAGGGTCTCGCTCAGGGTCCCGATCTGGTTGACCTTGATCAGCACCGAGTTGGCCACCCCCTCCGCGATGCCCCGGCCCAGGATCTCGGGGTTGGTCACGAAGAGGTCGTCGCCCACCAGCTGGACGCGGGCGCCGAGGGCCTCCGTCAGGGCCTTCCAGGCGGGCCAGTCCCCCTCGCCCACGCCGTCCTCGATGGAGACGATGGGATAGGCCTTCACCCACTTCTCGTACATGGCCACCATCTGGTCCGCCGTCCGCGACGACCCGCCCGATTTCTTGAAGACGTAGCGCTTGCCGTCGAACAGCTCGGAGGCGGCCACGTCGAGGGCCAGGGAGACCTGCGTCCCGGGCTTGTAGCCGGCCACGGTGATGGCGTCCAGGATGGTCTCCAGCGCCTCCTCGCTGGTCTTGATGTCCGGCGCGAAGCCGCCCTCGTCCCCCACCGCGGTGGAGTGGCCCTTCTTCTTGAGCAGCGCCTTCAGGTGGTGGAACACCTCCACCCCCGTGCGCAGCGACTCCGCGAAGGTCTTGGCGCCGTGCGGCACGACCATGAACTCCTGCGGGTCGAGGGTGTTGTCGGCATGGGCCCCGCCGTTGACGATGTTCATGAAGGGCACGGGGAGGAGGCGGGCGGCGGGGCCGCCCACGTAGCGGTAGAGCGGCAGGCCGCAGGCCTCGGCGGCGGCGCGGGCCACGGCCAGCGAGACGGCGAGCAATGCGTTGGCCCCCAGCCGGCTCTTGTTGGCGGTGCCGTCGAGGTCGATCATGAGCTGGTCGATCAGGGCCTGGTCGAGGGCGTCCTCGCCCACCACTTCCCCCGCCAGCACGTCGTTCACGGTGGCCACCGCCTTCTCCACGCCCTTGCCCAGCCAGCGCCGCTTGTTGCCGTCGCGCACCTCGACCGCCTCGCGCTCGCCGGTGGAGGCGCCGGAGGGCACGGCGGCGCGCCCGCTGACCCCGCCCTCGAGGATCACCTCCGCCTCCACCGTGGGGTTGCCGCGGCTGTCGAGGATCTGCCGCGCGAACACGGCCTGGATGTGGGTCATGGCCCGTCCACCTTTCTCAAATGCGCGGGGCAAGGGCGCTCATCCGCTCACGACCTCCGGCTCCACGAAGCACTCCTCGCCCGGAGTGACCACCACCACGCCCCCCTCGGACACGGTGTGCCGGCGCCGGTCCTCCTCCGCGTCGAAGCCGATGACGGCGCGCCGGGGGACGAGGACGTTGCGGTCGATGATGGCCCGCCGCAGGCGCGCGTAGCGGTTGATGGTCGCGTTGGGCATCACGATGGAGTCCTCTACCGTGCAGTAGGAGTGCACGCGCACGCCCGGGGAGAGGATGGACCGCGTGACCTTGCTGCCGGAGACGATGCAGCCCATGGAGACCAGGGAGTCCGTGGCCTCTCCTCGCCGTCCCTCCTGGTCGAACACGAACTTGGCGGGCGGGAACTGCGGCTGGTAGGTGCGCAGGGGCCACAGCGGGTCGTAGAGGTTGAAGGTGGGGTCCACCTGGATGAGGTCCATGGAGGCCTCGTAGTAGGCGTCCAGGGTGCCCACGTCGCGCCAGTACTGGGAGGCCTTCCGGTTCTCGTCCCAGAACAGGTAGCTGTAGACGCGCTCGCCGCGCAGCACCAGCTTGGGGATGATGTCGCGCCCGAAGTCGTGGCTGCTCGGCTCCTCGGCGTCGCGCGCCAGCTCCCGCACCAGCAGCTCGGTGTCGAAGATGTAGACGCCCATGGAGCCGAGGCAGGACTCCGGGTTCCACGGGGTGGGATCGGCGGAGAGCGGCTTCTCCCGGAAGGCGACCACGCGCTGCTCCTCGTCGACCTGAAGCACGCCGAAGCGGCGCGCGTCCGCGAGCGGCACCTCGATGGCGGCCACGGTCAGGGAGGCGCCGCGGGCGATGTGGACGTCCAGCATCTTGCCGTAGTCCATCTTGTAGATGTGGTCGCCGGACAGGATGATGGTCCACCGCGACTCCTCGCGCTGCAGGGAGTAGAGGTTCTGGTAGACCGCGTCCGCGGTGCCGAGGTACCAGTGCTCCCCCACCCGCTTCTGCGGGGGCAGGATCTCGATGAACTCGCCCAGCTCCGCGGCGACCACGCTCCAGCCCATGCGCACGTGCCGGTTCAGGCTCTGCGCCTTGTACTGGGTGGCGATGAAGATCTTCCGCAGCCCGGAGTTGAGGCAGTTCGAGAGCGTGAAGTCGATGATGCGGTAGGGGCCGCCGAAGGACACCGCGGGCTTGGCGCGGTCCCGCGTCAGGGGATAGAGCCTCTCGCCGGCGCCTCCCGCCAGCAACACGGCCACCACGTCGCGCAGCAGCAGGACGTTCACGCCGGGGGTCTCAGCAGGCGCGGCCCCGGCGCCAGTCCGCCACCAGTGCGCCCACGCGTCGCGCCTTCTCCTCGATGGCCTCCCAGCGGCCGGCGGCCACGCTCTCGCGGTCGACCAGGGCGCCGCCGAGCCCCAGCGCGGCCGCCCCCGCGTCCAGATAGGCGCGGAGGTTGCCGTCGTCCACCCCCCCCGTGGGCATGAGGCGCAGGAAGGGCAGCGGCTCGAGAAGGGCCCGCACGTAGGCGGGGCCCCCGAAGGCGGAGGCGGGGAAGACCTTGACGAGATCGGCGCCCGCGCGCTGGCAGGCCACGGCTTCGGTGCTGGTGGCTCCCGCCTGGCAGCAGGGCACGCCCGCCGCCCGGGCGGCGGCCAGGATCTCGGGGTCGAAATGGGGCGACACGACGAAGCGCGCCCCCGCATCCACGGCCCGGTCGACCTGGCGGGGGTCGAGCACGGTGCCCGCTCCCACCACCGCATCGGCGCGCGCGGCCAGCGCCCGCAGCGCCTCGAAGGCGTCCCTCACGGTGAGCGTGACCTCCAGGAGGCGCATGCCGCCGCGCAGGCACGCCTCCCCGGCGGCCGCGGCCTGCCGGGCGTCGTCCGTCCGGATCACGGCGAAGGCCCGGTGCTCCTCCACCACACGGAGGACGGCCTCCCGGTTCACGGCTTGGGCCTCAGGACCACCCGGGCCGGCGCGCCGTCGCCCCCCGCGATGCGTAGGGGCAGGCAGGTCATCTCGTAGAACCCGGGCTCCGCCTCCGAGAGGTCGAGCCCCTCCACGATGATCACGCCCGCCTCCAGCAGGACGTGGTGCGTGGCGTAGTCCGTGCTGCCGTACTTCTCGACGGAGAGGTAGTCCCACCCCAGCAGCTTGATGCCGGCGTCCACCAGGTGGCGGGCGGCGTCCGGCTCCAGGTAGGTGAAGTCCTCCTGGAAGGGCCGCCCGCGCAGGCTGCCCGAGTTCCGCGTCCGGATCAGCAGGCGCAGCACCGAGGTGAGGTCCAGCTCCTGCAGGTCCGCGCGCGTCACCGCGGCCCGCCCGGTGAGCGCCACCACCCTCGCCTTCCCCGTGAGGATGTCGAGGGGCAGGTCGTCCACGGTGGCCCCGTCGCGCAGGAAGTGGGCGGGGGCGTCCACGTGGGTGCCCGCGTGCGTGCCCAGGGTCAGGCGGGTCACGTTGTAGGGCTGTCCGTCCGCGATGCGGTGCGTTGCCTCCACCCGGACGGGGGGGTCGCCCGGGAACGTGGCCAGCTCCCCCGACAGCGGTACGGTCACGTCGATCAGTCTGGCCATAGGTACCGGGGTGGGCGCAGGCCCGCCGAGGGAGCTTGGAAAGGTGTAAGCGTTTATAGCATATGAGGCTGCGCGGCCGGGTGCCCCCTCATTGACCATTGACACGGCCCAAGCGCCCCTGCTAGCGTGGGGGCCTGCCGTGGGGGCATTCCGTGCGCGAAGGACGCAAGTGAACAAGAGCCGCTTTTCCGGCGCCGCCGCCCTGCTTTCGCTGTTCGCCGCCTCGGCGCCGGCGCAGGCCGCCCCGGACCCGGGCAGCGACCTCACCGGCTTCGTCGAGGACAGCCACGGCTCTCCGCTCGCGGGCGCGGTCATCTCCGTGTTCGGCCGCAGCCTGGGCGGGGGGGGTCTGGTCACGCTCTCCGACGCCGCCGGCCGGTTCTTCCTCCCCTCGCTCCCTCCGGGCTCGTACACGCTGCGGGCCCTGCGCGACGGGCATCGGCCCGCCGTGGCCCGCCGCATCACGGTGGCGCCCGACCGCGACGCCGTGTTCACGGTGAGCCTCACGCCCCTGGCCGACGCGGCGGCGGCAGCGGCAGCGGCGCCGCCCGAGGACAAGTCCACGGGCGCGCGTGAGTGGCAGTGGCTGACCCGCCACAAGCGGCGCTCGGTGCTCGAGTCGGACGAGGCCGGCGACGCCGATGCGCAGACGGCCAACGCCTCCATCCGCGCGCAGACCCCCGACCTGGGGGGCACCCTCGAGGTGATGACCACGCCGGGCGGCGTGGGGCTGGAGGACCTGCCGCTGGGCCTGGAGAGCAACTCGGCCAGCTACAGCATCCTGCGCCTCGACGGGCGCCTGGCCTCTTCCGGCCGCTGGAGCCTGGGCGGCCTGCTGAGCGAGAGCGAGGCCACCACCTGGCGCATGGCCGCCGAGTTCGTGGTGGCCCCCGGCGGCGGCCACGAGCTGCAGGCCGGCCTGGGCTACGGCACGAGCTACCTGAAGACGTTCACGGACGAGGTCGTGGACCGCGGCCCGAACCGCACCGTGGGGTCCATGTTCCTGCAGGACAACTGGCAGGTCGCCGACCGCGTGGCCATCACCGCGGGTGGCCGGTTCACCTACATGGCCTTCCTGCCCGACTCCAACCACCTCGACCCCATGCTCTCCGTGCAGGTGGAGGACGCGGGAGGCCGCCGCTACTCCGCCACGGCCGCCGCGCGCACGCTGATGCCCGGCGGTGACCTGCTGGCCCTCTCCAGCATCGCCACCGCGCCGGCGGTGGCCCTGGCCGCGCTCGAGGACGACCTCGAGGCGGAGAGGGTCGTCCGCTACGAGCTCGCCGTCGCCCAGGACCTCGGCCGCACGGCGGTGCGCGCGTACCTCTACCAGGAGGACGTGGACAACCAGCTCTCCAACGTCTTCGTGGGCGGCCCCCAGGCGCGCGCGCTGCGCATCGGCAACGCGGGCGCCATGGGCGCCCGCGGCATGGGCCTCACGGTGGGCCGGCGCCTCGCGCCCGGCCTCTCCGGCTCGCTCACCTACAGCCTGGGACAGGGCTGGCGGCGCGACGAGGCCGGCGAGGTCGCGCCGGGGCCGCTGGGCGCGAGCGCGGACTTCCACGATCTCGTGGCGCGCATGGAGGCGGAGATCGGCTGGAGCGACACGCGCGTCGCGGCCTACTACCGCCTCAACAGCCTGCGCCCCGACGACCGCGGCTCGGAGTCAAACGTGACGAGCACGCGCTTCGACGTGCAGCTCAGCCAGCGGGTGCCGTTCATCGGCGGGCTGACGCGCGCGGATTGGGACCTGCTGCTCGCCGTGCGGAACCTCTACTACGAGCCCGACGAGGGCGCCTCGCTCGACGAGGTCACGGTGGTGGATCCACCCAAGCGGGTGCTCGGAGGCATCTCCGTACGGTTCTAGCCGGGACCCCGTGCATCCCGGCCCCGCTTTCCCCGCCCGACCGCTCCAAGCGCATGGATCGCTCCTACGTGGACCTGGATTCGGCCACGCGAAGGAGTACACTAATTCGACTGTGGTCAACGCTTTGCGAGCGGGACTCGGAGTCGGGATGAGGCATATTGTTTGCACGCCTTCGCCCCTGTCCGTGACCACGGTATGAGGACCCGCGTCAAGAACGTCCTGGTGCTGGCGGCGGGCCTCGTGCTGGCCAGCCTCGGCATCTACAACATCGTCCTCAAGGCCACCTGGACGCTCATGGACGACGGCGTCTTCTGGAAGGAGAGCGCCTCGGGCCTGGTGGCGGGCCGAGTGGCCGCCGGCGGCCCTGCCGACCGCGCCGGGCTGCGGGAAGGCGACGTCCTGCTGGCCCTGGACGGCAGGGAGGTCCTGAGCGCCGGGCAGGTCGAGGACGCCCTGGCCGAACGGCCCACGGGGGCCGAGGTCGTCTATTCCGTGCTGAGGGAAGAGGAGCAGCGCGCGCTGGCCATCGGCGTGAAGCCGCTGTCCCAGGGCAACGTGAGCCTCTTCTACTACCTGTCCCTGGTGGGCTTCTTCTCGCTGGTGGTGGGCACCATCGTGATGCTGCGGCGCCCGCCCGACCGCGCCGCCCTGCACTTCTACGCCATCTGCCTGCTCTTCTTCCTCATGTACTCGACGTCCTACACGGGGAAGCTCGACTTCGCGGACTGGACGCTGCTCTGGACCGACCACCTGGCCATCCTCTTCCTGCCCGTGGTCTTCCTGCACTTCTGCCTCTCCTTCCCCGAGCGGCGCCTGGCCACCTCGCGCGGCTGGGTCATCCCCGCCGCCTACATGCCCGCCCTCGTGCTGGCGGGGGCGGCGGTGGCCAGCCAGGTGCTGTTCCTCACCAGCGCGCGCGGCGAGGTGCTCTGGCAGATCACCTCCGCCATCGACCGCTGGAAGCCCCTCTACTTCGCCGCCCTCTTCGCCCTCTCCTTCGCCATCCTCCTCGACTCGTACCGCAAGACGCACCGCATCACCGCGCGCAAGCAGATGAAGTGGCTGGTGTGGGGGACGGGGGCGGGGGTCCTGCCCTTCTTCGTGTTCTACGCGGTGCCCTTCGCCGCCGGGCGGGAGCCGAAGCTGGCCATGGAGCTGGCCGGCTACATCCCGCTGGCCCTCATCCCGCTCTCGCTGGCCTACGCCGTGGTCAAGCACCGCCTCATGGACGTGGAGCTGATCTTCCGGCGCACCCTGGGCTACACGCTGGCCACCGCCACCATCATCGGCATCGCTCTCGCCGCGGTGAACCTCTTCGCGGTCTCCCTCTCCGGGTCCGACGAGCCGCAGGAGACCATCATCGCCATCCTCTGCACGCTGGTGGTGGTGCTGGTGTTCACCCCGCTGAAGAGCAAGCTGCAGGAGGGCATCGACCGCCTCTTCCTGCGTGAGCGCTACACGTCGCGCAAGGCCCTCCTGCGCCTCTCCCAGGAGCTCAACAGCGACCTCGACCTGCCGCGCCTGGCCGAGCGCCTGCTGGAAGGCGTGAAGAGCGCGCTGGGCGTGGAGTCCGCCGCCGTCTTCCTGCCCGACGGCCGCGGCGACTTCCGGGTGTTCCGCGCCTTCGGCCCCGCCCTGCGCGGAGGCGTGCTCCCCGCCGGGGGGGGCCTGGTGCACCGGCTGGTGGCGGGCGAGCACGTGAACGCGGAGGCCGCCGCCGAGGCGGTGCCCGAGGCGGAGGAGCTGAGCCTCAGCCATTACTTCCCCTGCCGGGCCAAGAACGAGCTGATCGCCGTGCTGGGGGTGGGGCGCAAGGAGGCGCTCGACCCCCTCAACAGCGAGGAGGCCGACCTCCTGCAGGCCCTGGCCGGACAGGCGGCCACCGCCTTCATGAACGGCAGCCTGCTCCTGAGCCTGCGCGAGAAGGCGCGCGAGCTGCAGGCGCTGACCGACTACAGCGAGTACATCCTCGAGAGCATGGACTCGGGCATCGTCGTCACCGACCTCGACGGGACGGTGATGCGGTGGAACCGGGCGCTGGAGGGCCTCTACGGCCGTGCGCGCGCGGAGGCCCTGGGCCGCCGGCTGGAGGAGGTCTTCCCCGAGACCTTCGTGGACGCCGTGCGCAGCATCATCGGCCCCAGCCGCCCCGGGGAGGACGTGGCCCACATCTACAAGCTCCACCTCCCCACCCCGGAGGGGCGGGCCCTGATGGTGAACGTCTCCGCCGCCCCCTTCCACGTGGGCGGGGGCGAGCGCCAGGGCACGGTGCTGATCCTGGACGACGTGACGGCGCGCGTGCGCCTCGAGGAGCAGCTCCAGCACTCGGAGAAGATGGCCTCCATCGGCCTTCTCGCCGCGGGGGTGGCCCACGAGGTCAACACCCCGCTGGCCGGCATCTCCTCCTACACGCAGATGGCGCGCGCCGAGGTGGAACCCGCCCATCCCGCCGCGCCCCTGCTGGAGAAGATCGAGAAGCAGACCTTCCGTGCGGCCAAGATCATCAACAACCTGCTCAACTTCAGCCGCTTCCACGGCCCGGAGTTCGAGACCCTGGACGTCAACAAGGTGCTGGGGGACGTGCTCTCCCTGGTGGAGCACCAGCTCGAGTCGGCGCGCATCAAGGTGCGCCGCGAGATGGCGGGAACCCTGCCCGCCGTGCGCGGCAACGAGAACCGGCTCCAGCAGGTCTTCTTCAACCTGATCCTGAACGCGCGCGACGCCATGCCCAGGGGCGGCTGGCTCACCCTGCAGACCCGCGCCGACGACGACGCGGTGGTGGTGGAGGTGAAGGACACGGGAGAGGGGATCCGCCGGGAGGACATCAAGCGCATCTACGACCCGTTCTTCACCACCAAGGGCATCGGCCGCGGCACCGGCCTGGGCCTGTCCGTCTCCTACGGCATCGTCCAGGAGCACGGGGGGGCCATCTTCGTGGACAGCGCCCCCGGCCAGGGCACCACCTTCCAGGTGGCGCTGCCCCCGACGCACGTGCCGGCGGCCGCGCGCGGGTGAGGAACGAGGCCGCGCTTGCCTGACCCGGGCATCCTCGTCGTCGACGACGAGGAGGTGATGCGCGACGTGCTGCAGGCCCTGCTGACGCAGGCGGGGTACCGCGTGACGCTCGCGGAGACGGCCGCGGAGGGGCTGGAGCTGGCCCGCCGCTTCCCCTTCGACGCCGCCATCCTCGACGTGATGCTGCCCGACAAGGGCGGCATCGACCTCCTGGAGGAGGTCAAGAAGGTCGATCCCGAGCTGGTGGTCCTGATGATCACCGCCTTCGCCTCGGTGGAGACCGCGCTCTCCGCCATGAAGAAGGGCGCCTTCGACTACGTGGCCAAGCCCTTCAAGCACGAGGAGCTGCTGCACATCCTCCACAACGGCCTCCAGCAGCGGCGGCTCCTGGACGAGAACCGGCAGCTGCGCACCGCCTTGCGCGACCAGGGCCGCTTCACGGAGATCGTGGGCAAGAGCCCGCGCATGCAGCAGGTGTTCACCCTCATCACCCAGGCCGCCCCCAGCCGGTCCACCATCCTGGTGGTGGGGGAGAGCGGCACGGGCAAGGAGCTGGTGGCCAAGGCCATCCACTCCAACAGCCCGCGCGCGGACAAGACCTTCATCGTGGTCAACTCCGGCTCCCTCCCCCACGACCTGCTGGAGAGCAACCTCTTCGGACACGTCAAGGGCGCCTTCACGGGCGCGGTGTACGCCAAGAAGGGCCTCTTCGAGCTGGCGGACAAGGGCACCCTCTTCTTCGACGAGATCGGCAACATCCCCCTGGAGACCCAGGCCAAGCTCCTGCGCGTGATGCAGGAGCGCGAGTTCATGCGCCTGGGAGGCGTGGAGACGGTCAAGGTGGACGTCCGCATCGTGGCCGCCACCAACATCGACCTGCGGCGGGCGGTGGAGGATGGCCGCTTCCGCGAGGACCTCTTCTACCGGCTGAACGTCATCCCCATCCACCTGCCGCCCCTGCGCCAGCGCAAGGAGGACGTGCCCGCCCTCGTCCAGCACTTCGTGGCCCGCTACGCCCAGGAGAACCAGAAGCCGGTGGCGGGGGTGACCCCGGAGGCGATGCAGGCCCTCCTGGACTACGACTGGCCGGGCAACGTGCGCGAGCTCGAGAACGTGATCGAGCGCGGGGTGGTCCTCACCACCTCCGACCGCATCGGGCGCGACCTCATCCCCGACCACGTGCGCAGCGCGCCCAGCTTCCACGTGCCCCACCTGCCCGTGCCCCCGGAGGGGATCAACCTGCGCGACGTCATCGCCAGCTTCGAGAAGCGCCTCATCGAGTCCACCCTGGAGGCCACGGGCGGCGTGCAGAAGGAGGCGGCGCGGCTGCTCGGCCTGAAGCCGACCACGCTCAACGAGATGATCAAGCGCTATAACATCCTGCTGCCCCACCGCGACCGGGACCGGAAGGGCGCCCCCGCGCGCGACGGGCTGGACGAGCCCGTGAAGACGACGCTGGCCTGACGTTCTTGCACGCCCCGCGCATCCCTGTTAACCTCCTCGACTTATTGAGATGACAGCCGGGCGGCGCCTTCGCCCGCGCCCCGCGGGAAGGCCGTGCCTGCGCCTTGAGATGACCCCGTAACCCACGACATGGCTTTCCAGGGTTCCCTGGCCGAGCTTCACCTTCCGGACATCATCCAGCTCATCAGCGTGAGCGGGAAGACGGGGGTCTTCCATCTCACCGACGGCCGGCTGAAGGGCGAGATCTTCCTGCACGACGGCAAGATCGTGCACGCCGAGCTGGAGGACGCCTCCGGGGAGGAGGCGGTCTACGCCCTCGCCATCTGGAGCCAGGGCGAGTTCAAGTTCGAGCCCGGGATCTCCACCGAGCAGCGGACCATCACCAAGAGCAACACCAACCTGCTCATGGAGGCCGCGCGCCGGCTCGACGAGTGGCGAGTGCTCTCCAAGAAGGTCCCCTCCACGGACATGGTGCCGGAGTTCGTGGTGCAGGAGAACCGCGACGGCCAGATCAACCTCAACACCAGCGAGTGGCTCATCCTCTCCAAGATCGACGGCCAGCGCAGCATCAAGCAGATCGCCGGCTCCTCGAGCCTGTCCGTCTTCGACGTGGCCAAGATCCTCTACGGCCTCATCGCCACCTCCCTCATCCGGCTGCGCGAGCCCCTGGGCGCGCCCCCTCCCGCCGGCCAGACGCCGCGGGCGGCGCCCCGGCCGGCCCCCTCCTCGAACCCCGGCGGCGGCCCCGGCGTCTCCCATCCCGACTTCGCGCGCCTGAACCGGGTGCGCGAGGTGTGCAACGGCCTGCTCGGGCCGGTGGGCGAGAGCGTGGTCAACAAGCACTACCTGAAGGCCAAGCAGGACCTCGAGCGCGGGGCCGGCCACGAGGCGGTGGAGGAGGCCATCAACCAGATCGCCCGCGCCGCCTCCATCCTCAAGGGTCCCGCCGCCACCGAGACGCTGCTCGAGCAGCTGCGCGCCATCAAGTAGCCGCATAACACCCCGATGCGTGCGCAGCGGCTGGTGGTCCCCGACTGGCGCCTGGCCATCGTCCGGCTGCCGCCCGACGCCGAGGTGCCGCGCTGGGCGCGGAACGGCCCCCTCCAGTCGGCCACGCGCACGCCCGCCGAGCTCTCCGTGGTGTGCGAGGACGCCGTGGTGCCGGAGGGCCTGACGGCCAGCCGCGGATGGCGCGTACTCGCCGTGGAGGGCCCGCTCCCCTTCGAGCTCACCGGCGTGCTGCAGTCCCTGGCCCAGCCGCTGGCCGACGCCGGCATCAGCTGCTTCGTGATCGCGACCTACGACACGGACTACCTCCTCGTGAAGGAGGAGTGGCTGGCGGCGGCGGTGGGAGCGCTGCGCGGCGCCGGCCACCAGGTGGACGCCGTGACCTGACCGGGCCGCGCCCGGCCCGCCGCGGCGCGTCGCGGCTTACGAATCGTGGCGGCAATTCCCCGCCAAGGGACAAATCGCGGCCCGCGCGCACGGAGCGTCTTCCCCTAAACCCCGCAAACGACTGGCCATCGCCGGATCGTCGCGCGTGGCACGGCGCGTGCTTCAGGGAAGGCCGAGCCCTCACTGGAGGCACTCCGATGCGTCTACGGGACCTGGACCAGGAAAGCGCGACGGGCGGCACGGGCGTGGCGGTGCGGCCGGTGCCGCGCCTCAAGGCCCGGGCGGCCACCAGCCTCTGCGGCGGCAACCGGCGTTCGTACGCCTACGCGCGCCGCGCGCCCGGCAGCTACCTCTTCGACCGTGCCTGCTACTGCTCGTCGCCCGAGCAGCACAACGCGCAGTTCGCCGACGGCGAGGGCGAAGGCCCCGGTCACTGACCGGCGGCGGCCATGAGCCGCCGGTAGCGCGCGAGCACGACGTCCCAGCGATACCCGGCCTCGACGTAACGGCGCCCGTTCTCCCCCAGCTCTGCGCGGAGGGCGCGATCGGTGACGAGGAGGTCCAGCGCCTCGCCGAACTCCTCGGCGTCGGCGTAGAAGAGGCCGGCGTTGGACCGCACGCAGTGGTCGGCCAGCACCGGCGAGCGCGCGTTGGCCAGGCAGGGCACGCCGTGGGCCAGGCCCTCGAGGAGCACGATGGACAGGCTCTCGTAGGGGCTCGGGCAGAGGACGACCTCCGCCCCCGCCAGGGCCGCCTGCTTGTCCGCCTCGTCCAGGTACCCCAGGTACCGCACGCCGGGCAGCGCGGGCTCCGGCATGGCCAGCCGGCCGATCAGGAGGAGGTCGGGCGCCCGGGGCCGGCGGCGCCGGAAGCGGGCGTAGTGGTCGATCATCTCCGCGCAGCCCTTGCCCGCGTCGATGCGCCCGGCATAGAGCACGTAGCGGCCGGGCACGGAGAGCCGGGCGCGGAACGCGCCGACGTCGGGCGCGGCCGGCACGTCCACCCCGATGCCGGCCACCTCCGCCGGCCGGCCGCCCAGGTCGAAGCGGGTGCGCACGAGCGAGGCTTCGGGCGGGGTGAGGAAGGCAAAGGCGCGGGCGCGCGCGAACACCTCGTCGTAGATCGAGAAGCGGAGGGGCGGCTCGTCGTGGGTGGTGGGCACGAGGAGCGCGCGCTCGGGCGCGGCCTGCAGCCCCCAGTAGGTCGGGTGGTACAGGTAGGTGAAGAAGACCACCGCCGCGAAGCGCGACTTGTCCGCGCGAAGCGCGCTCACCAGGCCGGGGGCCACGGGCCCCTGGCGCCGCAGCCAGTCGAGCTCCTCCTCGCGCGTGCGCGGCCGCGCGTAGAGCTCCTCCGAGCGCCGGTTGAAGTCCTCGAGGTCGCGCTCCTCCTCCACCGGGAAGCGGCGCACGCGCACCCCCTCGTCCACGCTCTCGCCCTCCGGCAGCTCGTTGCGCCAGGTGACGTAGTCGCGCGCGCAGGTGGTGTACACGGTCACGTCCCTCTCCCCCGCGAAGCGCACGGCCAGGGCGCGGGCCAGCGACTCGGAGCCGCCCGCCACCTCGGGCCCGTAGCGCTGGACGACGAAGGCGACCTCGTCCACGCTCAGAGGGACTCCACGTATTCGCGCAGCCGCGCGCGCACGGCGGAGGGCTCGAACCGGCGGAGCCGCTCGTCCTGGCCGCGCAGCACGCCCTCCCGCGCGGGGCCGGGCCGGGCCAGCGCCGCCGCCGCCTCCGCCATGACCGCCAGCGTCTTGTCCGCGAACTGCACGCCGGCCTCGCCCAGCGTGTCCGCCACCGCCGTGGCGCGGTAGGCCAGGATGGGGACGCGCATGAGCATGGCCTCCACCAGGGGCACCCCGAAGCCCTCGTGCTCGCTGAGGCTCACGAAGACGTGGGCGGTGGCGTAGGCGGCCAGGAGCTCGTGGTGGCTGACGTGGCCGGCGAAGACCACGTCCCAGGGCGTGAAGCCGTGCTCGTAGGCCAGGGCCTGGAGCACGTCGAAGTAGGCGGTGTTGCGCGGGTGCTTCCCCACCAGGAGCAGGCGGACGTCGTGGCCGATGAAGCGCCGCCAGTAGGCGGCCAGGCGCACGAGGTCGTCCTGCCTCTTGTTGGGGGCGAGGCGCCCCACGAAGAGCAGGTTGGTGCGACCGTCCGCCCACAGCCGGCGGGAGACGGGGTCGGGCCGCTCGCGGTAGCGGGCGAAGTCCATGAGGATGGGCAGGGTGCCCGTGCGCGGGAAGCCGGCCTCCTCCAGCTCGCGCCGGTTGAAGTCGCTGTCGCCCAGGGCGAGGTCCACCGCGCCCCGCAGGGTGCGCCACTCCCGGGCGCCCAGGGAGCAGATGCGCACCATCTCTTCGTCGTAGCCCGCGAAGAAGGAGGGCGGGGTGATGTTGTGGTGGAGGAGCACGCGCCTGCCGGGGTGGGCGAGGAGGGCCGCGGTCAGGGGCGAGGGCAGCGCATAGTGCAGGATCACGACGTGGCCCGGGCCGGCGGCGCGGAAGTCGGCGTAGAGGAGGCCGTCGCCCCGCAGGTCCGCGTCCACGTCCAGGGCGTAGACGTCGGCCTGGTGGCCCCACTCGCGGAAGGCGTCGCGCATCAGCCGCGCGGAGTCGCCGATGGCATCGCCACGGTGGAGAGCGGGGACCCATTGGTCAATCCTCAAGGCGTCCTCGCTCCGGCCTGGTCATCATCGAACGAAGAGGAGAGCCTCCACTGCGGAAAGCGCCTCCTCATCAAGACGTCAGCACCGGCGAAAGCCGGTCCATGAGGAGGGCGCCGAAGTCCTGCGCGCGCACCTGCTCCACCGCGCGCTCCTGGGTGGCGAGGACCGCGCGCCGCACGGCGCCGTCGCGCAGGACGCGCCCCATCAGCTCCGCCACCACCTCCGGCCGCTTCTCGGCGAGGAGGAGGCCGCCCCCGCGCAGCGTCTCCTTGACCGCGCCCGCGTCGTAGGCGATCACGGGCAGGCCGAAGAGCATGGCCTCCACCAGCGGTACGCAGTAGCCCTCGTGCTCGCTCAGGCACAGGAACAGGTGGGCCGCGCGGTAGTAGCCCAGCAGGTCGTCGTGGTCCACGTGGCCCGCGAACACCACGTCGCGCACGCCGAGGGCGTGCACCATCTCCTGCAGGCGGTCGTAGTAGCGCTCGTGGCCCCGGTAGTCGCCCACCAGGAGCAGCCGGCTGCGCGGCTCCACCGCGCGCTGGAAGACGGCGAACGTGCGCACCAGGTCCTCGATGCGCTTGTTGGGGATCATGCGCCCCACGAAGAGCACGTTGACGGTGCCGTCGCCGTAGAGGCGCGCCACCAGGGGGGAGGGCGGGCGCCGGTAGCGCTCGAGGTCGAGGACGATGGGCAGCACGGCGGTCCGCGCGTAGCCCGCCGCCTCCAGCTCGCGCCGGTTGTACTCGCTGTCCCCCAGGCCGAGGAGGGTGCGCGCGGCGAAGGCGGACAGCTCGCGCCGCCCGTGGTGGCAGAGGCCGGCCAGGTGCGGGTGGAAGCCCAGGAACCACTCCCCGGGCGTGATGTTGT
>DATBIO010000228.1:0-10953 GCA_036556965.1 Vicinamibacteria bacterium
CGCTGATGGTGATGGTCCCGAGATCACAAGTGCTGGCCGCCGACAAGGAGGTCATCGTCGTCAACACGGCGAAGGCTCCGGTCCCCACGCGGGATACGGACAACCCTGCGCGACAGCCGTTCCAGGTCAGCGTTACCGGCAGTTTCGCCGCCGGTGAAGCTGGCGGCTGTACGGCATTCTCCGTTCCTGCCGACAAGATGCTGGTCATGGAGTACGTTTCGGGATTTGGCCTCCTGCCGCTTGGCCAGTCCATGCCGAACTTTCGAATCAGCCCCGACATCGGGGACGGTCTCGGACCTGCCCACTTCTTCCCTTCGACCAGCTCGGCGACAACGCCAACCCACTCCTTCTTCGTGGTGGGACAAGCCACTCGTTTGTACGCGAAGGGCCCGTCGAGCGTGCAAGTCTGTGCCGATCGTGATTCGCACACGGCCACGGCCGCGTTCACCGCCAGTGTCTCCGGATACCTGGTGAACTTGCCGTAGAGCTACGCATCCCGGGCACGCGCGCGTGGTAATCCCCACGCCTCGTGCCCGACACCCTTGACAGCGCCGGAAGCGCGGGCCTACAGTCCTCCAGAGCCGGAGGACGTATGGACGAAACGACCCTTCGCCGCGACGATCCCTATGCCGCCGCCCCCGCGCCGAAGGCGGGCGCAGGCCTCTTCCTGCCCGCATCGATCTTCATCCTGTTCGCCCTCATCTCCGCGATCGTGCGCCAGTACCGCGAGGTGACGGTTCCCATCATGGTGGCGGGCGCCGTGTGGCTGGGCTGGCTGCTCCTCAAGCGCAAGTGAGCCGCTCGCTCCAGCACCCGTACCTGCCGTCCCCGCGCGACGACGCCGCGCGCTGAGCCTCTTCTCCCGTTTTCTTTGATGCGGCCGCCCAAAGCGGCCCCGAGGAGGCTTCCATGACCACGCACGCCGCCGAGCTGGAGCGCTACCACGCGCAGACTAGGAAGAGCCGCGAGCTGTACGAGCGCGCGGAGAAGGTGCTGCCGCTCGGCGTCTCCAGCAACTTCCGCACCTACGAGCCCTACCCGATCTACATCGAGCGCGCCCAGGGCGCCAAGATGTGGGACCGGGACGGGCGCGAGTACACCGACTTCTCGATGTGCTTCGGCGCCCTCATGGTCGGGCACTCCCACCCCGTCATGGTGGAGGCCCTCGCCCGCGCCGCCGGCGAGGGCACGCTGTACGGCATGCCCCACGACCGCGAGGTCCGCGCGGCCGAGCTGCTGAGCGAGCGCTTCGCCCTCGAGCAGGTCCGCTTCACCAACTCCGGCTCCGAGTCCACCATGCACGCCCTGCGCATGGCCCGCGCCTATACCGGCCGCGACAAGGTGCTGAAGTTCGAGGGCGGCTACCACGGAGGCCACGACACCGTGCTCGTGTCCGTGAAGCCGCCCGCGTCGAAGGTGGGGCACGTCCGCCACCCCAAGCCCCTGGCCGTGGGCCACGGCATCCCCGCCCTCAGCACCCAGAACACCCTGGTCGCCACCTGGAACGACGCCAAGGGCGTGCGCGAGCTGATGGAGCGCCACGAGAACGAGGTGGCGGCCATCATCGTGGAGCCGGTGATGATGAACGTGGGGGTCATGGCCCCGCGCGACGGCTTCCTGCAGGAGCTGCGCGCGCTGTGCGACGAGTTCGGGAGCCTGCTCGTCTTCGACGAGGTGAAGACGGCGGCCAAGCTGGCCTGGGGCGGGGCGCAGGAGCACTTCAAGATGAAGGCGGACATCGTGTGCATGGCCAAGGCCATCGGGGGCGGCCTGCCCCTGGGCGCCTTCGGCGCCCGCCGGGAGCTGATGAACGAGATCGCCTCCTTCCGCTCCTTCCACGCGGGCACCTACGCCAGCAACCCGCTGGCCACCACCGCCTGCATGACGGCGCTGGAGAAGGTGCTGGTGCCGGAGGCCTTCCCGCGGCTGACGAGGCTGGGCGACGCCCTGGCCGAGGGCCACAACAAGATCATCAAGAAGCACGGCCACCCCTGGTGCGCGGTGAACGTGGGCGCCAACGGCACCGTGTACTGGCGGAAGACCCCTCCCACCAACTACCGCGAGTGGCTGGACCAGGACTTCGACGCCTTCTGGCGCTACTGGCACATGAACCTCAACCGCGGCGTCATCCCCCAGGCCCAGTGCTACGACGAGCAGTGGACGGTGTCCGTGCAGCACACGGAGAAGGACGTGGACCGCATGCTCGAGGTGTTCGACGAGATCGCCCGCGAGATGAAGTGAGCGCCATCCGGCTCGTGACCGAGGTCCCCGGCCCGCGCTCGCGCGAGCTGATGCGCCGCCGGGAGGCGGCGGTGCCGCGCGGCCCCTTCCACGCCACGCCCGTCTTCGTGGCGGAGGCGGCGGGAGCCACCCTCACCGACGTGGACGGCAACCGGTTCCTCGACTTCGCGGGGGGCATCGGCTGCCTGAACGTCGGCCACGCCAACGAGGCGGTGGCGCGGGCGGCCGGCGCGCAGCTCGGCCGCCTCACCCACGCCTGCTTCCACGTCACCCCCTACGAGTCCTACGTGAGGCTGGCCGAGCGGCTGAACGGGCTGGTGCCCGGCGACTTCGCCAAGAAGACCATGTTCGCCAACTCGGGGGCGGAGGCGGTGGAGAACGCGGTGAAGATCGCGCGCGCGGCCACCGGCCGCTCCGCCGTGCTCTCCTTCGAGGACGGGTTCCACGGCCGCACGCTGCTGGCCATGAGCCTCACCTCCAAGGTGCACCCCTACAAGGCCGGCTTCGGCCCCTTCGCCCCCGAGGTCTACCGCGCGCCCTACGGCTACTGCTACCGCTGCGCCTACCACCTGGCCTATCCGTCCTGCGGGGTGGCCTGCGTGGACGCCCTGGAGGACTTCTTCCAGAGATACGTGGCCGCGGAGCAGGTGGCGGCGGTGATCGTGGAGCCGGTGCTGGGCGAGGGCGGCTTCGTGGTGCCGCCGCGCGAGTACCTGCCCCGGCTGCGCGAGCTGACCGCGCGCCACGGCATCCTCCTCATCGCGGACGAGGTGCAGACCGGCTACGGCCGCACGGGCCGGCTCTGGGCGGTGGAGCACAGCGGCGTGGTCCCCGACATCCTCATCGCCGCCAAGTCGATGGCGGGCGGCCTCCCCCTCTCGTCCATCACCGGGCGCGCGGAGGTGATGGACGCGCCCGGCGTGGGCGGCCTGGGCGGCACCTTCGGGGGCAACCCCGTGTCCCTGGCCGCGGCCCTGGCCGTGCTGGACGAGATGGAGAGAGGTGCGCTGTTCGCCCGCGCGGCGGCGGTGGGGCGCGCCTTCGCCGAGCGGGCCGCGCGCTGGCGCGAGCGCTACGCCGTGGTGGGCGACGTCCGCGGGCTGGGCGCCATGTGGGCGGTGGAGCTGGTGGCCGACCGCGCCACCCGCGCCCCGGGCAAGGAGCAGGCGAACGCGGTGGCCCGGCGCTGCTACGAGAGCGGCCTCGTCACCATCACCGCCGGCACCTACGGCAACGTCCTGCGCACCCTCATGCCGCTGGTCGTCACGGACGAGGAGCTGCGCGAGGGGCTCGACGTCCTCGAGGCCGCCCTCGCCGCCGCGTAGAGGCCGATCAAGAACGTGGTAGTCGCGGGCGGCGCGCCGCCCCTATAAGGCCGACAGGAGGTCTACCCTCGATGCGCAGGCGGAGCCAGTCGTTGTCGTGGCTGCTGGGACTGGGCCTGGCCGCCCCCGGGACGGCCCCGCGAGCCGTGGCCGCGGAGAAGGCCAAGGCGGAGAGGCCAGCGGACAAGGCCAAGGCGGCCGCGCCCGAGGAGAAGGTGGGCGGCATGAACGCCGCCACCTGGAGCGGTCTCGCCTTCCGCTCGATCGGCCCCGCCACCACGGGCGGCCGCATCGCGGACCTGGCCGTGGACCCCCGCGATCCCGCCACCTACTACGCGGCGGTGGCCTCGGGCGGGGTCTGGAAGACCACCAACGCCGGCACCACCTGGACGCCCGTGTTCGACCAGGAGGGCTCGTACTCCATCGGCGTGGTCAGGCTGGACCCGCGCAACCCGGCCGTGGTGTGGGTGGGCACGGGGGAGAACAACAGCCAGCGCAGCGTGGGCTACGGGGACGGCGTGTACAAGTCGGAGGACGGGGGGAAGAGCTGGCAGAACATGGGCCTCAAGGCCTCCGAGCACGTGGGCGAGATCGTGATCGACCCGCGCGACTCGAGCGTGGTCTACGTGGCCGCCCAGGGCCCGCTCTGGGCGCCGGGGGGCGACCGCGGCGTCTACAAGACCACGGACGGGGGCAAGACCTGGGAGCACGTCCTGAAGGTCTCCGAGCACACGGGGGCCAGCGACCTGGTCATGGCCCCCGACGACCCCGACACCCTGTACGCCTCCGCCTACCAGCGCCGGCGGCACGTCTTCACCCTCATCGACGGGGGCCCGGAGTCCGCCATCTACAAGACCACGGACGCCGGGCGCACCTGGAAGAAGCTGGCCAGCGGCCTGCCCAAGGAGGACCTGGGCCGCATCGGGCTGGCCGTGCCGCCCACGGCGCCCCACGTGGTCTACGCGGTGGTGGAGGCGGCGAACAAGGCGGGGGGCTTCTTCCGCTCCACCGACCGCGGCGCCACCTGGGAGAAGCGCAGCGATTACGTGCCGGACGGGCCGCAGTACTACAACCAGATCTTCGCCGACCCCAAGGACCCCGAGCGCGTCTACTCCATGGACGTCTTCCTGCAGGTCACCGACGACGGGGGCAAGACCTTCCGCGACCTCGGGGAGAAGAACAAGCACGTGGACAACCACGTCATGTGGGTCAACCCCGCCGACACCGACCACTACCGCGTGGGCTGCGACGGCGGGATCTACGAGAGCTTCGACCGCGGCGCCAGCTGGACCTTCTTCGACAACATGCCGCTGACCCAGTTCTACCGGGTGGCGGTGGACGAGGGCGTCCCCTACCGCGTCTACGGAGGCACCCAGGACAACAACACGGTGGGAGGGCCCTCGCGCACCTTCTCCGACCACGGCATCACCAACGTGCACTGGGAGGTGTTCCGCAGCGGCGACGGCTTCCAGCCGCGCGTGGACCCGCGCGACCCCGACACCGTGTACGCCCAGGCGCAGTACGGCGGCCTGGACCGCGTGGACCGGCGGACGGGGGAGAACACGCCCATCCAGCCCCAGGAGGACGAGGGCGAGGCGGCCCTGCGCTGGAACTGGGACTCGCCCCTGCTCATCAGCCCGCACTCCCCCACCCGCCTGTACTTCGCGGCGCAGCGCGTCTTCCGCAGCGACGACCGCGGCGACACCTGGAAGGCGGTGAGCCCCGACCTCACGCGCCAGATCGACCGCAACCGGCTGCCCGTGATGGGCAGGGTGTGGCCGGCGGACGCGGTGGCCAAGAACGCCAGCACGTCGTTCTACGGGAACATCGTCTCCTTCTCGGAGTCGCCGAAGGTGGAGGGCCTCCTCTACGCCGGCACCGACGACGGCCTCGTGCAGGTGAGCGAGGACGGGGGGGCCAACTGGCGGCGCATCGAGCGCCTCCCCGGCGTGCCCGAGCGGTCCTACGTGAGCAGGCTGGAAGCCTCGCAGCACGACGCCGATGTCGTCTATGCCGCCTTCGACAACCACAAGGAGGGGGACTTCAAGCCCTACGTGCTGCGCAGCGCCGACCGCGGGCGCACCTGGACCTCCATCGCCGCCGACCTGCCCGCGCGGGGCACGGTCTACGCGCTGGCGGAGGACCACGTGAACCCGCGGCTGCTCTTCGCGGGCACCGAGTTCGGCCTGTTCTTCACCAGCGACGGGGGCGGGGCCTGGGTGCGCCTGAAGGGCGGGCTTCCCACCATCGCCGTGCGCGACATCGCCGTCCAGAGGCGCGAGAACGACCTCGTGCTCGCCACCTTCGGCCGCGGCTTCTACGTGCTCGACGACTACCGTCCCCTCCGCCTCCTCGACGGCGCCGCCCTCCAGCGCGAGGCCGCCCTCCTCCCCGTGCGCGACGCCTGGATGTTCCACCCCGCCACGGAGCTGGGGTTCCGCGGCAAGGGGTTCATGGGCGACTCCTTCTACGCCGCCTCCAACCCGCCCTTCGGGGCGGTGTTCACGTACTACCTGCACGAGCCGCTGCTCTCGCGGCGCAAGGCGCGCCAGGCGCGCGAGAAGGAGGCGGACAAGAAGGGCGAGGTGCCGCCCTACCCGACTCCCGCCGAGCTGCGCGCGGAGGCGGACGAGGTCGAGCCGGCGGTGGTCCTCACCGTCACCGACGCCGAGGGCCAGGTGGTGCGCCGCCTCACGGGGCCGGTGGAGGCGGGGTTCAGCCGCGTGGCCTGGGACCTGCGCTTCCCGCCCGCCGAGCCCACCCGGCTCCAGGGCCCCACGCGCGACATCCCGTGGAACGACCCCCCGCGGGGGCCCATGGTCGTGCCCGGCACCTACCGCGTCAGCCTGGCCCGGCGCGTGGACGGCGTGCTGACCCCGCTGGGCGAGCCGCAGACCTTCGCGGCGCGCGCCGTGCGCTCCTCGCCCCTGTCCGCTTCCGACCGGGGCGAGCTCGATGCCTTCCTGCGCAAGACGGCGCGGCTGCAGCGCGCGGCCATGGGGGCGGCGGCGGCGGCCGAGCAGGCGCAGGAGCGCCTCCGCTTCGTGGAGAAGGCGCTCCTGGACACGCCTTCGGCGCCCGCCGAGCTGGCCGCGGAGGCGCATGCGCTGGCGGCCCGGCTGCGCGCGGTGCGCCGGGCGCTGGAGGGCGACGAGGTGCTGCGGCGTCGCAACGAGCCCCAGCCCCCGGCCATCCTCGACCGCGTGCAGACCATCGTGGGCACGCAGTGGACCTCGAGCGCGGCCCCCACCACCACCAGCCGCCGCGGCTACGACATCGCGGCACGGGCCTTCGCCACCCAGCTGGCCGCGCTGCGCACCCTCCTCGACCAGGACCTGAGGCGGCTGGAGGAGCGCATGGAGACGGCGGGAGCGCCCTGGACGCCGGGCCGCCTGCCGGTCTGGGCGCCGGAGTAGGCCCGTCGGACGGGGCCTCGCCCGGGCCGGAAGGGGAGGCCCCGCTTCCAACCAAACCGCCCGGGCCGGCGTCTCTTATCCCCGGAGGCAACGCCCATGCTCCTGACCGCCCTTCCCCTCGTCCTCGCCCTCGGCAGCGGCCCCGTCAGCGACACGCGCGACTGGTGCGATCAGCACGGCGGCGACGACCAGGCTCGCCACTGCGACGTGAGGGAGATCGACCTCGGCGCCGTGCGCAGCGTGTCCGTGGACGCCGAGCCCAACGGCGGCATCGCCGTGGAGGGAGTGGACGGCACCCAGGCCCGCCTGTGGGTCAAGGTGGAGGGCCGCGGCGCCACCGACGAGGAGGCGCGCGCCCTGGCCTCCCAGGTGCGCATCGAGACCGACGGCACGATCCGCGCCACCGGCCCGCAGACCCGCGGGCGGCGGGGCTGGCACGCCAGCTTCCGCCTGCAGGTGCCGCGCGCCACCGAGCTGCGCCTCACCACGGGCAACGGCGGCATCACCCTGCGCAACACCACGGGCGTGGCCCGCCTGGACGCGGTGAACGGCGGCCTCCACCTGTCCGGCCTGGGAGGACAGGTCGACGCCCGCACCGTCAACGGCGGCGTCCACCTGAGCCTCACCGGCGACGGCTGGAGCGGGGACGGGCTGGAAGCCACCACCACCAACGGCGGCCTGCACGTCGAGGTGGACGAGACCTACCGCGCCCGGCTGCAGGTGAGCACGGTGAACGGCCGGATGAAGGTCGGGTTCCCGGTGACCCTCCAGGGCTCGATCGGGAAGACGCTCAGCCTCGACCTCGCCGGGGGCGGGCCCGAGCTGCGGATCCGCACCACCAACGGGAGCGTCTCCATCGACCGGCCGTAGCCGGCCGTCGGCGCGCTACTTCGGCTCCTCGGCGGCCCGCCGCGCCACGAAGGCCAGCGGCTCGCCCTCGGTAACCGGGGGCGTGCCCACCACGTAGAGCAGCTCGCCCGCGAAGGGCGCGCGCACCTCGCGGAGGACGGCGCCGAAGGGGTCGGTGATCCGTCCCACCAGGGTGCCCGCGGCCACCGACTGCATCTTCTCCGCCACCGGCAGCCACACGCCGGTGACGGGCGCGCGCAGGACCTCGGTGCCGTCGAACCACACCGGCTTGTCCACGGCCACGGAGGGGGCGTCCATGATGCCCAGGTGGCGGACCAGGCTCAGGGCGCCCGCCTCCTGCGCGGCCACGGAGACCTCGTCGGTGAGCCCCATGCCCCCCGACTCCGTGGTGATGGCGGGCTTGCCGCGCAGGATGGCCGTGTTCGAGGTGTACATGCTCCGGGCCAGGTCCCGCGGCCGCTCGCGGTCCACCACGATGTGGTCGAGGCCGAAGGCGAGGGCCATGTCGCGCGTGGCGCGGTCCACGGCGGCGTCGCCCCCGATCTGCCAGTAGGAGTAGGGCCGCAACGACTCGTTGCCGTCGCCGCAGTGCATGTCCGCCACGTGGGTGGCCTTCTCGATGACCTGTGTGGTGATGGCGTGGGCGATGCGGTCGCTCACGGTGCCGTCCGCCGTGCCCGGGTAGACGCGGTTGAGGTTCTTGCCGTCGGGGCTGTAGTAGATCCGCCGGCCGTAGAAGGACGGCGGGTTGGCCATGTGCACGAGGATCACGGACCCGCTCATGCGCGCCGGCTCCAGGCGCCGGAGCACGCGCGGCAGGGCCATCACCGACGTGTACTCGTACCCGTGCGTGCCCGCGATGAGGGCGAGCACGGGGCCGGGCTTCGCGCCGTGGACCACGCTGACGGGGATGCGCGTGCCCGCGTCCACCCCCGCCGGCACCTCCAGCCATCCCGACACCGTCTCGCCGGGGCGCGCGGTCACGGGACCGACGGACAGCGGGCTCTGGGCGGCGGCCAGGGCCGGGCCGGCCAGGACGAGCAGCGCGGCGAGCTTCATGGGGCGTCCTCCATGGGCTGGGAGCCTGTCACGATTCTCCCTTGACATACCAGCGCTCGCCTCCACAATGACCCCCGGGTGCACGCCCCGAGAGCACAGCGCGGCACGAGCGACCTCGAAGTGCTGCTCGTGTCCATGCCCTTCGGTCCCGTGTTCTCACCCTCCCTGGCCCTCTCCCTGCTGCAGGCCCTGCTCGCCCGCCACGGGCGGCGCGCCCACGTGCGCTACTTCTCCATCCGCTTCGCGGAGATCGTGGGGCAGTCGCTGTACAGCCAGATCGCCTCCGACGGCCGGCCTTCCATCCGCGAGCTGGCCGGGGAGTGGATCTTCAGCGGCGCCCTCGCCGCGTCCTCGCCCCGCGACGACCGCCGCTACCTGGACGAGGTCCTGCGCGGCGGGGGCGCCTGGAGCGACACGCGCGGGCGCCCGCCCGTCTCGGAGAAGCTGATCGCGCGCATCCTGAAGGCCCGCGCGGCGGTCGAGTCCTTCCTCGAGGAATGCCTGGAGGAGGTGGCGGCGGCGCGGCCGCGGCTGGTGGGCTTCACCAGCATCTTCCAGCAGCACGCCGCCTCCCTGGCCCTGGCCCGCCGCATCAAGGAGGCGTGTCCGGGGACGGTGGTGGTCATGGGCGGGGCCAACTGCGAGGAGGTCATGGGCGCGGAGACCGTGCGCCAGTACCCCTTCGTGGACGCCGTCGTCTCCGGGGAGGCGGAGGTCGTCTTCCCCGAGCTGGTGGAGCGGGCCCTGGACGGGCGCGCCCTCGAGGGACTGCCCGGCGTGCGCACGCCCACGGGCGTGGCCGCGGAGTTCGCGCGCGGCCGCTTCGACACCGCGCCCATGGTGGTGGACATGGACGCGCTGCCCGTGCCCGACTTCTCCGACTACTTCGCGCAGTTCGAGCAGAGCCGCTTCCGCTCGCGCTGGCAGCCCGGGCTCTTCTTCGAGTCCTCGCGCGGCTGCTGGTGGGGCGAGAAGATGCACTGCACCTTCTGCGGCCTCAACGGGACGACCATGGCCTTCCGCAGCAAGTCCGCGGGCCGCGCGCTCCGCGAGCTCGAGGAGATCACCGGGCGCCATCCCGGCTGCGACGTGCAGGTGGTGGACAACATCCTGGACCTGGCCTACTTCAAGGATTTCCTGCCCGCGCTGGCCCGCCGCGGCCTCGACCTCGACCTGTTCTACGAGACCAAGTCCAACCTCCGCAAGGACCAGGTGCGGCTCCTGCGCCAGGCCCGCGTGCGCACCATCCAGCCCGGCATCGAGAGCCTCAGCGCCTCCGTGCTGCGCCTCATGAAGAAGGGCGTGACCGGCCTGCAGAACGTCCAGCTCCTGAAGTGGTGCCGGGAGCTCGGCGTCCACCCGTCCTGGAACATCCTGTGGGGCTTCCCGGGCGAGGACCCGGCCGAGTACACGCGCATGGCGGAGCTGGTGCCCCTCCTCACGCACCTCGCCGCCCCCGTCGGGTGCGGCGACATCCGCCTGGACCGCTTCAGCCCCAACTTCGTGGAGGCGGAGCGCCTCGGCTTGACGGACCTGCAGCCGCTCGCGCCGTACCGCCACGTGTACCGCGGCCTCCCCGAGGAAGCGCTGCGCAACCTCGCCTACTACTTCTCCTTCCGCTACCTCGAGCCCCGCGAGGTGGCGGCCTACGTGGCCCCCCTCCGGCGGGCGCTGCGTGGCTGGCAGAGATCGGCCGAGGGCAGCGCCCTCTTCTCCGTGGACGTGGGCGGGCGGCTGCTGGTCTGGGACCTGCGTCCCGCCGCGCGCGGGCCCCTGCACGTGCTCGACGGCCTCGAGCGGGACCTCTACCTGGGCTGCGACGCCGCCACCGACGTGCGCACCCTGGCCGCGCGCCACGGCCGGGGGGAGGCGGAGGTGGAGGACTCTCTCGGCTCCGCGGTGGAGCGGAAGCTCATGATCCGGGACGGCGGCCGCCATCTGGCCCTGGCCGTGGCCCTCGGCGACTACGCTCCCGCGCCCGAGGCGCGGCGCCGGTTCGAACGCGCGGCCCGTGGCCTGGGACGGCGCGACGGGAAAGGACT
>DATBIO010000229.1:0-19392 GCA_036556965.1 Vicinamibacteria bacterium
CGAACAGGTCCGCCCCGAACGCCCCGTTTCCTACCGGCGCAACGAGGTCCGCGAGCTGGCACTGCTGGACCGCCTGACGCATGGGCAAGCCCTGTTTCATGTAGTAGTCCAGGCACTGGTAGAACTGCCCGCGCAGCCCCCCGGCCACCAGGACGACGTGCGGAGTGCGCGACTGGGCGTGGGCCGTGACCGCTCCCAGGAAGGCCGCCGCGAGCAGCGCCCGCCGCGGCCATCGGCCGATCTCTGCGTAGGTTGTCCTGGACATCGGGCTTCCCCCTCGAGGCATGGGTGGACGGACGATGCGCCCGTCCCCACGGACTAAGGCGCCATCGGCAGCCGGAAAGGCTCAGGGGGCAGGCGCCACCGGGGGACCCGATGGCCGTAAGTCCTTGACATCTCAGCGTTACCTGCTATTTTGACCGCGGGCTACGGTCGGGGTCCACACGGCCGCGGCGAGGAAGACACGGGCCCTCCGAACCGTAGTCCTGGGCATGGAATTCGTCTGCAAGGTCGGCACGCCTTCGGGTGAGGTGGTCGAGGAGCGGTTCTCGGCCACCGACGAGGCCGCCCTCCGCGCCGAGCTCGAGCAGCGCGGCTACTACCTCTTCGCCATCCGGCACGGCCTCGGCCTCAAGGGCCTGCGCCCGGGCGGGCAGCGCATCTCCGACGACATGCTGCTGATCTTCGGCCAGGAGATGGCCGCCCTGCTCAAGGCGGGCCTGCCCCTGCTCCAGTCGCTGGACGTGATGCTCGAGCGGCAGAGGCACGCCGCCTTCCGGCGGTCGCTCACCGCCGTCCGCGAGCGCGTCAAGTCGGGACAGGCGCTCTCGGAGGCCTTCCGCGCCGAGGGCGACCTCTACCCTCCCATCCTGTCCGCGAGCCTGGTGGCGGGCGAGCGGAGCGGGGCCCTGGAGGACGTGCTGCGCCGCTTCGCCAACTACCTACGCCTGACGCAGAGCCTCAAGAAGAAGGCGGTGTCGGCCGCCGTGTACCCCGCGGTGCTGGTGGGCATGATGCTCGTGCTCGTCTTCATCCTGGTGGTGAAGGTCATCCCGCAGTTCGAGGACTTCTACCGGGACTTCGAGGTCGAGCTGCCCCTGGTCACGCGCGTCCTGATGGCGGTGGCCTCGGTGGTCAGCGCCCACTTCCTCTGGCTGGTCCTGCTCCTGGGGGGAGGGGTCGCCGGGTTCGTCTACTGGATCCGCCGGCCGGGCCGCCAGGCCGTGCTGGACCGCCTCCTCCTGCGCATCCCCTACGTCGGCCACCTGATGCGGATGTACGCCACCAGCCAGCTCGCGCGCACCCTCTCCTCGCTCCTGGCCGGCGGCCTCCCCCTCGTCCAGGCCATGGAGGTGGCGGCGGCCTCGGTGGGGAATAAGGCGGTGGCCCTGGCCGTAACCTCCGCAACGCCCCTGGTCCGCGAGGGAAAGAGCCTGACCACGGCCCTCGAGGCCAGCGGCGTGGTGGAGAACCTCACCCTGGAGATGGTCAAGGTGGGGGAGCAGACGGGAGCCCTGGGGGACATGCTGAGCGCGGTGGCGGACTTCTACGACGAGGAGATGGGCAACCGCCTGGCCACGGTCATGGCCCTGGTGGAGCCCGTGCTGCTCGTGCTCATGGCCTTCATCGTCGCGGGGATGCTCCTGGCCTTCTATCTTCCGCTGTTCCAAGCGATTTCGGCCATCCAGGCCCGTTAGTGGCGGCGCGCCCGAGGTGTTAGTCTGACGGGGACGATGGCGAAGAAAAGAGCCCGGGCGGCCGCCGAGGGTGACCTCAACGGAGGCGCCACGCCGCCCGAGAAGCCCGCGGAAGGCGCGCGGGGCCTCGCCCTCGTCCCCCCTCCGGAGGGGGGGGAGCGGTCCCCGGGCGCCGAGTTCGACGAGGAGTTCCCCGTCCTCGAGGAGGCGTACACCTTCGAGGACGAGGTCGGGGAGCCGGGCGCCCCCCGCCGCCCGGTGGCCCGCCCGCGGCGGCCGGCCAAGGCCGCCGACCAGCCGCTCGACCCCGCCGCCGAGGAGGCGGAGGCCCGCTCCCTGGCCGAGCGCTACCGCCTCGACTACGTGGACGTGGCCTCCTTCGCTCCCGACCCGGAGATCCTGCAGTCCGTGCCCGTGGACCTGATGTTCCGGTACACGTTCCTGCCCTATCGCCGCGAGGGCGGGCGCCTGGTCCTGGTCATGGCCGACCCCACCGACATCCCGGTGGTGGACGAGCTGAGCCTGCTCCTGCAGACGCCCATCCAGCCCGCCGTGGGCACGCCCTCCGCCATCCAGGAGGCGCTCAAGCGCAGCTCGGGCACCACGCGCGTGCTCGAAGAGGCCTCGGAGTCCTTCAAGATCCAGATCGTCCGCGGCGACGAGGACTCCGCCGAGATCCTGTCCATCGACAAGATCCAGGCCGACACCTCGCCCATCATCCGCCTGGTCGACTCCGCGCTCTTCGACGCCCTGAACCGGCGCGCCTCCGACATCCACATCGAGACGCGGGACGCGGAGGTGGTCATCAAGTACCGCGTGGACGGCGTCCTCCAGCCGGCCATGAAGCCCATCGCCAAGGAGCACCACTCCACCATCATCAGCCGCATCAAGGTGATGGCCGAGCTGGACATCGCCGAGAAGCGCGTGCCCCAGGACGGCCGCTTCCGGGTCCGCATCCGCGGCCGCTCCGTGGACTTCCGCGTCTCCATCATGCCCTCCGTGCACGGCGAGGACGCGGTCATCCGCATCCTGGACAAGGAGAGCCTCTCCAAGCAGTTCGCCTCCCTTCGCCTGGACGTGCTGGGCTTCGACGAGAAGGAGCTGGCCCGCTTCCGGCGCTTCATCCGCGAGCCCTACGGCATGGTCCTGGTGACGGGGCCCACGGGCTCGGGCAAGACCACCACCCTCTACGCGGCCCTCAGCGAGATCAAGAGCGAGGAAGACAAGATCGTCACCATCGAGGACCCCGTGGAGTACCAGCTGCGGGGCATCACCCAGATCCCGGTGAACGAGAAGAAGGGCCTGACCTTCGCGCGGGGCCTGCGCTCCATCCTGCGCCACGACCCGGACAAGATCATGGTGGGCGAGATCCGCGACGCGGAGACGGCGGACATCGCCATCGCCGCCGCCCTCACCGGGCACCTCGTCTTCACCACCGTCCACGCCAACAACGTGATCGACGTGCTGGGACGCTTCCTCAACATGAAGATCGAGCCCTACAACTTCGTCTCCGCCCTCAACTGCGTGCTGGCGCAGCGGCTGGTGCGCACCATCTGCGCCAACTGCAAGCGCGCGGTGAAGCCGCCTGCGGAGGAGCTGGTGGTCTCCGGGCTCGACCCCGCGGCCTACGCCGAGGTCCCTTTCTACGAGGGCGCGGGCTGCCTGGAGTGCGGAGGCACCGGCTACAAGGGCCGCATGGCCATCTCGGAGCTGCTGGACCTGAGCGACCACGTCCGCGAGCTGATCCTGGCCCGGCGCTCCAGCGCCGAGATCAAGCGCGCCGCGCGCGACGAGGGCATGGTCTTCCTGCGCGAGTCGGCGGTGAACAGGGCCGTCTCCGGGCAGACCACCCTGCACGAGATCAACAAGGTGACGTTCGTCGAAGTCCCGTGACGGAGTTCCCCGCCCCCGTCCCCGCGGCGGTGGAGGGCGAACCGCTCGCGGTGCCGCCGCCCGCGCCGCCCTCGCGGCTGGCCACCCTGGGCGCCGGCGGCCGTCGCTGGCTGCGCCGCCACCTCCAGGACCCCGAGTACCCCATGGTCGCGGTCGAGGTGCGCGCGCGCTCCGTCGGCGTGGTGCGCCTGGCGCGCGAGGGGCGGCGCCTGGCCCTGGGGGCGGCGGTGGTGCTCGACCTGCCGGAGGGCGTGGTCAGGCTCTCCATGACCGAGCCCAACCTCGCGGACGCGGGGACCTTCGCCGAGGTGCTGCGCGCGGCCCTGGAGCGGGCGGGCGCGCTGACCACGGACCGCGTCGCGCTGGTGCTCCCGGATCCCGTGGCGCGGGTGGCCCTGCTCCCCGGCCCGGAGGTCCCCGGCGGCCGGCGCGCCGCCACCGAGGAGCTGCTGCGCTTCAAGCTGCGCAAGTCGGTGCCCTTCGACGTGCGTGACGCGCGCCTGGCCTTCGCCTCCTCCGGGAGCCGCGCCGCGGACACGGTGGTGGTGGCCGCCGTGTACAAGCCCGTGCTGGAAGGCTACGAGGCGGCGTGCCGGGCCGTGGGCGTGCATCCGGGCCTGGTGGAGCTGAGTGGCCTCGCCCTCCTGAACTCCGCCTTCGGCGCCCTGCCCGCGGCCGACCGCCTGCTCGTCAACTGGGACGAGGGCTACGTCACCCTCCTCCTCGCGCGCGGGGAATGGCCGCTGCTGGTGCGCACGCTGACCGGCCCCCCCGCGCAATCGAGCGAGGAAGTGGGGCGCGAGGTGGCCAACACCATCCTGTACTACCGCGAGCGCCTGGGGGGGACCCGCCTCGACCACGCCGTCCTGCGCAGCGCCGCCCTGCCTCCCGCGCAGGCGGCGGCCCTCCTCGAGGACCCGCTCGAGATGCGGCCCGAGCTGATCGAGCCCTGGCGCGCCCTGCGCGTGGACCACGTGGGCGCGGTGGGCCAGGCCCTGGCCGGGGCGGCGGCCTGCCTGGTGGGGAGCCGCTCGTGAGGCCCCTGAACCTCGCCTCGCGCCCCTTCCGCAACGAGCGCCTGCCCTTCCTGCTCCTGGCCGGGGCCGGCGTGGTCCTGATCGCCCTGACCCTGTGGCACGCCGTGCTGGTGGCGCGGGTGCTGCCCGGCTCCACGTCCGCCCTGCGCGACGAGGTGGCGGGGCTGCAGCGGCAGGCCAACGCCCTGCGCCAGGAGGGGCGCTCCCTCCAGCGCGCGCGGCCGGCCGGCGCCGACCTCGCGCAGTGGGCGCTGCTGAAGGACCTGGTGGACCGCCGCGCCTTCTCCTGGACCAGCCTCTTCGCGGTGCTGGAGGAGGTGCTGCCCGACGGGGTCCGCCTGCGCGCGATCACCCCGCGCCAGGAGAAGGGCAGGGTCCAGCTCGACATGGCGGCGGTGGCGCGCAGCTACGAGGACGGCCTCGACTTCATCCGCGTGCTCGAGGAGCGGCCGGAGTTCGAGGAGGTGCTGCCCGTGAGCCGCGCCGACGAGGACGCGGGCGGAGGCGAGGGAGTGGCCTTCAACTACCGCATGACCTACGAGCCGTCGGCGGCCCCGCCCCCCGCCGCCGCGCCCTCTCCCACGCCTCCCCCGGAGGAAGAGCCGGCCGAGGCGGCGGACGAGGTGGCGTCGCGGGAGGCCCGCCGTTGAGCCCCCGCCATCGCCGGCTCCTCGCCGCCCTCCTCGCCCTCGCGGCCCTGAACGCGGTGGTGTACGCGGCCTTCACCCTGCCCCGCACCGTGCAGGAGAAGCGCATGGCCGCGGAGAGGGTGCAGCTTCAGGACGAGGTGGCGCGGCTGTCCGGGGAGGTGGCCGACCGCCGGCGGTACGCGCAGGCCCTCGAGGCCAACGCCGCCGACACGAGCCGGTTCCACGCCCAGGTGGTGGCGCCGCGCGCGGCCTCCCTCGTCCCCGTCCTGCGCGAGATCGAGGGCATGGCCCGCGAGGGCGGCCTGCGGCCGGGTCCCGCCGGCTACAAGGTGGAGGCGGTCAAGGGCGCGGCCCTCGACCGCTTCGTCATCACCATGCCCGTGAGCGGGACCTACCGCGAGGTGGTCAGCTTCATCGAGCAGCTGGAGCGCTCCCCCCACTTCCTCACCCTGGACCAGGTCACCGTGCGCGGCGAGGCGGAGGGCTCCGAGAGCGGCGGGGCGCAGCTCGACATGGTGCTATCCTCCTATTTCCGTTCGAGTTCACAGGGTTCATGACGGCACGCGCGCGGGGGTTCACCTATCTCGAGCTCGTGGCCGTCACCGCGATCATCGGGATCCTGGCCTCCGCCGTGCTGCCCCTGGCGAAGGTGACCCGGACCCGCCAGAAGGAGATCGAGCTGCGGCGCGAGCTGAGGGTCGTGCGCACGGCCATCGACGAGTACAAGAAGGCCGTGGACCAGGGGAAGATCGGCGGCACCGACCTCCGGCTCGGGTCGGAGGGCTACCCTCCCGACCTCGAGACGCTGGTCAAGGGGGTCAACCAGGTGGGGCGCGTCGACCACAAGCTCAAGTTCCTGCGCCGCATCCCCGTGGATCCCATGACGGGAAAGACGGAATGGGGACAGCGCTGCTACCAGGACGAGCCGGACAGCGACTTCTGGTGCGGCAGCAACGTCTGGGACGTCTACTCGCTCAGCACGGGCAAGGGCCTGGACGGGACGGCCTACAAGGAATGGTGACCACGCCCTCCGCCGCGGCGAGGGCCGGGGCCGCGCCCCCCTTCGCCGCCCGCCGGCCGCAGGACGGCTTCACCCTGCTGGAGCTGATCGCGGTGGTGTCCATGATCGGCATCCTGGTCAGCATCGCCCTGCCCAACTACCGCTCCGCCATCGTTCAGTCGCGCGAGTCGGTGCTGAAGGAGGACCTCTACCGCTTCCGCGACCTCATCGACCAGTACTACGCGGACAAGGGCAAGTACCCGGCATCGCTGGAGGTCCTCGTGGAGGAGAGCTACCTCCGGCGCATCCCCGAGGATCCCATCACGGGAGCCGCCGACTGGCAGCTGGTGCCCGCGGAGCCGGACCCCGACAACCCCGCGGAGGAGCCCGGCATCTACGACGTCAAGAGCGCGTCCGACGCGGTCTCCACCGCCGGCACCCCCTACAACGAATGGTGAAGAGGGAGCGGCTGGTGGTGGCGTCCGCGGGAGCGGTGGTGGCCCTGGCCGCCCTCTACGCCCTCCTGCGCGCGCAGTCCCCGGCGGTGAGCGGGGCGGGCGGCCGGCCGGAGGCCCCGGTGGGCGAGGGGGGACGGGGCGACCTGCCCCGCATCGCCCTCGACCGCGCGCACGCGCGGCCCCCGCGGCCGGACCTCGGCGACCGCGACATCTTCGGATACGCCACTCCGCCGCCTCCTCCTCCGCCTCCGCCCACGCTGGCCCCCGTGGCCACGCCGCCGCCGGTGACCGTGCCCACCCCCACGCCCCTCCCCCCCCTCAACGTGAAGTACATCGGGTCGATGGAGCAGAAGGGCAAGAAGGTGGCGCTGTTCATGAGCGAGCAGAAGGAAGTGATGAGCGGGCAGGTCGGACAGACGGTGATGAACCGGTTCCGGGTCGTGCGCATCGGGTTCGAGTCGGTCGACGTGGAAGAGGTGGGATCGGGGCAGGTGCGCCGCATCCCCCTGCGAGGCAACTGAATGATGACTCGACGGAGCCGATGGCTGCCCGCCGTCCTGTTGGCGGCGGTGGCCCTCTCCGCGGCGGGGTGCGGCGCGCGCTCCTCCTACCGGCAGGGCCGCAAGGAAGGCGAGAAGGGCAACTGGGACCTCGCGGTGGCGCGACTGACCAAGGCCCTCCAGCAGGACCCCGACAACATCCAGTACAAGATCGCGCTCGAGAACGCGCGCGGTCAGGCCGCGCGCATGCACTTCGACGCCGCCCGTCGGCACCTGGCCGCCAACCGCCTGGAGCAGGGGATCGAGGAGCTGGAGATCGCCACCCGCTACGACCCCTCGAACAAGATGGCCGCCGACGAGCTGTTCCTGGCCCGCCGCGCCTTCGACGAGCGGGAGCAGGAGCGCCGCCGCCAGGCCGACTTCGAGGCCATGCGCGGCCGCGTCCAGGCGGCGCCCGCCCCCGTGCCCGTGCTCTCCCCGCGCAGCACGGCGCCCATCACCATGAACTTCCCCGACCAGAGCCTGGAGAAGGTCTTCGACGCGCTGGGCAAGGTGGCGGGGGTCAACATCCTGTTCGACCCGGACTTCCGCGACAAGCGCGTGACCGTGCGCCTGCAGGGGGTGACCTTCCAGGAGGCGCTGGACCAGCTCACCTTCTCCCACCGGCTCTTCTACAAGGTGCTGGACCGCAACACCATGATCATCATCCCGGAGTCGCCGGCCAAGCGCCGCGTCTACGACGACGTGCTCCTGCGCACCTTCTACATCCAGAACGCCGAGATCAAGGAGATGGAGACCATCGTCAAGTCGGTGCTGGGGGCGCAGGCCCGCGTGGCCTCCAACCCGTCGCTCTCCGCCCTCAACATCGTGGGCACGCTGGACCAGCTGGCCATGGCCGAGCGCATCGTCCAGCTCAACGACAAGGCGCGGGGCGAGGTGCTGGTGGAGGTGGAGATCCTGGAGGTCAACCGCACCAAGCTCAAGGCCTACGGCATCGAACTGTCGAACTACTCGGCCTCCGTGACCTTCGCCCCCACGGGGGTGGCGGGGGAGGTGGAGGGCGGCCTGACCAGCGTGCGCGCCCACCTGCTCTCCTCCATCAACCTGGCGGACTTCGTGGTCAACATCCCCTCCAGCCTCATCGCCCGGTTCCTGCAGACGGAATCCACGGTCAAGATCCTGGCCGCCCCGCGCCTGCGCGCCTCCGAAGGCAAGCCCACCAGCCTGCGCATCGGCACGGAGGTGCCGGTGCCCGTCACCACCTTCACCGCCAGCGCTCCCGGGGGGGTGGGGAGCTTCCAGCCCGCCACCTCGTTCCAGTACCGCAACGTGGGCGTCAACCTGAAGCTGACCCCGAAGGTCAACGCCAGCGGCGAGATCCTGCTGGAGATGGTGGCGGAGTTCAGCCTGCTCGGCGACGACCGCAACGTGGGCAGCGCCGACAACCCGCTCACCGTGCCCACCTTCCTCACGCGCACGGTGGAGGGGATCGTGCGCGTGCGCGACGGCGAGACCGCCCTCCTGGGCGGCCTCCTCTCCTCGCGTGACTCCGCCGCCTTCCGCGGCGTGCTCGGCCTGCAGAGCATCCCCATCCTCAACCGCATCTTCACGGGCACGGCCAAGAACCAGGACGAGCAGGAGATCCTGATCTCCATCACTCCCCACCTGGTGCGGGCCCCCAAGCTGACGGAGACGGACCTGCGCTCGCTCCACGTGGGCACGCAGGAGCTGGCGCGCGTGCCCAGCGCCCGCCCGCCGCTCTTCGGAGCGCCCGAGGAGGGCGCGCCCGTGCCCGCCCCTCCCAGCGGCGGGGGGACGGTGACCACGCCGGGCGTGCCCGCCGGGCCCGCCTCGCCGCCGCCTGCCGCGCCGGCCTCGCCGCCGCCCCCCGCGGGCGTGCCGGAAGCCCCCGCCCCGCCGCCCTCCGAGGTCGTCACCCCCACGGAGCCGGCGGCGCCCCCCGCCGTGCCCGCGGGCAGCCTGCGGCCGCTGACGGCGACCCTGAGCCCCGGGGAGGCCTCGCTGCGGGTGGGGGAGTCGGCTTCCGTGTCGCTGGTCCTGATGAACACCCGCGACCTGACGGGGGTGGAGGTGGTGATGACCTACGACCCGGCTATCATAGAGGCGGTCGAGGTTTCGCCGGGGACGCTCCTCACCATAGACGGGTCGTCGGTGGGGGTGGAACGCGGGCTGGAGCAGGGCCGCGTGCGGGCGCGCTTCACCCGGTCCACGGGGGTTGCGGGCTCGGGCATCGTGGCCGCGGTCTCGTTCCGCGGCCTCCGGCCGGGTCCGGCGGCGGTGACCGTCGAGTCGCTCACGTTGAGCACCGGCACCGGGACCGAGACCAGCGGCGTGTCGGGTCCCTCGCGCCTGATCGTCGTGCCGTGAAGGGAGAAGGCAGGTGAAGCGCTCGTCGGTCGTTCTCGCCGTGGTGGCCGCCGCGCAGGCGACCTGCCACCAGGCCATCCTCACCGCGCCCCCCGGCTCCACCCTCACCCTGCAGGCCAACCCGCCGTTCGTGGCCGCCTTCGGCGACGTCTCCGTGGTCACGGCCGTGGTCTACGAGCCGGCGGGGACTCCCGTGCCCGACGGCACCGTCGTGCAGTTCTTCTGCTCCATCGGGCGCATCGACGAGCAGGGGAAGACGAACGACGGCGTGGCGCGGGTCAACTTCGTCTCCGACAGCCGCTCGGGCACCGCGCGCTGCACCGCCATCTCCGGGGGCGGCTCCATCGCGCCGCCCCCCTCCACCATCACGCCTCCCAGCACCACGGTCACCGCCGCCCCCGGCGCCTCCCTGCTGGCCGCGGGAACCGTCACCGCGGCGGCGGGGGCCAACAGCGCCACGGTGGACATCGTGGTGGGCAGCGCGCGGCCCGCCAGCGTCCGCGTCTCGGCCTTCCCCAGCCGCCTGCGCGAGCAGCGCACGGCCCAGATCACGGCCAACGTCTTCGACGGGAGCGGCAACCCCGTCTCCAACGTGCCCGTGTTCTTCAGCCTCAGCAACAACGCCACCCACGAGTCGCTGGAGAGCCGGGGCCAGCCCCGGTTCACCGACAACAACGGCCAGGCCATCGACTACCTGACCACGGTCTACCCGGAGACGAGCCCGCCGCGCATCGCCGTGGTCGTGACCGCCACCACCGCCAACGGCGTTTCCGGCACCACGGAGCTGGTGATCAATTGAGGCGCGCCGTCCTCGTCCTGGGCCTGCTCGCGGCCGCCGGTCCCGCGCGCGCCGAGCTCGCCCTGCTCGCCAACGGGCAGGTCTTCAAGGTGGCTTCCCACCGCGCGGAGGGCGCCAGCGTCTGGCTGTCGCTCAAGGGAGGCGGCGAGATCTCCCTGCCCGCGGCCGAGGTGCGCGGGTTCGTGCCCGACGAGGTGATGGACGAGGTGGGCCCCGCGCGCGACCTCAGCGAGCTGGAGAAGATGGCCGAGGACACCGCCCGGCGCCACGGACTCGAGCCCTCGCTCGTGCGCGCGGTGGCGGCGGTGGAGTCGGGCTTCCGGCCCGCGGCCGTCTCGCCCAAGGGCGCGCAGGGCCTGATGCAGCTCATGCCCTCCACCGCGCGCTCCCTGGGGGTGGAGGACGCCTTCGACCCCGCCTCCAACCTGGACGGGGGCACGCGCCACCTCCGCACGCTGCTGGAGCGGTACGAGGGGGACCTGGCCAAGGCCCTGGCCGCCTACAACGCGGGGGAGGGCGCGGTGGCCCGCCACGGCGGGGTGCCGCCGTACCGGGAGACCAAGGCCTACGTCAAGAAGGTCCTGCAGAAGTACGAATCCGACCAGCGCTGAGGCGGCGCTCCCCGCCCCCGCCTGCGCGGCGGGGGGCTTCTCCATGGTCGCCCTCATCGCGAGCATGGCCGTGATGCTCGTGCTCATGGGGGCGGCCGTCCCCTCCTGGCGCTACGTCATGAAGGACATGCGCGAGGAGGAGCTGCTCTTCCGCGGCACGCAGATCGCGGAGGCCATCGAGCGGTACCAGCGCAAGAACGGGAACGCCCCCCCGCCCTCGCTCGAGGTCCTGGTCCAGGGCAAGTACCTGCGCAGGCTCTACAAGGAGCCGTTCGCGAAGGACGGCAAGTGGAGGCTGGTGCGCCCGGGCGAGGCCCTGCCCGCGCCCGTGTCGGCGCGTCCCGGCGTGCCCGCCCCGCCCGCGCCCCCGGTGCCCAGTCCCCTCGCCCAGGCGGTGCCCAGCCCCTTCCCGGGAGCGACGACGATGACCACGCCGGGCCAGGCCTTCGGCGCGGTGGTGGGGGTGGCCAGCCGGAGCAAGGAGAAGAGCCTGCGCGTCTTCAACGGGCGCACGCGGTACGACGAGTGGATCTTCGCCGCGGGCCAACCGCGGCTGGTGGGCAAGGACCGGGGACCGCTCGTTCCCGTCCCCCGGGCGGGGCCGAGCCCGGGGCGCGGCCTGCGCCCGACGCCCGCCCCCTCCGCCAACCCGCGCGCCACGACGCCGAGCTGACGCCGGCGGCCCGCCCTGTCTAGCGCTTCGGCTCTTCGGGCGCCGGCTTCTCCGCCGGGGACTGGGGAACGTGGAGCTCGACGGGCCCCGCGGGGGAGGCCGCGAAGGGCGAGCCCGGGAAGGTGTTGAAGCCCGGCCCGCTGAGGCCGGCTCCCGGAGTCAGCGGCGTGAGCGCCCCGCCCGGCGCGGGCATCACCGGGGCGGGCATCGCGGGCGCCTCCTTGTCCGGGACGAACGTCTCCGCCGGCTCTTCCTCGTTGCCCTCCACGTCCTCGACCACCTCCTCCTCGTCGTCGGGGGGCGGCGGCTTCTCCTCGAAGGTGCGCATGGCGGGGGGCGGGGCTCCCGTCGCGCGGGGCGGGCCTCCGCTGGAGCCCACCACCAGCAGGGACTCCACCTTGGTGCCCGTGGGGTCGAGGCGCGTGGCGTAGCCCACGCCGAGCCCTTCCAGCACGCGGAACACGGCCTGGGCGGGCGTCGCCGCGGTGACGGTCACGGAGACCAGGGTCCGCGGGTGCGGGCCCTCGTACACGAGCTTCATGCCCGTCTCGCGGGCCAGGCGGTCGAGCACCTCGGAGACGGGAGTGGCGGTGGCGGTGACGTCCACCAGCCCGCCGGACTGGGACACCGAGGGCGGGGCGGCCATGGCCGGGACGCCGGCCAGGGCGAGGCCGAAGGCGAGGACCAGACGCATAAGGCCACTGTACGACCGGCCCCCGCCCCTGTCCAGCCCGAACCTCGCGGGCCTAGAGGCCGTCGCCCGTACGCGCCTCGGCCTGGACGAGGACCGGCCCGGCCACGCCCAGCAGGGCGAGCTGGCGGTCGCGGGCCGCGTCGAAGGCGGCGCGCAGGGCGGCCGGCACGGGCTCGGGTGGCGGCGGCTGGATGGTCAAGGGGTTCACGAAGACGCCGTTCTTCATCGTGCGGTAGTCGAGGTGCGGGCCCGTGGACAGGCCGGTGGAGCCCACCGCGCCGATGAGGTCGCCCTGGACCACGCGCTGGCCGCCGCGGACGTGGATGCGGGAGAGGTGTCCGTAGAGCGTCTCCAGGCCGCGGCCGTGGCGCAGGCGGACGGTCTTCCCGTACCCGCCGTGCCACCCCGCCAGCGTCACCACGCCGTCGGCCGCCGCCCGCACGGGCGTGCCCACCGGCGCCGCGTAGTCCACGCCGAGGTGGGGCCGGGAGCGCTTCAGCACCGGGTGGAACCGCGACCGCGTGAAGCGGGAGCTGATGCGGCTGAACTTGAGGGGCGAGCGCAGGAAGGTCTTGCGCAGGGGCACGCCCTCGGGCGTGTAGTACTCGGGCCCGCGCGCCGCCTCGAAGCGCACGGCGCGGATCAGGCGGTCGCCGCGCTGGAACTCGGCGGCCAGGACCTGCCCGTAGTGGCTGAAGCGGCCCTCGACGTAGACCTTGTCCAGGGCCACGCGGAAGGCGTCACCGGGCTGGAGCTCGGTGTTGAAGTCCACGTCGTACTCGTAGATGGCGGCGAGGTCGAGGGCGAACTGGTCCTTCTCCCCCGCCTCCTCCACCGCCGCGAACAGGCTGGAGCGGATCACGCCGGCCACGGTCTCCGTCCGCACCTCGTGGTCCCGCGTCACCACCTGGGCCGTGAAGGAGTCGCCCTGCCGGCGCACGCGCAGCAGGCGCAGCTCGTCGATGCCGTAGCTGAAGGCGGTGAGGATCCCGTCGGGGCCCAGGGTCAGGGCGAAGGGGTGGCCGACGGAGAGGCGCGCAAGGTTGTGCAGGGGCCGCGCGGCCTCCACCATCCGGTGCATCGCCTCCGGCCGCATCACCTCCCCGAGGAGGCTCTGCAGGGTGGCATTGCGCTCGACGGTGCCACGGTGCACGCGGGCGAACGGGGGCTCGAGGGTGGGCAGGGCCGGGCGCAGGCCCTGGGCGGCCAGCGGGGTGGCCGAGTACGCCATGAAGGGAGGAAGCTCGCGGGGCAGCAGCAGGAGGGCCACGGCCACCAACACGCCGAGCAGCTTTTTCATCCAGTTCGCTCCACGGTGACGGATGACTGTCAGCGCCGTCGGGGCGCGTCCTCAAGCGGCGAAAAACTTGGCCCGTAGTATACGAACAAGTAGTCGAGCGTCAACAGGTTTTTCCCAGCCGTTTCGCGCACTTAAGTGACGCGGGTCACAGCGGCGCGCGAGGGTGACGAAAACTCAGTCGCGGTGGAGGCTCGCGTGCCGGGAGTCACCCATCTCGACACGGCCGCCGGGGAAGTACTCGCGCCAGCGGGCGCCGACGAGGGCGGTGGTGGCGGGGTCCGCCTCCAGCTCGCGGGGGAACCCGGGCTTGAGCCGCGCATCGATCACGATGGGCGCCTCGTAGGCCAGGTGATGGCGCACCACGCGCTGCGCGGCCGCGTGCACGTCGGCGGCGGGCTCGAAGCGGGTGAAGGTCGTCCAGAGGAAGTTGATGGCGCTGAGCGCGGCGCGTCGGGGCTCGTCGGTGAGGACGATCAGGGGCCACTCCGCGAAGGCGGGGTGGGCGGCCACGCGGGCGGCGGCATCGGCGTCCTCGGCATAGGGGCGTCCTCCCACCACCAGGCAGCCCCCGCAGAACACCTGGACGTCGTCGGCCCAGGGCGGCGGCGGCACCGCGGGCGCGTACTGGCGCGGCAGCACGCGCCGCGGCTCCCCCAGGCCGAGCCACACCCCCTTGGAGCCCTCGTTCACGCGTGGCCCCGTGTAGTCCAGCGTGTCCATGGAGGTGTTGGAGAACACGTAGAGGTCGGTGGCGGGATCGGTGCGCTCGAGCACGTGCTCGAGGGTGGCCACGAAGTCGCGCAGGTCCACGGGCTGGTCGGTGACGAGCAGGAACTTGGTGAGGGCCAGCTGTCCCTCGCCCAGGATGCGGAAGGCGCTGGTGAGGGCCTCCCGCGCGTAGCGCTCGCGCACCACCGCCGCCGCCAGGGAGTGGTAGCCGGTCTCGCCGTAGGCCCACAGGTCGCGCACGGACGGCATGGCCAGGGGGAAGAGCGGGGAGAGCAGCTCCTGCAGGAGGTCGCCCACGAAGAAGTCCTCCTGGCGCGGCTTGCCCACCACGGTGGCGGGGAAGATGGCGTCCTTGCGGTGGGCGACGTGGGCCACCTCGAAGACGGGATAGTCGTGCTGGAGCGAGTAGTAGCCGTAGTGGTCGCCGAAGGGCCCCTCCCGCGCGCGCGTGTGCGGGGGGACGCGGCCCACGAGGGCGAACTCGGCCTCGGCCAGGAGCGGGTGGGGACCGGGTCCCGGGCAGGTGCCCAGGCGGCCGCCCGCGATGAGCGAGGCCAGCAGCAGCTCCGGGACGTTCTCCGGCAGCGGCGCCACGGCGGCCAGCACCAGGGCGGGGGGGCCGCCCAGGAAGACGGTGACGGGCAGTGCCTGGCCCAGCGCCTCCGCCGCCGCATAGTGGAACCCGCCGCCCTTGCCGATCTGCCAGTGCATGCCCGTGGTGCGGTGGTCGTAGACCTGCATGCGGTAGAGGCCGAGGTTGTGGCCGCCCGTCTCGGGATGCTCGGTGTAGACGAGAGGCAGGGTCAGGAAGGGCCCCCCGTCCTCGGGCCAGCACGTCAGGGCGGGCAGCCGTCCCAGCTGCACCTCGGAAGACACCACGTCGCGCACCGGAGCCCGCCGGCGCCGCCGCAGGCCCACGCGCAGGGCCTCGCGCGCCAGGTCGCGCGCACCCCAGAGGCGGCGCGGCGTGGGCGGCAGCAGCTCCTGCGCGAGGCCGGCCAGGCGCCGGATGAGGCGCAGTGGCCGGGCCCCGAAGGCCATCTCCGCCCGTCGCGCGGTGCCGAACAGGTTGGTCACCAGGGGGAAGTCCGCCCCCATGACGTTGGTGAAGAGGAGGGCGGGGCCCGAGGCGGCGATCACCCGGCGGTGGATCTCCGCCGCCTCCAGCCGTGCGTCCACCGGCGCGTCCACGACCGCCAGGCCGCCGTCGCGGCGGAGCTGGTCGAGGAACGTGCGCAGGTCGGGGAAGCCGGTCTCGCTCACGCGGCGGGATTCTGTTCGCCGGCGGCGCGGAGGGCAACCGTTTGCACCGGCGGGCCGCGGGCTGTAAACAGACGGCGGTGCGATTCCTCCGGCGTACCTTCTTCCTGTTCTTCCTCGTCTCCGGCTTCTGCGGCCTGGTCTACCAGGTCGTCTGGCTGCGGCTGGCCATGGCCCACTTCGGCGTGACCTCCGCCATGATCGCCATCGTCCTCTCCGTGTTCATGTCCGGGCTCGCCCTGGGGAGCTGGGCCGCGGGGGCGCTGGCCCCGCGCCTGCGCTCGTCCGCGGCCTCCCTGCGCGCCTACGCGCTGGTGGAGCTCGGCATCGCGGCCTCCGGCGGCCTGGTGCCCGTCCTGCTCGAGGCGGGACGCGGCACGCTGCTGGGCCTCGGCGGCGGGCTGTCCTGGGGGTCCTTCGCCTTCCACGCGGCCTCGGGGGCGTGGGTCGCCCTCGTCATGCTGCCGTTCTGCACCTGCATGGGCGCCACCTTTCCCCTGGCCCTGGCCGCCCTGCGCCGCGCGGAGGCGGGCGAGCGCACGTTCAGCTACCTCTACGTGGCCAACGTGGTGGGCGCCACCGCCGGCACCCTCACCTCCGCCTTCGTGCTCGTGGAGCTCCTGGGCTTCCGGGGCACGCTGTGGCTCACCGCATCCCTGAACGCGGCCCTGGGCCTGGGCGCGCTCGCCCTCTCCGCCCGCCTGCCGCGCGGGGCCGGCGCCGGGCCGCCCGCGGAGCCGGCCGCGGCCGCGCCGGGACGGCAACGCCGCGCCGTGCTGGCCACGCTGTTCACGACCGGCCTGGTCAGCATGGGGCTGGAGGTGGTATGGGTGCGGCTCATCACGCCCTACCTCGGCAACGTCGTCTATACCTTCGCCACCGTCCTCGCCCTGTACCTGGCCGCCACCTTCGCGGGCTCCACCTTCTACCGGCGCCGCGCGCGGCGCGGGGCGGGCGAGCGCTGGCCGGCGCTGCTCGGTTGGCTGGCCCCGCTGGGCCTGGTCCCCCTGGCCTCCCTCGATCCGCGCGTGATGGCCGCGATGCCCGGCCCCGGCGCCGCCCGCTTCTTCCTCGCCCTGGGCATCGCGCCGTTCTGCGCGCTCCTCGGGTACCTGACGCCCATGCTGGTGGACCGCTGGTCCGGCGGCGAGCCGCGGGCGGCCGGGTCCGCCTACGCCGTCAACGTGCTGGGCTGCATCGTGGGACCCCTCCTGTGCGGGTTCGTGCTGCTGCCGCGGCTGGGGGAGCGCTGGGCGCTGGGCGCGCTGGCCCTGGCCCTGCTCGCTCTGGCCCTGGTGGCAGGAAGCGAGGCGGCCCCGAAGCGCCTGGCCCTGGCCGGCGCCGCGTCCGTGGTCCTCCTCGCCGCCACCCGGGACTACGAGAGCCTCTTCCCGGACCGGGAGGTGCGGCGCGACGGCACCGCCACCGTGGTGGCGCACGGGCGCGGGTACCGGAAGATGCTCCTGGTGAACGGCACCGGGATGACCAGCCTCACCCCCATCACGAAGATGATGGCGCACGTCCCCCTCGTCCTCCTGCCCCGGCCTCCGCAGCGCGGGCTGGTGATCTGCTTCGGCATGGGGACGAGCCTGCGCTCGATGCACTCCTGGGGCATGGAGGCCACCGCCGTGGAGCTCGTGCCCAGCGTCCCGGAGCTCTTCTCCTTCTTCCACGACGACGGCGAGGCGGTGCGCCGCGCCCCCAACGTGCGCATCGTGGTGGACGACGGGCGGCGCTTCCTGGACCGCGACCGGAGCACCTACGACGTGGTGGTGATCGATCCGCCCCCTCCCCTCGAGGCGGCGGGCTCGAGCCTGCTCTACTCGCGCGAGTTCTACGCCGCGGTGCGCAGGCGCCTGGCCCCGGACGGGCTGGTGGCGCAGTGGATACCGGGCGACGGGAGCGAGGACCCCGCCACGCGCGCCGCCTTCGTGCTGGCCCTGCGCGAGTCGTTCCCCTTCCTGCGCGCCTTCCGCTCGGTGGAGGGCTGGGGCTACCACCTCCTCGCCTCGCCCGCGCCCATCAAGGTCCCCGTCATGCGCGTGCTGGCCGCCCGCCTGCCCCCCGCCGCGACGCAGGACCTCATGGAGTGGGGGCCGCAGCCGGGGGTGCGGCGGCAGCTCGGCGCCGTCCTTCGCCGGGAGCTGTCGCTGGACGACCTGGTGGCGGCGGCCCCCGGCGTGCGCGGCCTGCGCGACGACCGTCCCCTGAACGAGTATTTCCTCCTGCGGCGCACGCTGAAGAGCGGCTCCTAGCGCAGTTTGCCGGGGCGGCGGCGGATGCTAGGCTAGCCTGCCGCCCGCGAACGCCGCACGTCGGGACCCCCGTGCGAGGAGGACGATGGCCACCGCCCTGGTCGAGGCCCGGTTCAAGGACGCCGCCCTGGAGACGGTCCGCGAGAAGGTGCTCGCGGGCCGCCGACTGGACTTCGAGGACGGCCTCGCCCTCTACCGCAGCCCCGACCTCCTCGCCGTCGGACAGCTGGCCAACCACGTGCGCGAGCGGCGGCACGGGGACGCCGCCTACTTCGTGTGGAACACCCACCTCAACCACACCAACGTGTGCGCGGCCACCTGCGACTTCTGCGCCTTCGCCGCCAAGCGGGACGAGCCGCGTGCCTACACCATGGGCCTGGACGAGATCTTCCGCACGGTGGAGGCGCTGCCCCGCACCGTGCGCGAGGTGCACATCGTGGGCGGGTTGCACCCCGACCTGCCCTGGGCCTACTTCACGGGCATGATGCGCGGCATCAAGCGGGTGCGGCCCGACATCCACGTCAAGGCCTTCACCGCGGTGGAGGTCTTCTTCTTCCACCGCCTGTACCGGATGACGGTGGAGCGCGTGCTGGCGGAGCTCAAGGAGGCCGGGCTCGACTCCATGCCCGGCGGGGGGGCCGAGATCTTCGCCCCCGGGACACGCGACCGCATCGTGCGCGGGAAGGCGGACGCGGAGCAGTGGATCGACGTGATGCGCACCGCCCACCGCCTGGGCATCCCCACCAACTGCACCATGCTCTACGGCCACATCGAGTCGGTGGAGGACCGGGTGGACCACCTGCTGCGGCTGCGCGCGCTGCAGGACGAGACGGGCGGCTTCGTCACCTACATCCCACTGGCCTTCCAGCCCTGGGAGGCCCCCGGCATGGACTGCCCCGAGACCACCGGCTTCGCCGACCTCAAGGCCATCGCCGTGGGGCGGCTCCTCCTCGACAACGTCCCCCACATGAAGTCCTACTGGATCATGATCGGGCCGCGCCTGGCCCAGGTGGGCCTGAGCTTCGGGGCGGACGACATCGACGGAACCGTCACGGAGGAGAAGATCGCCCACGACGCGGGGGCTCCCACCGCGCAGTCCATGACCGTGCACGACCTCTGCCGCCTCATCCGCGAGGCGGGCCGCCGGCCGGTCGAGCGCGACACCGTCTTCAACGTCGTCAGGGAATGGTGAGCGGGCCCCCCCGGCCCCTGCGGCTGGGCGTCGTCTCCTACCTGAACGCGGCGCCGCTGGTGTACGGCCTGCGGGACGACCCCGCCTTCCGGCTGGTGATGGACGTGCCCGCGCGCGTGGGGGAGGCCCTGGAGAGGGGGGAGATCGACGTGGGGCTGATCCCCTCCGTGGACTACGCGCGCGGCGACTACGCCATCGTGCCCGGCATCGCGGTGGCCAGCCGCGGCCCCGTGCGCTCCGTCAACCTCTACCACCG
>DATBIO010000230.1:0-6177 GCA_036556965.1 Vicinamibacteria bacterium
GAAGCTGGAGACGGACCGGCGCCGCATCCGCCAGCGCATCCAGTCGGTGAAGAGGGAGATCGAGCGCGTGCGGCGCACGCGCGGCACGCGGCGACGGGCGCGGCGGCGTGCGGACGCCCCCGTGGTGGCCCTCGTGGGGTACACCAGCGCCGGGAAGTCCACCCTGTTCACGGCCCTCACCGGCGAGAGGACCGCGGTCTCCGAGCAGCTGTTCATGACCCTCGACCCGCTGGTGCGCAAGGCACCCCTGGGCCCGGGTGCCGCCGTGCTGCTGGTGGACACGGTGGGCTTCATCCAGAAGCTGCCCCACGCCCTGGTGGCGGCCTTCCGCGCCACGCTGGAGGAGGTGACGGAGGCGGACCTGCTCGTGCACGTGGTGGACGCCGCCGCCGACGACGTGGAGGACCGCGAAGCCGCGGTGGACGAGGTGCTGGCCGAGATCGGGGCGGCGGAGGTTCCGCGCCTGCGCGTGCTGAACAAGGGGGACCTGGTGGCGCCCCCGCGCGCGTCCGCCCTCCTGGCGGCGCGCCCGGACGCCCTCCTCGTCTCCGCGCGCTCCGGCGAGGGGCTGGCCGCGCTGCGCGAGGCCATGGCCGCCCGCCTCGAGCTGGCGCCGCGCCGCGTGCGCCTGCGCTTCTCCGCCGCGGACGCGCGGGGCATCGCGGGGGTGTACGGCGCGGGCCGCGTGGTGTCCCACGAGGCGTCGGGGGACGAGGTGCGCCTGGAGGCCGAGCTCCCGGAGCGGCTGCTGGCCCACTACCGGGACCACCTCCTTTGAGCCCGCGCCGGCTCCCGCTGGCCCTCGCCCTGCTGGCCGCCGCCGCTTGCGCCAAGCCCGCGCCGCGCGCGCCCGCGGCCTCCGGCGACGAATGGCCGTATCCCTATCCCCGCGCGGGCGAGGTGACGCTCAAGGAGAAGGAGACGCTCGACGAGGCCTGGCACCTGGTGCTGGCGGGGGACCTCGCGCGCGCCGAGCGCGACTACCTGAAGGTGCTGCGCCGGCGGCCGGGCCTGGTGCCCGCGCAGACGGGGCTGGGCGTGGCCCGCCTGCGCGGCGGCCGTGTCGAGGAGGCCCGGAGCGCGCTGGTGGCGGTGGTGGAGACGGCGCGCGACTACGCCCCCGCCCTCTACGGCGCGGCGGAGGCCTCCCTCCAGGCGGGAGACGCCGAGGCGGCGCTGCGCTTCATGAGGCGGGCGGAGGCCGCCGACCCCGGTTCCGCCCTCATGAAGCGGCGGCTGTCGGAGCTCCGCCTCCAGGTGACGGAGCGGCGGATGGCCGCCGCCCGCGCGGAGTCGGCGGCCGGCGACTTCGACGGGGCGGCCGACATCTACCGGCGGGCCCTGGGCGACGCTCCCGAGGTGGCCGGCCTGCGGCTGGAGCTGGCCGAGCTGCTGGCGGGCCGCGGCGAGGCCGCGGAGGCGATGGCCGTGCTGGAGGGAGATCCCACCGAGGACCGGCAGGTGCTGCTGAAGCTGGGCGAGCTGCGGGCGGCGTCCGGCGACCACGCCGGCGCCCTGGAGGCCTATCGCCGCCTGCTGGCCCGCGATCCGCGGGACGAGGAGGCGCTGGCCCTGGCCGACCGCTCGCGAACCGTCCTCGAGATGCGCGGGATGCCGGAGGAGTACCTCCGCATCGCCGGGGCGGAGACCATCACCCGCGCCGACCTGGCCGCGCTGGTGGCGGTGAAGGTCACCGCCCTGGGCCGCCTGCCTCCGGGGGCGCCCAAGGTGGCCGTGGACATCTCGGGGTCGTGGGCGCGCGAGCACATCCTGAAGGCGCTGGCCTACGACGTCATGACGGTCTATCCCAACCACACCTTCCAGCCCGGGGCCGTGGCGCGGCGGGGCGACCTCGCGCGCGCCGTGCAGCGCGTGCTCGACTTGGTCCGCCATCCCGCCGCGCCCGCCCCCGCCATCACGGACATGTCGCGCAGCCACCTGTTCCACTATCCGGCCGCGCGGGTGGTGGCGGCCGGCCTGATGGACCTCACGCCGGAGGGCGCCTTCCAGGCCTGGCGTCCGCCCACGGGAGCGGAGGCCGCCTCCGTGATCGACTCCCTGGCCCGTCTCGTCGGGCCCTGAGGCGGCTCGGCGGGTCCGGAAGCGCGGCCGGCGGCCTAGCGCGCCAGGTGGTACGATCGGGCGTGATGAACGAGCAGGAGCTGCTGCGCGCGGTTCCGATCTTCTCCGAGCTCACCGACCAGGACATCACCAGCCTGGCGCGGCATGCCATCCGGCGCCGCTACCCGAAGGACGCGGTGATCTTCTTCGAGAACGAGGAAGGCGACTTCTTCTTCATGATCCTCGAGGGCCGCATCAAGGTCACCATCCTCGGGGACGACGGGCGCGAGGTGATCCTCTCCATGCTCGGGCAGGGCGACTTCTTCGGCGAGATGGCGCTCCTGGACAACGAGCCGCGCTCCGCCACCGCCATCGCCGTGGAGGAGAGCGAGCTGCTCTCCCTGCACCGCAACGACTTCCAGGCCGTGCTCAGCGACAACCGGAGCATCATGGGTGCCCTCATCCGGATCCTGACCGCGCGCCTGCGCCGGGCCAACCACCAGATCTCGACCCTGGCCCTCCTCGACGTCTACGGGCGCGTGGCACGGGTCATCGTGGACATGGCCCGCGAGGAGGGCAAGCGGCTGAAGGACGGGCGCATCGCCTTCCGCCGCGCCACCCACCAGGAGATCGCCAACCGCATCGGCACCACGCGCGAGACGGTGACGCGGATGCTGAAGGACCTGGAGCGCCAGGGGCTCATCCAGATGCAGGGCCGGGAGATGGTCGTGCAGGGGGACTTCGAGAAGGTCTTCGACTAGCCCGCCCCCCCTCCGGGCGGCGCCGCCCCCGGCGTGGCCGCGGGCTAGATGGCCGCGGCCAGGGCCTCGAGCTGGTGCAGGTGGTTGAGGTCGTGGCCGGCCAGCATGCGCACGATGACGGCCACCGTCTCCGGCCCCCGCTCGGGGTGCACGGCCACGCGCGCGAGGTCCTCCCCGGAGAGGCTGCGCACGAGGGCGAGGTTCCAGGCCCTCGCGGCGAGGAAGGCCTCGAGGGCCAGCCGCGTGTCCAGGGCGCCGTAGCGGCGGGCCCACGCGTCCTGGTCGAAGGGCTGGATCTGGTGGTCCGGCTCGGCCAGGGCCTGGCGCAGCCGGAAGCCCACGGCCAGCTCGACGTCGGCGAGGTGGGAGAGGATCTGGCTCCCCGTCCACTTGCCGGGGGCCCACGGCCGCCGCACCGCCTCGGGCCCCAGCGACCGCGCCACCTCCGCCACGCGGGCCGCCGTCCGCTCCATGCTGGTCACGGCGTCGGTGCCTCCCAGCAGGCCGAGGAGGCGCTGCCGGTAGGCGTCGTCCGCGGGGATGCGCGTGGACCGGCTCACAGCAGGCTCAGCAGGTGGTCCTTGATGCGCGCGCGCACGGCGTCGTCCTTGGTGGCGGCGAGGGCCAGCTCCCACATCTCCACCGCCTTCCGCCAGAACTGCTGCTTCTGGTAGAGCGTGGCCAGGGCGGTGATGGCGTCGTAGAACTCGGGGTTGTTCTGGATGGCCTTCTCGTAGTGGTCGATGGCGTGGAAGACCATGTCCTTCTTCTCGAAGGCGAGGGCCAGGTAGTAGTGGAGCAGGTCGTTGAACTGGTCGATGGCGAGGCCGGCGTCGAAGGCCGCCACCGCGTCGTCCAGCTTGTCCTGCTTCAGGGCCACCACGCCCTCCTTCAGGTGCTGGCGGGCCTTGGCCTCGGAGGCGGGGGTCACGGAAGGGGACTTGCTGAGCAGGCTCTCCACGCGCCGCAGCAGCTCGGCGGCCTGGAACGGCTTCTCCAGGTAGTCGTCGGCCCCGTACTTCTCCTTCACGTCGGCGACGAAGCGCCAGCCGGTGTGCACCGCGGAGACCATGATCACGGGGATGTGCCGGAAGCGCTCGGAGGTCTTGAGCTGCCGGCAGATCTCGAAGCCGTGGACCTCGGGCAGCATGCCGTCGAGGATGACGAGGTCGGGCATCGTCTCCTTGACCTTGGCCAGGGCCTCGCGGCCGGTGGAGGCGGTGATGACGCGGTACTTGCGCGTCTCCAGGATGCGCTGCATGAGCACGCGCATGTTCTCGTCGTCGTCCACGGCCAGGATGGTGAGGACCTCCTCCACCGCGGGCACGCGGCCGATGAGGTCGGGCACGGGCAGGCCGATGATCCGCTCTCCGGCCAGGGTCTCGAAGACCGCGCGCTCCCGCTCCTCCATGGGCACCAGCTTGATGGGGGAGGCGGCTTCGGGGGCGGCGGCGTTGCCGCCCGCCGGGAGGGCGGACTCCTTCTCCCTCTCCTTGGCCTTCTGGATGCTGGGCGAGATCTTGCGCTGCCCGGCCTTGAGGGCGCGGCGGGCCTCCACGATGGCGTTCTTGATGCTGGACTCGAGGGCGATCATGGGGGCGAGGCGCGCCCCCGTCTTGAACTCGATCTCCGCCACCAGCTTGTGGTCGGTGGGCTCGGACATGGCCAGCTGCAGGCGCGTGCCCTCGATGCGCACGGGGAAGACGAGGTGCCGCTCGCACGTCTCCAGGGGCACCAGCTCGAACAGCCCGAGGTCGATCTCGGTCTTGGAGAGGTCCACCGCGGGCACGCCCAGCTGGCGGCCGAGGTAGGTCACGGCGAACTTCTCCGTCAGGATGCTCTGGCGGACCAGGATGCTGGCCAGGCGCTCGCCGAACGTCCGCTGCAGGGCCAGCGCCTCCGAGAGCTGCGCCTCGCTGACCAGGTCGGCCTCGCGCAGGATCTCGCCGAGCTCCTTCCTAGGCATCTCCGCCGTCCTCCCGGGTCACCCTAGGCCTTGCCGCGCGGCCGCCCGGCCTTGGGCAGGAAGACCTGGAGCAGCCCGTCGTCGAAGCGCGCGCTGACCCGCTCCGTGTCCACCGACTCGGCGAAGGCGAAGGATCGCGCGAAGCCGCCGAGGTTGCGCTCCATGCGATAGAAGCGGTCGGGGCGCGCCTCGGCTTCGGGCCGCCGCTCGCCGCGGACGATCAGCTCGTGCTCGGTGGCGCGGAGCTCGAGGTCCTCCTCGAGCACCCCCGGCAGCTCGACCTCGACCACGAACCCGTCCGGAGTCTCGTAGGCGTCGGCCAGGGGCTCCCAGGCCGAGCCCAGGCCCGGCCCGTCCAGGCGCGCGGAGGCGAGGCTCTCCTCGAAGAGACGGTTCATCTTTTCCTGGAGGCCGAGAAGATCGGAGAGCGGGTCCCACCGGCGAATGGTCATAAGGCGGTCTTCCCGATGGAGTCTACACCGTCACCGTTGCAGGCGCTGCCGCAGCTCGGCGAGCAGGGCGAGGGCGCGCAGGGGCGTCAGCCCCTCCACGTCGAGGCGGCGCAGCTCGTCGAGCACCGCCTCGTCCACCCCGGAGAAGAGGGCGAGCTGCCGCGGTCCGTCGTCCCCCGCGGGGGCGTGGGCGAGGCGCGGGCGTCCCTCGCGGTCGAACTCGGTGCGCTCGAGGTTGGCCAGGATCTCCTGGGCCCGCGCCACCACCGAGGCCGGAAGCCCGGCCAGCCGCGCCACATGGATGCCGAAGGACCGGTCGGAGCCGCCCGCCTCGATCTTGCGCAGGAAGACCACGGTGTCCTTCCACTCCCGGGCGGACACGTGCAGGTTGCCCACCCCGGGCAGGTCCGCGGCCAGGTCCGTGAGCTCGTGGTAATGGGTGGCGAAGAGGGTGCGCGGCCCCCGCGCCCGGGCCAGGTGCTCCGCCACCGCCCAGGCGATGGAGAGCCCGTCGAAGGTCGCCGTCCCGCGGCCGATCTCGTCGAGCAGGACCAGGCTGCGCGCGCTGGTCTGGCGCAGGATGTGGGCGGTCTCCTGCATCTCCACCATGAAGGTGGAGTGGCCGCGCAGGATCTGGTCGCTGGCCCCCACCCGCGTGAAGATGCGGTCCACCACCCCGACCTTGGCCTCGCGCGCGGGCACGAAGCTGCCCATCTGGGCCATGAGCACGATGAGCCCGGTCTGGCGCAGGTAGGTGCTCTTCCCGCCCATGTTGGGACCGGTGAGGATGAACAGGCGCGGCCCGCCCTCTTCCACGGCGAGGTCGTTGGCCACGAAAGGCTCGCCGAGGACGCGCTCCATGATGGGATGGCGTCCCTCCACGTAGGACAGCTCCTCGCCGGTGGTGAGGCGCGGCTTCACGTAGTCGTAGCGGGTG
>DATBIO010000231.1:0-11824 GCA_036556965.1 Vicinamibacteria bacterium
GCGAAGAGCAGCGTGCCCGCCTTCTCCATGTCGTAGAGGCGGTGCACGCCGGTGGTGGTCTCCTCGCTGACCCCCTTGCACTCCGCGGCCACCTTCCGCCAGCGGTCGGGGGTCTCCTTCTGCAGGCGGGCGAGCAGGCGCAGGATGATGGCGTACTCCTCGCTGTCCGCGGCCGTGGGCTCGGGCACGCGGCCCGCCTTCTCGAACTCCAGGCCCTTGTGCAGGAGCAGGGTGGCGTCTCCCCCGTCGTCCACGATCTGGGTGGGGCCCCTGCCCCCGCCGAAGTCGAGGCCGCGCGCGGTGAAGTCCCAGTACTCCTCGAGCGACTCGCCCTTGTAGGCGAACACGGGCACCCCGCGCGGCTCCGCCGTGGTGCCCTCGGTGCCCACCGCCACCGCCGCCGCCGCGTGGTCCTGCGTCGAGAAGATGTTGCAGGAGACCCAGCGCACGTCCGCCCCCAGCGCCTTCAGGGTCTCGATGAGGACCGCGGTCTGGATGGTCATGTGCAGGCTGCCCGTGATGCGCTGTCCCTTCAGGGGCTGGGCGGCCGCGTAGTCGCGGCGCAGGGCCATGAGCCCGGGCATCTCCTGCTCCGCGAGCAGGATCTCCTTGCGGCCCCACTCCGCGAGGCCGATGTCGGCGACCGTAAACTCGAGCGTCCCGCGACCCGCGGGGGCGTTCACCAGGGTGGTCATCTGCTCTCTCCTTTTTTCTTGTCGCGCGCGGGCCGCCGGCCGGCGGCCAGGACCAGGGCCGGGCCCTTGGCCTGCGGCTCGGGGGCCAGCGGCTGGCAGCGCACGCCTTCCAGCCCCGCCCCCGCCATGAGCTCCGCCAGCTCCGCCGTCTCGAAGCCGGGCCGGACCTGCTCCATCTCGCGCTGGAAGTCGTCGCGGTCGTGGTGCAGCAGGTCCACCACCACCAGGCGCCCCCCCGGGCGCAGGATGCGCGCCGCCTCCGCGAGGACGGCGGCGGGGTCGGGCACGTAGGTCAGGGCCAGCAGGAGGAGGGCGCCGTCGCAGGTCCCGCTCTCCACGGGCAGCTCCTCGAGGTCGCCCCGGCGCAGGTCCACGTTCCCGTGCCCCGCCACCCGCCGCCGCGCCGCCTTGAGCATGCTGGCGGACTGGTCCACGCCGATCACGCGCGCCACGTGGGGGGCGAGGGCCGCGGCCACCGCCCCCGTGCCGCAGCCCAGGTCGGCCACCGTCCACTCCCCCGGCAGCAGCGCGGCCAGGGCCGCCTCCTGGAAGGCGCGGCCGTAGAGCTCGGCGCGCAGGCGGTCCCACTGCGAGGCCGCCCCCGCGAAGAAGGCCTGCGCGGAGGGGCGCTGGGCCAGCCGCCGCCGCAGCCGCAGCTCGTCGTGGCGCAGGGAGGGCCAGCTCGCCGTCTGCTCGCGCGCCCACTGCCACAGCCGGCGCGCCACCGCGTCCTCGTCCCCCGCCATGCGGTAGAGGTTGTTGGTGCGCTGGGCGCGGCTGGCCACCCAGCCCTGGTCGGCCAGGATCTTGAGGTGCCGGCTCACCGTGGACTGCGGGAGCTGGACGATGTCCACCAGCTCCGCCACCCCCAGCTCGTGCTTCTCGAGCAGGCGCAGCAGGCGCAGGCGGGTGGGGTCGGCCAGGGTCTCCATCCAGGCGATGGCCTCTTCCGGGCTCCGCGCGGGGGCGACGAGGGGGGTGACAGCCATCAGCAAATCCGGATCAAAGGATAGAGCTTGGGGGCGGCCGTGTCAATAGGCGCCCAGGCCCTCCAGCCAGATGCGGCCCTTGGTGCCCGGGGGCACCGCCTTCTCGTCGAGCACGAAGACGAGCTGGCGCACGGCGTCCAGGTCCAGCCGCCCGTCGCTGCGGGGGTTCAAGGAGCGCAGGCGGGCGAAGGGCACGCCCACCCGCTGCCACTCGGGGGAGGTGCGCACGGAGGCGAACCACCATTCCGTGCCCTCGTCCGCGGAGGCCGGGTTCGCGTCCCGCACCTGCACCCACAGCCGGTACGCGCCGTCCGCCCTGAGGTCGAAGACCAGCCCCTGGCGGCCGGCCAGGCTCCGCGGCGTCCGGTCCACCAGCGCGCACCACACGTGGGGCCGGCCCGCGCCGGGGGTCCCCAGGCGGAAGTCGAGGACGGCGGCGGCGCTGCCGTCGCGCCCCGCCCCCGGGGCCACTACCGCCTCCGCCATGGCCGAGGACGGGTCGTGCTCGGCGTGGAAGGCGGTGGGGCCGTCGAAGGAGTCGAGGACCAGGGCGGGGGCCGGGGGCGGCTCCGCGGCCGGCCACTGCGCGGCCGCCTCCCGCCGCGCCGCCTCCGCGGCGTCGAAGACGTAGATCGGGTTGGAGAGCAGCCACGGCGCCGCCCAGCCGTCGAGCCGGACCTCGACCCGGTAGACGCCGCGGGCGGGGGCGCGCAGCGCCACCGCGCCCTCCCCCGCCGCCACCTCGGCGCCGTCCCGCAGCAGGCGCACGCGCGCCCCCGCGGGCAGGGCGCCCCCCGCGGCCAGGACCAAGCCCGGGGACGCCGCCACCGTGTCGCCCATGGTCGCGCGGCGTCCCTCCGCCTCCGCCGTGAAGGCGAACCCTCCGCCGGGGGCCAACGCCTCCACCGCGACCCAGGACCGGCCCGCGGCCAGGGCCTCCACCACCGCGCGGCCGTCGTCGCCCCGCGGGGGGAGCAGCACGTGGTCCTGCACGAGGCGGAACGCGGCCTCGTAGGAGGGCACGGGCAGGGCGAGGCCCCCGACCACCGTGCGGCCGTGCGCGTCGGCGCCGCCGAGGCCCGGCGCCGGCCGACGCGCCAGCAGCCGGTCCCACTGGCGCAGGGCCTCGTCCTGCGGGGTCAGGCTGAGGAGCAGCGCGTAGGCAGGGTTGAAGGGATAGAGGAGCGCGCTGCGCAGGAGGCGGGGCGCGCCCGCCGTGCGCCAGACGGTGTCGCCGTTCACCAGCTCCACGCCCCAGGGTCCGGGCAGCTCCCACCGCGTCCAGCGCAGGTCCGCCCTGGGGCTGGAGGGGTGAGCCGCGAACGCGAACCCGCCGAGGTGGCGGACGTCGTCCAGGCCCTCGAGCGCCCCCCCCGAGAACTCGAACGTGGGGGCGCGGATGCCGAGGCCGAGGAGGTGGCCGGCGGTGGTGGACAGCTCGGAGCCCACGAGCACGCGCACGCCCTCGAGCAGGCCCTCGCGCGGCTTGGCGGCGGCGTTCTCGTGGTCGGTGACGACCACGAAGTCCAGGCCCGCACGGCGGGCCGCCCGCGCCACCTCCTCCACGGTGCCCCCCCCGTCGGAGTGGACGGTGTGCACGTGGACGACGCCGCGCAGGCGCCGGAAGCCGTCCGCGGGAGGGGACCCGGCGACGGCCTGCGGGCGGAAGAGGAGGGCGCGCAGGCCGAAGGCCAGGTACAGCACGCCCAACCCGAGCGCGGCCGCCCGTCCGGGACGGCGCCGCGCCCAGCCCGCCCGCGTCTTCAGCGCCGCACGAAGCTGCGCAGGGCGTCGGCCTTGTCGGTGCGCTCCCAGGTGAACTCGGGCTCGTTGCGCCCGAAGTGGCCGTAGGCCGCGGTCTTCTTGTAGATGGGGCGGCGGAGGCTCAGGTACTCGATGATGCCGGCGGGGGTCAGGGGGAAGATCTCGCGGATGGCCTCCACCATCTTCGGCTCCTCGACCTTGCCCGTGCCGAAGGTGTCCACCATGATCGAGACCGGCTCGGGGACGCCGATGGCGTAGGCGATCTGGATCTCGAGCTTCTCGGCCAGGCCCGCGGCCACGATGTTCTTGGCGATGTGGCGCGACATGTAGGAGGCCGAGCGGTCCACCTTCGTGGGGTCCTTGCCCGAGAAGGCGCCCCCGCCGTGGCTGCCCACCCCGCCGTAGGTGTCCACGATGATCTTGCGCCCGGTGAGCCCGCAGTCGCCCTGGGGCCCGCCCACCACGAAGCGGCCGGTGGGGTTGATGAAGTACTTGGTCTTGGAGTCGAGGAGGCTGGGGGGCACCACGGCGTGGATGACCTTCTCCAGGATGTCCTCGCGCACCGTCTCCGTCTTGACCAGCGAGCTGTGCTGGGCGGAGACGATCACCGCCTCCACGCGCACCGGCCGGTCGCCCTCGTACTCCACGGTCACCTGGCTCTTCCCGTCCGGGCGGAGGTAGTCGAGGATCTCGTCCTTGCGCACCTGGCTCAGGCGCCGGGTCAGCTTGTGGGCGAGCATGATGGGCAGCGGCATCAGCTCTTCCGTCTCGCTGCACGCGTAGCCGAACATCAGGCCCTGGTCCCCCGCCCCCCCCGGGTCCACGCCCATGGCGATGTCGGGCGACTGCTCGTGGATGGCGGAGATGACGGCGCACGTCTCGTAGTCGAAGCCGTACTTGGCGCGCGTGTAGCCGACGCCCTTGATGGTCTCGCGCACGATGCCGGGCAGGTCGGCGTAGGCCTTGGTCGTGATCTCGCCGGCGATGAAGGCGAGGCCGGTGGTGACCACCGTCTCGCACGCCACGCGGCTCATGGGGTCTTCCCCGATGAGGGCGTCGAGCACGGCGTCCGAGATCTGGTCCGCGATCTTGTCGGGGTGCCCCTCCGTCACCGACTCCGACGTGAAGAGGTGGCGTCCGTTCTTGGCCATCTGCGCGCTTGCTCCTCTGTGCGGCCGCCCGAAAGGCCGCTCAAAAGCCGGTAGGGTACCACAGGCGCTGGTTGCGGGCCGCCCGGCCCGCGGAAGGCGCAGCGCGTCCGCGAGTTACGAGGAGGGCGGTGCGCACGTCACGCGCGCGGATGGTACTTGTCGTAGACCTGACGAAGGCGCTCGCGCGTGACGTGCGTATAGATCTGGGTGGTGCTGATGTCCGAGTGTCCCAACATCGCCTGGAGCGCGCGCAGGTCGGCCCCCCGCTCCAGCAGGTGGGTGGCGAAGGAGTGGCGCAGCACGTGCGGGGTCAGGATGTCGGCCACGCCCGCGGCCAGCGCGTGGCGCCGCACCAGGCCCCACAGGCCCATGCGCGAGAGCCCGCTCCCGCGGCCGCTCACGAACAGGAGGGGCGAGCTCCTGCCCCGCCGGGCCGGCCGCTCCATGAGCCGGGGCCGGCCAAGGTCGAGGTAGCGCCGCACCCACTGCTGCGCCTCCTCCCCCAGGGGCACCAGGCGCTCCTTGCGACCCTTGCCGAAGCAGGTGACGAGGCCGACCTCCAGGTCCACGTCGCGCGCGCGCAGCGAGATCAGCTCGGAGACGCGCAGCCCGGTGGCGTAGAGGACCTCGAGGATGGCGCGGTCGCGCAGGCCCAGGGGCTGGCCGACGTCGGGGGCGGCGAGCAGGTCCTCGACCTGCGAGGGCGTGAGGAAGCGCGGCAGGGCGGTGAAGGCGCGCGGCGTCCGGAGGTTCTCGGTGGGGTCGCTCTCCAGCCGTCCCTCGCGCACCGCGAAGCGGTACAGCCCCCGCACGCCGTGGACGGCGCGCGCCACCGACCGCGGCGACAGGCCGTCCCTGCGCAGCGCGCCGAGGAAGTCCGCCATGTCGCGATGGCTCAGGGCCAGGACCCCGCGCCGCCGCGCGCGGGCGAAGGCGCCCAGCCGGCCGAGGTCGTGGCCGTAGGCCGCGATGGAGTTCTGGGCCAGGTTGCGCTCGACGCGCAGGTGGTCGAGGTACTCCCGCACGATGGGCTCGGGAGCGGGGGCCCCGCCGCTCCCGCCGGGGGCGGGAGGGGAATAGACTCCAGCCTTCACGCGTGACCGAGGCTTCGCCGACCGTCCACCCGCCATCGTCGCCGACAGATTATCCGGGCCCTCCCGCCGCCGCGGGCCCGCCCGTGCGGCTGGCCACCGCCGTGCGCGAGGCGTGGCGCGAGGGATACGGCCGCGCCGACCTCAAGGCGGACGCGCTGGCCGGGCTGGTGGTGGGCGTGGTGGCCCTCCCCCTCTCCATGGCCCTGGCCATCGCCTCCGGCGTCCCTCCCCAGCACGGGCTCTACACCGCCATCGTGGCCGGCGGCCTCATCGCGCTGCTCGGCGGCTCGCGCGTGCAGGTCAGCGGCCCCACTGCCGCCTTCGTGGTGATCCTGGCCCCCATCTCCTCGCAGTTCGGGCCCGGCGGCCTCATGGTGGCCAGCCTCATGGCGGGCGTGATCCTCCTCATCCTGGGCGCCGCGCGCATGGGCCAGTTCATCGAGTTCGTGCCCTACCCGGTGACCACCGGCTTCACCACCGGGATCGCGGTGGTGATCGCCCTCCTCCAGGTGAAGGACCTGCTCGGCCTCTCCATCGCCCGCCTTCCCGACCACACGCCCAGCCGCGGCCTGGCCCTGGCCGCCGCCCTGCCCACCGCGCGCTGGGAGGACGCCGTCCTCGCCGCCCTCACCCTGGCCGTCCTCCTCCTCTGGCCCCGGCTGGGCACCCGCGTCCCCTCGCCCCTGGTGGCGCTGGCGGTGGCCGCGGCGGCTGCCCTGGTCCTGGCGCGGCTCGTCCCGGGCTTCGCCGTGGACACCATCGGCACGCGTTTCTCCGTGGTGAGAGACGGCGTGACCGTGGCGGGGATCCCGCGGCAGCTCCCCCACTTCGCCCTGCCCTGGAACATGCCGGGGGCGGACGGCGCGCCGCTGGGGATGTCCTTCCGCCTCGTGCGCCTGCTCCTCCCCGCCGCCTTCGCCATCGCCGTGCTGGGCGCCATCGAGTCGCTCCTCTCCGCGGTGGTGGCCGACGGCATGACCGGCCGCAAGCACGACCCGGACGCGGAGCTGGCCGCCCAGGGCGTGGGCAACCTGGTGGCCCCGTTCTTCGGCGGCTTCGCCGCCACCGGCGCCCTCGCGCGCACCGCCACCAACGTCCGCTCCGGGGCGCGCTCCCCCGTGGCCGCCGTGGTCCACGCCGCGGTCGTGCTCCTGGCCGTGCTCCTCCTCGCCCCCGCTCTGGGCTACCTGCCCATGGCCGCCCTGGCCGCCCTCCTCCTCCTGGTGGCCTGGCACATGAGCGAGGTGCGGCACTTCGCGCACCTCCTCCGCGTCTCCCCGCGGAGCGACCTGGCCGTGCTCCTCACCTGCTTCACCCTGACCGTGGTCTTCGACATGGTGGTGGCGGTCACGGCGGGGGTGGTCCTGGCCGCGCTCCTCTTCATGCGCCGCATGGCCGAGGTCTCCGGCATCACCCTGGTCGGCGAAGGGCACCCCGACCTCGACGAGCCCCTGCCCCGCGGCGTGCTGCTCTACGAGATCCAGGGGCCCATGTTCTTCGGCGCCGCGCAGAAGGCGCTCAGCGCGCTGCGCGCGGTGGACCCCCGGCGCGTCCGCGTGATCGTGCTCGACCTCGAGCACGTCCCCGCCATGGACGCCACCGCCATCGTGGGCCTGGAGTCGCTGGTGGCCCGCCTGAACGACGCGAAGGTCAAGGTGATCCTGGTGGGCATCCAGGCCCAGCCCCTGCGCGCCCTGTCGCGGGCCGGGTGGAGGAACCGCAAGGGCAAGCTGCGCATCTTCCGCTCTTTCGAGCGCGGGATCGCGGTGGCGCGCCGGACGGTGTCCGCGGAGAGCGCGACCGGCTAGCCCGGGCGCCGGCGCAGGCGCCGCGTCAGCGCGGCCACCTCGGGCACGCGCAGCACGGCGCACAGCAGCAGGTAGACCACCCCCCCCGCGGCCACCGGCCCCAGCCCGGTGAGGAGCTGCAGGGCGAGGCCGCGCGCGCCGAAGGCGGCCTCCAGCACGCCGCGCAGCCACCAGCACACGGCGCCCATCACCGCCGCCGCCGCCGCCACGCGGAAGAGCGCGCCCCCGAAGACCGCGCGCATCAGGCCGCCCACGCGCTTCTCGAAGACGGCGGCCAACACGGCCACGTTGGCCACCGCGCCCAGCGCCGTGCCCAGCGCCACCACGCGGTAGCCCACGCGGGCGTGCAGGGGCACCACCAGGGCGAGGTTGGCGGCCACCGCCACCGCGCTCGCCAGCAGGGGCACGCGCGGCGTGCCCAGCGCGTAGAAGGCGGGGGCCAGCACCTTGACCGACGTGTAGGCCACGAGGCCGGTGGCGTAGAGGGCGAGGGCGGCCGCCGTGCGCTCGGTGTCGGCGGGCGCGAAGCGGCCCCGCTCGAAGAGCAGCCGCACGATGGGCACGGACAGGACCATCAGGCCCACGGTGGCGGGCACGGTGAGGAAGGCCAGGCTCCGCAAGGACTGCGTGAGCGTCTCCCGCACGCCGCCCAGGTCGCCCTCCGCCGCGCGGCGGGCCAGGCCGGTGGTGGCCACCGTCCCCACCGCCACCCCGAAGATGCCGATGGGCAGGTACAGGATGCGGAACGCGTACTGGAGCCACGACACCGCGCCGGGCTCCTGCGACGCGAAGATCGTGCTGACGAAGATGTTCACCTGCACGGCGGCCAGGCCCACGGTGGCCGGCGCCATCAGCCGGCCGATGGCGCGGATGGCGGGGTCGCCGGGCGCCCACTCCAGGGCGGGACGCCACCCGTCGCGCCACAGCGAGGGCACCTGCACCAGGAACTGCGCCGCCCCCCCCAGCAGCGTGCCCACCGCCCACCCTACCGCCACCTGCGCGGGCCCGAAGCCGAGCGCCCACAGCAGGGCCGCCCAGGCGATGGCGACGACGTTGAAGAGGGCGGGGGCCAGGGCCGGCGTGCCGTAGCGCTCGTGGGCGTTGAGCATGCCCATGGCCACGGCGGCGAAGGAGACCAGGGGCAGGAAGGGCAGCATCACGCGCGTCAGCAGCACCGTGGCCTCGAGCTTGCCGGGCACCTTCTCGAAGCCGGGGGCGAGCAGCCCCACCAGGGGCTCGGCGAAGACGAAGCCGGCCACCACCAGCGCGCCCAGCACGACGGCGAGCAGGGTCAGAACGCGCGAGGCCAGGCGGAAGGCGGCGTCCTTCCCCTCGCGCAGGGCACGCGCGTAGGTGGGCACGAAGGCGGCGGACAGGGCCCCCTCCGCGAACAGGTCGCGCAGCAGGTTGGGGATGCGGAAGGCGGCCTGGAAGGCGTCCGCGTACGGGCCGGCGCCGAGGAGGGCCGCGAACACCTGCTCGCGCACCAGCCCCAGGATGCGCGAAAGGAAGGTGAAGGCCGAGATCACGCCCGCCGAGCGCAGGACCTGGCTCACGGCGTTGACCCCGTCCGCAACTTCCTGTATTCTCTCGTTTTGTCGTCCGCGCGCCACCGCGCGCCTTTTGGAGGAGTCGAGTGGCCCATCACGCATCCGCCCTCAAGCAGATGAGGCAGAGCCGCAAGCGGCGCGACCGCAACCGGCGCAACACGTCCCAGGTCAAGTCGCAGATCCGCAAGCTCCGCACCCTCGTGGCCCAGGGCGATGCCAAGGCGGCCCAGGCGGCGCTGGACGGCACCATCAGCGAGATCGACCGCGCGGCCAAGAAGGGCGTGGTGCACCGCAACGCGGCCGCCCGCTACAAGAGCCGGCTGAGCAAGAAGATCAGCGCGTTGGCCGGCGCCTGACCAGGGCGCGGCCCTTCCGGCGGCCGCTCCCGTCCCTCCCGCACGCTTCCGCGATCGCCGCCGCCAGGACCACGCGTCCGTCCTGGCTCGACTTGAGGCGGCGGTCGGCCTCGTAGAAGGCGGCCGTGGCGTCCTCCAGCTCGGCCTCGCTCCACGCGCGCGCCGCCTCGAGCACGTCCCCCGCCTTGAAGGGCAGCACCCCCAGCCGCGACACCACCGCGTCGCGCGCCCCGGGGCCGCGGCCCAGCGCCTTGGCCCCGCGCACCCGCCGCAGCGCGTAGTGCAGGTTGCCCAGGATGCGCAGCGGCGCCTCGCCCTCGTCCAGGGCCTGGTTGACCAGCTCCAGCACCAGGGCGGGGCGGCGCGCGGCCAGGGCGTCGCCGATGCGGTAGATGGGCTGGGCGAGCCCGCGCCCCAGCACGGCCGCCACCTCCTCCGCGGAGAGCGGCGCGCTGCGGCCCTCCGCGTAGGCGGCCAGCTTCTCCATCTCGCCCTCCAGCCTCCGCAGGTCCTGGCCCACGCGCTCCAGCAGCTCCTCCATGGCCGGCTCGTTCAGGGGCAGGCGGCGCGCCTTGGCCCGCGCCAGGACGTGCGCGCGCAGGGCGCGGCCCTTCAGCGGCTCCGCCTCCACCACGGTGGCCTTTTCGAGGAGCGCCTTCCAGACGGCGCGGCGCTTGTCCGGCTTCACCGCCTGCACCACGAGCGTGGTCCCCGGGGTGGGGTCGGCGATGTAGGCGGGGACGCCGGCGCCGTCGTCCTTCAGCGCGTCCGCCCCGCGCACCACCACCGCGCGCCGGGGCGCGAAGAGCGAGGGCGTCCGCGCCGCCTCCACCACGCGCGCCCAGGTGGTCTCGTCGCCGCGAAAGGCCTCCACGCCGTCGCCTCTCTCGGAGCCCACGGCCTCGGCCACGACGGCCTCCAGGGCCTCCTCCGCGCGGAAGGAGTCCGCCCCCAGGATGGCCACCACCGCGCGCGAGCGGGCGGGGGGCATCTGGGGCTAGAACGCCTCCAGCATGGCGGCCACCAGGTTGCGGGCGAAGGTGATGGCCAGGCGCTCCATGGCCTGCTCCTCCTGGTCGAAGTACTGGCTGGGGTCGTCCCCCACGTCGTACTCGTCGCGCACCTCGAAGGCGTCGTTCGACCAGATGGGCTCGGGCACGCCCGTCTTCGCGTAGCGCACGCGCGCGATGACGGTGATGGAATAGCGCGAGGCCTGCGTCTCCCCCACCGTCCCCGTCGGCGAGGGCAGGGGCGAAGGGCTCTCCTCCGTGGTCGGCGAGTCGGAGAAGGCCACCGGCACGGGCACGTAGGCCACGATCTCGCCGTCCACCACCGCGTCCGCGCCCTCCGCCTGGGGCACCACGTCGAAGCGGCCGCGCTTGAGCAGCTCCTCGATGACCTTCTGCGTGATCTTCTGGTCGAGGCCGGGCTTGTTGGAGCGGTCGCGGAAGAGGGGCACGCCGATCCTCTTGATGGAGGGGTCGGTGGTCACCCCCTTCCCCACCAGCGCGTAGCCGCAGGCCCCGGCGAGGAGGGCCACGAGGGCGAGGAGGCGCCTCACCGCACCACGAGGCTGACGAGGCGGCCGGGGACCACCATGGCCTTCTCCAGCCGCTTGCCGGACACGTGCTCCTGGACCCTGGGCTCGGCGAGGGCGCGGGCGCGGATGGCCTCCTCGGTGGCCTCGCGCGACACGGTGATGCGGGCGCGCACCTTCCCGTTGACCTGCACGGCCAGCTCCACCTCGTCCTCGCGGGCCAGGGCCTCGTCCGCGGCGGGCCAGGTGCGGTCCACCACGCTGGGACGCCGCCCCAGCCGCCCCCACATCTCCTCCGCCACGTGGGGGGAGAAGGGGGAGAGGAGCAGGACCAGCGTCTCCAGGGCCTCCTGGAGCACGGGGCCGCGCCCCACCTCCGGCTCCAGGCGGTAGATCTCGTTGGTGAGCTCGATGAGGGCGGAGACCGCGGTGTTGAGCTTGAGCCGCTGCTCCACGTCGTCGCTCACCTTGCGGATGGTCTGGTGCACTCTCCGGCGCAGCTCGCGCGCGGGGGCGGGCAGCTCCGCGGGCACCCGCTCGCGGATGCCGGAGGCGAAGGCCTCCGCGTGCCGGTCCACCAGCCGCCACACGCGGTGCAGGAAGCGGTGGACGCCGGCGATGTTCTCGTCGCTCCACTCCAGCGGGTCCTCGGGCGAGGCCACGTTCAGGATGTAGAGGCGCAGGGTGTCCGCCCCGTACCGGCGCACGATCTCGTCGGGGGCCACCGTGTTGCCCTTCGACTTCGACATCACCTCGCCGCCCTTGTGCACCATGCCCTGGGGGAAGAGGCGCGTGACCGGCTCGTCGAAGGTCACGAGGCCGAGGTCGCGCATCATCTTCGTCCAGAAGCGCGAGTAGACCAGGTGCAGGATGGCGTGTT
>DATBIO010000232.1:0-8286 GCA_036556965.1 Vicinamibacteria bacterium
AGAGCTCGCGGGGCGAGGGCGGCGGCGCTCCCGGCGCGGCGGGAGGCGCCGGGGGCGGCCCGGGGGCGTCGCCGGAAGGGGCGGGCACGCCCGCCGCCACGGGGGGCACCGGGGCCGCGGGGGGCGGCAGGGAGCGGATCCGCTCGTCCAGCTCGCCCACGCGCTCGGTCAGCTCGCGCAGCGCCGTCTGCAGCGACTCGTCGTGCGTGCGGCGGTCCTGGACGCCGGTCTTGACCGCCGCGTTCTGCTCGGCCAGGACCTCGTTGAGCCGCTTGATCTCCCGGAGGCTGTCCTCCATCGTGCGCTGCAGGTCGGCGACCTGGCCCTGGAGGGTCGCGATCTGCAGGTAGAGCCGCTCCATGTCCTTGTTGGCGGCGGCGGCGGGCGCGGCGAGCAGGGCGAGGGCGGCGACGGCGGCGGCGCGGTTCAACGGAATCCTCCCGAGGGACATCATAAATGGAAAGCCTCGCGCGATGCCCGGGGCGGCGCCCTATCGCGCGACGAGGAAGTGGGCACGGCGGTTGCGCGCCCAGGCCGCCTCGTTGGCCCCGGGGTCCAGTGGCCGCTCCTTGCCGTAGCTCACCGTGCGCAGGCGCGCGGAGTCCACCCCGAGCTGCACCAGGTAGTTGCGCGCGGCGCGCGCCCGCTCGTCGCCCAGCGCGAGGTTGTACTCGGCGGTGCCCCGCTCGTCGCAGTGGCCCTCCACCGTGACCCGCGCCTCGCGGTGGCCCTGGAGCCAGAGCGCGTGCTTCTCGAGGGTGGCCCGCGCCGCGTCGGTGAGCGACGACTGGTCGTAGTCGAACTGGATGTCGCTCAGCGGCCCGCCCTCGCCGGTGGCGGGGTCGGAGACCGAGAAGTCGTCCTGGTCCACCGGGGCCAGGTCGGGGCCCGACTCCACGGGCTCCGGGGCCTGGGTGGGCGCGCTGCGCGCCGGGGGTGCGGGCGTGCCCGCCACCGCGGGCGCGCGCTTCTTGCCGCCGCAGGCGGCGAGGGGAACGATGGCGGCCAAGACGAGTACGACGGCGCGGGTTCTGGACATGCTCACGGCCCCCAGTCGGGATAGACGTTGTTGCCGGGCCCCGCGGGCAGCGCCTGCACGCTCTGGCCGAGCCGGTCGGCCACCGTGATCTGCCAGCGTCCCCCCTGTTTGCACGCGAAGACGAGGTGGCGTCCGCTGGGCGCCCACGACGGGTACTCGCAGCTCCCGCGCCCCTGCGTGACCTGGCGCACCTGGCGGGTGGCCAGGTCGATGACGGCGATGTCGAAGCCGCCGCCCTCCAGCCGCGAGGTGTAGGCGATCTCGCTGTAGAGGCGGGAGGGGTTCCAGGCCGCGCCGTCGTTGTAGTTGCCCACGTTGGTCAGCCGGCGCACGTTCAGCCCCTCGGCGTCCATGAGGTAGAGCTGGGGGGAGCCGGCGCGGTTCGAGGTGAAGACGAGCTCCTCCCCGGTGGGGCTCCAGGCGGGGGCCGTGTCCACGGCCGCGCTGCTCGTGATCTTGCGCGCCCCGCCGCCGTCGGCGGCGGCCACCCATACCTCGGAGTTGCCCGAGCGCGTGCTGGCGTAGGCGATGCGGCGGCCCTGGGGATTCCATGAGGGGGCGAAGTTCTGGCCCTGGCCCGAGGTGAGGTTGGCGCTGCGACCCTCGTAGATGGCGGCCAGGAACACGTCGGGGGAGCCCTGGCGGTAGGAGACGTAGGCCAGCGACCGCCCGTCGGGGCTCCAGGCGGGGAGGATGTTGAGGGAGCGGTTGACGGTGACGCGCCGCGGGTTGTAGCCGTCGTAATCCATGATGTACAGCTCGCGGGACCTGCGCCCGCCCGCCGGCGAGTCGCGGTCGGAGCTGAAGGCGATCTTGGTGCGCGCGACGCCGCGGTACTGGGCCAGCTGGAGGATCTCGTCGGAGAGCTGGTGGGCGAAGACGCGCGGGTTGTCCGCGCGCCCGCTGTAGCGCTTCTGCAGCAGGGTCTGGCCGCTGTCCACGAAGATCACGCGCGCGTCCACGGCGGCCTCGGCCCCGGTGACCTCGGCGCGGGTGAGCACGAGCACGGTGGCCCCGATGCCCTGCCAGTCCGCCAGGTTGGGCGCGTCGGGGTTGAGGGGCGGGATGGCGCGGAGCAGGCTGTCGGGGACGAAACGGAAGAGGCCCTCGAACTCCAGGTCGCGGCGCAGGACCTGGGTCAGCGTGCGGCAGGCCTCGCGGCTCGCCTCGTCGCCCCGGCGGGGCACGCACTCCGGGAGGGCGAAGCGCTGCACCTGGTAGTCGGTGATGACCACCGTGGGCGGCGGCGTGGCCGGGGGGGGCTCCTGGGCGCGCGCGCGGGCCAGGGGCAGGGAGAGGGCGGCCAGGGCGGGCAGCGCCAGCAGGGCGCTACTGCGGCTTGAACAAGGCCTGGATCGTGTAGCGGTTGGTTCCATATTCCCTGGGCAGGGGCGCGAAGGGCGCCGCGGAGAGCACGGCGCGCTGCGCCGCGTGGTCCAGCAGCGTGACCCCGCTGGACTGCAGGACGCGGACGTCCGTGACGGAGCCGTCCGCGAGGATGGTGAAGGTGACCCCGATGGGCTGGCTGAACCCGCTCTTGAGCTGCTGCGTCCAGACCATCCAGATCTTGCGCTGCACGCCTGCGAGGTAGAAATCGGCCGGCCCCTCCACGCCGCCGGGCACGCCGGGGCCGGGCGGCCCGAACTCCAGGCCCGGCGTCTGGGTGGACGTGCCGCGCCCGCCCGCTTCGCCACCGCGCGAGGCGGAGGCGCCGCGTCCGCTGGGGACGGCCGGCTTCGGCGTCGGCGTCGCCTTCTTCGGGCGCGCCTCGGGGTCGGGCAGCCCGCGCCTGGGCTCCTCGCGGGGAGGCTTGACGACCTTGGGCGGCGGCTCGGGAGGGGCCACGGGGTCGGGCCTGACCGGTTCCGGCGCCGCCGCCGCGGCGGGAGCCGGCTCCGCGCGGCTCGGTGTCCCCCCGCCGCCGCGAGGAAGGGCGACCACGAAGCCGGGCGCCACCTGGAGCAGGGGAGGCTTCGGCGCCAGCAGCGCGGCGGCCACCACGAGGCCCAGGGCCACGCCGTGGGCCCCCGCGGAGAAGGCGAGGCCCTGGGACAGGCCCCGGTCGAGGCCCTCGCGCTCGAGGAGGACGCGGTTGACGGGGTCGAGCACTATGGCGCCTGCTTCTCCCGGGGCAGCACGTAGACGAACCCGATCTGTTCGACGCCCGCCTTCTTGATACGGTCGACCACCTCGATCACCTTACCGTAACGGAGCCCCTCGTCGGCGCGCAGGTAGACCACCTTCTGCGCGCGTCCCTCCAGCAGGGAGCGCAGCCGGTCCTCGAGCAGCAGGGGGTTGACGGCGCGGTCCCCGATGAAGACCTGGCCCTGGGCGTTGACGGACACCGTGAGCCGCTCCTGGGGATCGTTGTCGGGCTGGTCGGCCACGGGCAGCGACACGTCGATGCCGCGGCTCATCATGGGCGCGGTGACCATGAAGACCAGCAGCAGCACCAGCACCACGTCCACCAGGGGCGTGACGTTGATGTCGCCCATGGCGCTGAACGAGCGACGCGTGCGCAGCCCGCGATAGACGCTGGCCCCGTGCCCGCCGCCGTCCGTGCCGAGCTGCATGGCTTCCCGCCGCCGTCCCTAGGTGAAGTGGCGCTCGACGATGTTGAGGAACTCCAGGGCGAAGTCGTCCATCATCGAGTTGAGGACGCGCACGCGGCCCTGGAAGAAGTTGAAGAACACCGCGGCGGGGATGGCCGCCAGCAGGCCCATGGCCGTGGTGACCAGGGCCTCCGAGATGCCGGGGGCGACCACGGCCAGGTTGGCCGAGCCCATGCGCCCGATGTCGCCGAAGGCGTTCATGATGCCGATGACGGTGCCGAAGAGGCCCACGAACGGGGTGACGGCGGCGGTGGTGGCAAGGAACGAGATGCGGCGCTCGAGGCGCGTGGACTCGAAGGTGGCCGCACGCACGAGGGCGCGGCTGAGCGCGTCGATGCTGCGCACCTTGGGCGCCGGGTTGGGAGCGGCGGCGGTGCCCGGGCCCGCGCCGCGCACCTGCTGGTTGAGCTCCTGGTAGCCGGCCTGGAAGACGCCCACCAGGGGACTGGCCTTGAGCTGGACGCAGACCGAGTTGACCTCGGAGAACTTGCTGCTCTTGCGGAAGACGTCGAGGAAGGTCTGCGACTGGCTCTGGGCCCGATGGAGCGCCAGGCCCTTGTAAATGATGATGGCCCAGGAGAGCACGGAAAAGACGGCCAGCAGGAGGAGGACACCCTGGGCCACCCATCCGATGTGCCGGAGATACCCGAGGAGGCCACCGCCGAACGCCGCCTGACCCACGACCAGCCCAAGATGAGTCACTGAACCTCTTTGAATTGGGTCCGCTGGCGACGATGCCACAATAGGTTGGGGAAAGTCAACGATGGAGGCACCAGGGATCGTTTACATCTCAACGACCCCTGTGTTATCCTCGCGCGCGCCCGGTCTTCATGCTCAAGTTCATTGCTATCAATAATATAGCGGTCATCCAGGCCGCCCGGCTGGAGCTGGGGACGGGCTTCAGCGTGTTGAGCGGCGAGACGGGCGCCGGCAAGTCGATCCTGATCGACGCGCTGGGCCTCGTGCTGGGCGCACGCGCCACCTCCGACCTGATCCGCACGGGCGCCGAGCAGGCCACCGTGGAGGCCGTGTTCGAGGTCGAGGCGCGCGCGTGGGCGGAGGCCCACGGGCTGCCCGCGCCGGAGGATGGGGAGATCGTCATCCGGCGCGAGATCAGCGCGTCCGGCAAGGGGCGCGCCAGCGTGAACGGCGCCGTGGTCCCCGTGGCGGTGCTCCGCGACCTCGCTCCGCGGCTGGCCGTCGTCCACGGGCAGCACGAGCCGCAGGGACTGCTCGACCCGGCGACGCACCTGCGCATCCTCGACCACCATGCCGGCCTCACCGCCGATACGGAGGCGGTGGCCGACCTCTTCCGCCGGCTCCGGGAGACGGAGGAGGCGCTGGCCGCGCTGCGCCGCGACCGACGGGAGGCGGAGCGCCGGCGGGAGACGCTGGCCTTCCAGGCCGCGGAGATCGAGAAGGCCGGGCTGCGACGCGGGGAGTCGGAGGACCTCCGGCGCGAGAGAGCCCTCCTGCAGAACGCCGAGCGGCTGGGGGCGCTCTCCGCCCAGGGCTACGCCCTCCTCTACGAGGACGAGGGCTCCGTCCTGGCCCTGCTGCGACAGGTCTGGCGCAAGGTGGAAGAGCTGGCGGCGCTGGACGAGCGCCTCAAGCCGCACCTGGAGGGAAGGGAGTCGGTGCGGGCCGTGCTCGAGGACCTGGCCCTGGCCCTGCGCGACTACCGCGAGGGCGTGGCGTTTCCCCCGGGCCGCCTGGAGGAGGTCGACGAGCGCCTCGCCCTGCTGCAACGGCTGCAGCGCAAGTACGGGGAGACGGAGGAGCAGGTGCTCCTCTTCGCCGATGAGTGCCGGCGCGAGCTCGACGCGCTGGGCGGCGCCGCCGAGCGCGAGGGCGAGCTGCTCCAGGCGCGCGCCGACCTGGCCGCGCTCTACGCGGCGGCCGCGCGGTCCCTCTCCGGCGGGCGCCGCACCGCCGCGGCCGCGCTGGAGAAGAAGGTCGAGGGCGCGCTCGGCCAGCTGGCCATGGAGCGCTGCCGCTTCCGCGTCCGCTTCACGCCGGACGAGCCCCCGGGAGAGGACGCGGATCCGTCCGCCTGGACCGCGGAGGGGCTCGAGACCGGCGAGTTCCACCTCTCGCCCAATCCCGGCGAGGAGCTGCGCCCGCTGGCGCGCATCGCGTCCGGCGGCGAGCTGTCGCGCATCCTGCTCGCCCTGAACTCGGTGGCCAGCGCCGACGCCCCCGGCAAGACCCTGGTCTTCGACGAGGTGGACGCGGGGATCGGGGGCCGCGTGGCCGAGGTGGTGGGGCGGCAGCTCCGGTCCCTGGCCGCCCGGCACCAGGTCCTCTGCGTGACGCACCTTCCCCAGATCGCGTCCATGGCCGACAATCACTACGTGGTCCGGAAGCGCAGCGAGCGCGGGCGTACCGTGACCGAGGTGAACCCGCTGGACGCGGGGGAGCGCGTCGAGGAAGTCGCGCGCATGCTGGCGGGCGAGACGGTCACGGACGCGGCACGGCGGCACGCCCGCGAGATGGTCAAGCAGTCCTTGCGCTCCTGACCCGGACCTTTCCATCATGACGGAAGAAAACCGGCCACTCGCTCCGCCAGGCACGCGCCGCTTCGCGGTGGAGACCTTCGGCTGCCAGATGAACGTGAACGACTCGGAGAAGGTGGCCGGCCTTCTCCTGGCCGAAGGGTACGCTCGGGTGGAGGACCCGGCGGACGCCGACTTCGTCTTCGTCAACACCTGCGCCGTCCGCGAGAGGTCCACCGAGAAGCTCTACCACCAGCTCGGCCGGCTCCGCCGCCTCAAGGAGAAGCGTCCGGGCCTGCGCATCGGCGTGGGGGGCTGCGTCGCCCAGCTGGAGGGCCGGCGCGTCCTGGAACGGGCGCCGGAAGTGGACGTGCTGGTGGGGACGCACACCCTCGCCCGCGTTCCCGAGCTGCTGGCCCAGGCGCGTGGGGGGATGCCGGGCGTGGACCTCGACCGCGCGGCCGACTCGTTCTCGGTGCCGGATGCGGCGGTGGCGCACTCATCGAGCGTCCGCGCCTATGTCACGGCCATCGAGGGCTGCAACCACGTGTGCAGCTTCTGCGTGGTACCGCGCACGCGGGGCACCGAGGTCTGCCGGCCGGCCGACGCCATCGTGGCCGAGGTCGAGTCCCTGGTGGCGCGCGGGTACGCCGAGGTGATGCTGCTGGGACAGACCGTCAACGCCTACCGGCACGGAGGCGTGGACTTCGCCGAGCTGCTGGCCCGTGCGGACGCCGTGCCCGGACTCCGCCGCCTCCGCTTCACCACGTCCCACCCGGAGCACGTCGGACCGCGCATGGCCGAGGCCTTCCGCCGGCTCCCCACCCTCTGTCCCTACCTGCACCTTCCCGTGCAATCGGGCTCCGACCGGGTCCTGGCGGACATGCGGCGCGGCTACACGCGCGCACGGTACCTCGAGACGGTCGACCTGTTGCGCGGCCGGCGCCCCGACCTGGCGCTGACCAGCGACGTGATCGTGGGCTACCCGGGGGAGAGCGAGGACGACTTCGCGGACACGGTGTCCCTGGTGGAGGAGGTCGGCTTCGACGGCCTCTTCGTGTTCCTGTACTCGCCGCGGCCGGGCACCAGCGCCCTGCGCCTGGGCGACCCCGTGCCGGAGGAGGAGAAGAAGCGGCGTTTCCAGGTGCTCAACGAGCAGCAGCAGCGGCGGCAGGCGGGGCGCAACCAGTGTCGCGTGGGCACGAGCGAAGAAGTGCTGCTGGACGCCGTGACGGGCCCGGGCCGCCTCTCGGGCCGCACCCGCCACTTCCGCATCGTGCACGTCGACGGCCCCCCGTCCTGGCTCGGGCGTACCATTGACGTGGAGATCACGGGCGCCGGCGCCAACTCGCTGCTGGGCCGGGCCGCCGGTTCCTTGACCCTGGCGGCACGCGCACCTATGTTCTAGCCGGGAGGCGGCATGCAGATCGAGATGACGATCAAGGGCCTCATGATCGACCCGATGACGAACATGCCGATCATCATCCTCCGCGACGAGGACGGCCAGCGCGTCCTGCCCATCTGGGTGGGCGTTTTCGAGGCCAACGCCATCGCCCTCCAGATCGAGAACGTGCAGACGCCGCGCCCCATGACGCACGACCTCCTCAAGAGCGTGATCGAGACGCTGCGCGCCACCGTCGAGCGCGTGGTGGTCTGCGACCTCAAGGAGAACACCTTCTACGCCACCATCCACCTGCGCACCGACGGCCACGAGCTGCTGGTGGATTCCCGTCCCTCGGACGCCATCGCCCTCGCCCTGCGCACGCAGACGCCGATCTTCGTGGAGGATGCCGTTCTGGCCTCCACCAGGCCCGACGATGCCGCGGACCCCACGGACCTGAGCCGCCTGCAGAAGTGGCTGGAGAACCTCTCGGACGACGAGCTGGGAAAGTACAAGATGTGAAGCCGGCCCAATCGCTTGGGCCCCTGCCGTCCGCCACCCACAATATGCTTGACCCATGCGCGGGCCTTTGCCTAAGATCCGCTCCGTCGCATGACCCACGGAACCCTGCCCCGGGCGCACGGGCGTCCGCCGTACCGGATTCGCAGGGTGGCCGCGCAGCCTGATCCCGCGCGCGGAGCACGTCGTTGACCATCATCGCCATCGCGAACCAGAAGGGCGGCGTGGGCAAGACCACGA
>DATBIO010000233.1:0-7904 GCA_036556965.1 Vicinamibacteria bacterium
CGCGCAAACGGCGCCTGGAGGCGACGCCTCGTGGTCGCCCTTCGGCGCGCACCGGCGCGGGGCTCAACGCGCGGCGTTCGGCGGACAATCGTACAGGGGGCGAGGGAGAGTCAGGATGGGGACTGACAAGCAGTACTCCATAGACCTGAGCATCCGCTACGGGCCGCTCGAGGTTGTCGACGTTCCCGCGCTCGTGGCGGCATGCACCGACCCTTGGTACAACCAGAGCCTGTGCCGCGTCAACGACTGCGTCGTCAGGCTGGGCGTGTTCCTGGGCGAGTTCCACTGGCACAAGCACGATGAGGAGGATGAGTTCTTCCACGTGGTATCGGGCCGACTGGCCATCGATCTCGAGGGACGGACGGTCGAGCTCGGCCCCGGTCAAGGCTTCACGATTCCCCATGGCGTCGTCCACCGAACGCGTGCGTCCGAACGAACGGTGGTGCTGATGGTGGAAGGGGCGGGTGTCCAACCGACGGGTGACTGACGGCAAGCGAGGATGGGCGAGCCGTTGGAGCGCATGACGCGACGACTGTTGACGGTCGTGGTCTACGTCGTGCTGCTGGCGGTTGGCGTGTCGTGTTTTCGCAGCGTGTGGGTTGGCATGGTGGCGCGGCCGCAGTACGAAGCCGTGTTTCCTGGTGCGCGGGGTAGGGTGTACTGGGCCACTCAGGGTCTGTCGTTGGCGGCGGGCGTGAACAGCATCCTGATCGGCCTGCGCCGGCGCTGGGCGATCATGGTCAACCCCGCGATAGGGCTCTTGTCGATCGTGGCCATCGAGATGGCGCGGGGCCCGCGCGCCAACGAAGCGGTGGTGCTCGTCGCCTGCACCGTGTCAACGGTGCTGGCGTGGCATCTGTGGGGGACTCCGGCGCGTCCATCGCGGCAGAGGTAGCAGGTCCGTCCGGACACTCCAACGGGACGTGGGGCGAGGACGGCGGCGCCGACTCAGCCCCGCTTCTCCCCTCCGCACTCCGCGCACGGGCACAGCTGGCGCAGGAGCCGGAAGCTGTAGAGCCCCGTGCTGTGGCCATCCTTCCAGGTGAAGGCGATGGCGTAGTTGCCCACAGGCTCGAGGTGGACGAGCTCCTGGTCGTGCAGGTCCAGGTAGCGGGCGACGGGAGCATGGCCCTGGCAGGAAGCGCAGGGGCACCAGCTGCGCAGGTAGTCCAGGCCGAAGGGCGAGACGTGGCCGTCGTCCCAGGCCACGACCAGACGCCGCGCCCCCTTCTCGTGGCGGACCTCGACGGGCTCGGGGAAGGGCGCGTTCCCCGGGGTCACGGCATCTCGAAGCGGGCGTCCTGGGTGACCTGGCCTCCGCCCACGAGGTCGCGCAGGGTCAGCCGCACCGCGTAGCTGCCCGGGGGCGTGGAGGGGTCGAGGAGCAGCGGCGTGCTGACGTTGGCCACCGCGCCGGACTCGAGCGAGGTGCGCTGGACGAGCCGCTGCACGTCGGCCTTGGAGAGGGCCTCCACGAGCGCGCCGTCGGGGCCGAAGGTCTGCACGTCGAGGGCGAGGTCGATGACGAAGGAGTCGTCCTCCGGGCGCACCTGGAAGCCGGCGGCCTCGGCGCTGACCACCACGCGGGTGAGGGCCCCGTCCTTGCGCTTGGCCACTTCCACGCGGTCCAGCTTCAGGACGGCGGCGGCGCCGCGCGCGCGGGCGATGAGGGCGGACCCGCTGGCCGACTCGTCGCCGACCACGATCTCCGCCACCTTCCAGGCGCCGTCCTCCTTGACCAGGTCGTAGCGCACGTCCTCCTTGGCGCCCCCGGCGGCGGTGAGGGTGCCGCCCAGGGTGGCCGTGTCGTTGCGGAAGCTCCGGTTGGTGAAGGTGGCGTCCTCGTTGGCCTTCAGGCCCGGGTGGCGCTCCACGAAGGCGGCGAAGGCCTCCGGCGTCACGCGGCTGCGCAGGTCGGCGCTCAGGCGGCCGTAGGCCTCCTGCATCTTGCCGGCCTTGATGTCGTCGATCTGCTCGCCGACGACGTCGCGCGCGCCGCGCGTCAGCATGAAGATGCCGCCCACGATCCCGCCCCCGGCGAGCACCATCAGGAGCAGGCAGCCTCCGCAGCCGGAGGCGATCCAGAAGAACGGCCCCTTGCCGCCCTTGGGCGCCGGGCCCCCTCCTCCTCCGCCCGTCGGGGGAGCGGGACGGGGCGGGCGCGCCGAGGCGGGCCGCGGCGGCGCCTGCGGCGGGCCGGACGCGTAGGAGGGCGGTGGGGGAGCGGAGGGCGGACGCGCCCCCGGCGGCGGCCCCATCACCCCGGGCGGAGGGCCGGGCGCGTAGCCGGGCATGGGCGGCTGGTGCGGAATGGGCGGCTGGTGCGGCCGCGGCGGGCCGGGGGGCACGCCCATGCCCGGCTGGAGCATGGTGGCGCCCGGCACCATCTCGGCGCTGCCGAGCTGGATGCGGAAGCTCAGCCCGCCGAAGCGCAGCTCGTGGCCGTCCTGGAGCGGCGCCTCCGTGACCCGCGCGCTGTTGACGAAGGTGCCGTTGGCGCTGCCCAGGTCCACCACGTACCAGGACATGCCGCGCCGCTCGACGCGCGCGTGGCGGCGGGAGATGGAGCCGTGGTCGAGGACCACGTCGCAGCCCACCTCGCGGCCCACCGTGGCCTGGTCGCGGGCGACGTCGATGGGGGCGCCGATGCCGGGCACCAGCCGCAGGCTGATCATCAGTGTCCCTCCGCGCGCAGCCGTGTGGCGGCGGCGCTCAGGATTCTACGCCGTCAGTGCCCGTGCGGGTCCTGGGCGCGCGGAGGGGGCAGCGCGTTGAACGAGGGGTGCCAGGGCAGGCCGCGGTTGAGGATCATCGCGTAGAGGAAGGGGCCGTAGGGGCTGCCCTTGCGCCCGTTGACGAGCACCAGCGGCGTGCCCGTCACGTCGTGCCGCGACGCCTCCTGGATGTCCTCCTGCAGCCGGGCGTTGGTCTCCGCGCTGGCCACGCAGGCCTCCAGCTCCGCCCGCGGCATGTGGGGGGCGGCCAGCTCGTACACGCGCTGCTCGGTCAGCTCGCGCTGGTTCTCGAAGAGCGCGCCCGTGAAGGCGTCCGCCCCCGGCTTTCCCTCCATGCAGATCTTCGCGCGCGCGCCCAGGCAGCGCACGGGGCTGCCCATCCGCTGCACCTGCGGGTTGCACGCGCCGTCGAGGGGATACTGCCGCGGCTCCACCTGGAAGCTGCCCGCGGGCGCGTTGGAGCGGAGGTAGGCGATGGTGCGGTGCAGGTCCGCGCAGTGCGGGCAGAGCACGTCGGTGAACTCCGTGATGCGCACGGGCGCCGTCCTGGGCCCCAGGGTGTAGCGCGCGCGGGCCGGCCGATGCTCGGGGGCCGTGCGATAGGCGGCCAGGGCGTCGCTGAGCGACTGCTGCAAGGGCCCCGAGAGGGTGGCCACGAAGTCCTCGAGCGCGACGGCGCCCGGAGACGCGGGCGCGCCGGGCGAGGGCACCGCGGACGGCAGCGCGAGGGGCGCGTCGACGGGCGGCGCGGCCGTGGGGGCAAGCGGGGGCGCGGGCGGCGGGGGCGCGGGCACGAGCGCGCTCAGCTCCACGCGGGCCGGGGGCGTGCGCGTGCCGGGCACGAGCAGGACCAGGAACGCGGCCACGGTCAGGCCCGCCGCGAAGCCCAGCCCGCGCCCCGCCTCCGGCCAGCCCGCCCGCCTCCAGGCCACGAAGGAGACGGAGGCGTAGGCCAGGGCGAGCACGTGGCTGCCCAGGCAGGGCAGGCAGAAGAGGCGCTCCGCGGCGCTGGACGCCCAGAAGGCGAGCACGGCCGCCACCCCGCCCGCCGCCGTCCACTTCACCGCGGAGAGGAGGGCACCTCGGGTGCCCGCGTCGTCGCGCCGCAGGATGGCCAGGGCGGGGAGGATCGCGGCCACCAGGCCCCAGGCCACGCCCCAGCCCGCCACGGGCACGCCCGAGGTCTCCTGCACCCAGGTGGCGAAGGCGCCGTCCCAGAGGCTCACGCACGCGCCCTCGTCGCCCGGGCCGCACACCGGGCTGCCGCCGCTGCGCGCGACGAGGAGCTGGCGCCACAGGAAGACCGCCCAGGCGGTGGCGGCCGCGCCGAGCGCGGTCAGGGTCCAGAGCGGACGCAGGGAAGGGGAGGACGCGGCCGGCGCCTCGGGCGCGGGAGCGGGGCTCGGCCGGGCCTTGTCGCGTTTCTTGGCCATGGTCGGAAGGGGAGTCTACTTGAGCACGAGCCGGAGGCGCTCGCTGCCCAGGGCCACCCCGTCGAGGGAGCCCGCGGGGTCCGTGGGGTCGCGCGTGAGCGGGTCGCCGTCCCCGTCCACGCGCGCCTCGATGCGCAGGCGTGCGGGCAGCGTCCCGCCCATCATGGAGTCCGCCGCCCCCACGCGGAAGGCCACGGGCCACGAGCCGGCGGCCAGGCGCTTGGCGGCCACCGGCGCTCCGGCCTGCTCGCCCTCCGCCCGCACCACGATGAAGAGCGTGGCCCCCGCGGGGACCGAGGCGCGGCGGGCCGGCGCGAGGTCCACCGTTCCCGTCACGGCGTCGGCCGCGCCCTCCGCGGGCGGGGCGGGCTCCTCGTGCGCCTCCGCGGTCTCGGCGTCGCCCGCCTCCGGGCCGGCCTCCTGCATCTCCGCCCACAGCGCGCGCAGCCTGTCCGCCTGTTTCGGCGCGCGGCGCGCGGCCTCGGCGATGGCGGCTTCGCCCTCCGCGACGTGGCCCGTGCGCGCGTGGACGAGGGCGAGGTGGAGGTAGGCGTCGAGCAGGCCGGGGTCGGCGGCGATGGCCTGCTTCAGCATGCGCTCGGCCACGTCCGCCTGCCCCATGGCCAGCCGCACCAGGGCCTGGTAGCTCAGCGCGCGCGGGTGGCCGGGCTGCTGCTCCAGGATGGCCTGCGTCTGCTCGAAGACGAGCATCATGTCCTGGCGGGCGAGGGCGGCGTGGACCAGCTCCAGCCGCGCGTCCACGTTCCCGGGGTCCCGGGCCACGGCCTCCGCCAGCGGCGCCAGCTCGGGGTCCGCGCCCGCCTCGCGCTGCCCCGTGTTCCCGGTGAGCGAGCCGCCTTCCTGGCGCTCGCCCGCGGACCGGGAGACGAAGAACACGAGCAGGGCCACCGCGCCCGCGGTGCCGGCGCCGTAGAGGAAGCCGCGCAGCCCGGCGCGGCCGGGCGCCGGCGGCGCCGCGGAGGGAGGGGGGGCGGCCGCGTGGAGGTCGAGGTCGCGCAGCACGCGCGCGGCCGCGAGCTCGAGCGCCCGGCGTCCCTCGCCGTCCTCCCCCGCGGGAAGCTCGCGGAGCTGGGCGAGGAGGGCGTCGCGCCGCGCCTCGAGGTCGGCCCCCGGGTCGGGAGCCGGAGGGGCGGCGGCCGCCGTGCGGCGGGCGCGCCACCACAGCCCCGCGCCGATGAGCAGGCCCGCGGCCAGCGCGGCGAGGGGGGCGAGCCAGCCGCTCACGGCTCCCGGCGCCCGTAGGCCAGCTCGCGAACGCGGCGCAGGTACGGCTCCAGCTCGGCCTCTTCGGCGGACGCGGGCCCGGCCGTCCCCGCCGCGGGTGGTTGCGGTTGGCGCAAGCGCCCCAGCGCGCGCATCACCACGAAGGCGCCCAGGATCAGGCCGCCCAGGGGCGCCGTCCACACCAGCCAGTTCACGCCGCGGCGCGGGGGCTCCAGGCGGACGAACTCCCCGTAGGAGGCCTCGAAGTAGGCCAGCACCTGCTCGCCCGTGTAGCCGGCGGCGAGCAGGGCGCCGGTCTGCGTCTTCATGTCGCGGGCGAGGGCGGTGGGCGAGTCGGCCACGGAAAGGCCCTGGCACACCGGGCAGCGCAGGAGCGAGGCCACGCGCTCGGTCTCCGCGTTCAGCGCGGCGCCGGTGAGGGCGGGCCCGCGGGGCTCCCCGATCACGCGGCGCGCGTCGTCCGTCGACGCCGCGGCGGGCGCGGCCAGCAGGCAGAGCAGGGCGAGCAGCCGCTTCATTGCCGCAGGCGCGCCAGCCGGTCGGCCAGGGCCTCCGCGGTCAGGGGCCCGGTGTGCTTGTCGCGCACCACGCCGGCGGCGTCGACGAAGAAGGTCTCGGGCACGCCGTAGACGCCGTAGGCGATGGCGGTGCGCCCCCCCGGGTCGAGGAGCGACGGGTAGCCCGCGCCCTCCTTCTTCAGGAACTCCATCACGCGCGGCTCCTCGTCCTCGTAGACCACGCCCAGGAAGCGCGCAACCCCTCCCCGGCGCGCGGCGTCGGTGAGGACGCCGTGCTCCTCGTAGCACGGCACGCACCACGTGGCCCAGAAGTTCAGGACCACGGGCTGGCCGCGCAGGGAGGCCAGGGAGACCGCCTCCCCGCCCCCCGCCGGCACCAGCGAGAACGGGGGCGCGGGCTGGCCCAGGAGGGGCGAGGTCACGCTCCGCGTGTCGCGGTCCAGGTTCACCACCAGCACCGCCACCAGCGGCACGCAGACGGCCAGGCCCGCGGCGAGGACCGTCTTGTTCACGTGGTGGTGGCGCGCGGGGCGCGCAGGGCGGGCGCCGCCGCCGCCTCGGAGGAAGCCGCCCGCCGCCGCGCGGGCAGGAGCGCCACAATGCCGGCCACCCCCAGCACGGCAGTGGCCCCCCAGATCCACGCCACCATCGGCTTCACGATGGCGTGGAGGCCGAGGGTCTGCTGGTCGGGGTCCACGTTCATGACCGACAGGTAGAGGTCCTCGCGCAGCCCGCTGCGCACGTCGGGCGTGCCGATGGGCTCGCGCTGCCGGGGGTAGTAGCTCATGCGGGGCTGCATGACGCCGAGGGGGCGCCCGTCGCGCTCCACCCTCACGTGCGCCACCAGGGACTGCCGGTGCGGCTCGCTCACGGGATCGGCGCCCACGAAGGTCAGGCGGTAGCGGCCCAGGGCCAGGCTCTGGCCCCGGGTCAGCTGCGCCTCCGCGGAGGTGCCCAGCGTGCTGCTCACCGCGATGGCGGCCATGATGACGACCACCGCGCCGTGGATGACGAAGGCGGCGAGGCGGCGCCTTCCCGTGGACCAGCGCACGGGCCGCGCCAGCTCGCGCAGGGTCACCCACGCCGTGAAGCCGGCGAAGGCCGCCGTGGCCAGGGTCCATCCGTTGCGCACGCCCGACGCGAGGCAGAGGACCAGCGCCGCCGCCGCGCCGCCCAGGGGAGGGACGAGCGCGCGCACGGCCTGCGCGGGCTCGGTGCGTCCCCAGGGCAGCGCCGGGCCGACCCCCATCAGGAACAGCAGGGCGAGCCCGACGGGCACGGCCATGGTGTTGAAGTACGGCTCCCCCACGCTCATCTGCACGCCCCGGAGCGCCTCCACCACCAGGGGGAAGACGGTGCCCAGCAGCACGGTGAAGGTGAAGAGCACGAAGAGCAGGTTGTTGACCAGGAACATGCCCTCCCGGCTCACCGGGGCCTCGAGCCCCCGCTCCGGGCGCTCCAGACGGTCCACGCGCAGGGCGAGGACGGCCACCGAGAACACGAGGGCGACGGCGAGGAAGGCGAGGATGGTGGGGCCGATCGCGCTCTGCGTGAACGAGTGCACGGAGTTGAAGACGCCCGACCGCGTCATGAACGTGCCCAGGATGGTGAGGAGGAAGGTGGCCAGCACCAGGGTCAGCGTCCAGCCCTTGAGCAGGCCCTTGCGCTCCGTGAGCATGGCGGAGTGCAGGGCCGCGGTGGCGGTGAGCCAGGGGAGGAACGACGCGTTCTCCACGGGGTCCCACGCCCAGTAGCCGCCCCAGCCCAGGACCTCGTAGGCCCACCAGCCCCCCAAGACGATGGCCACGGAGAGGAAGGTCCAGGGCAGCAGCAGCCACGTGCGCAGCGTGCGCAGGTAGGCCGGGCCCAGCGAGCCCAGGAGCAGCGCCGCCGCGGCCAGGCCGAAGGGCACGGTCATGCCCACGTAGCCCATGTACAGGCACGGCGGGTGGACGGCCATGAGGACGTGGTTC
>DATBIO010000234.1:0-14790 GCA_036556965.1 Vicinamibacteria bacterium
CACTACGTGTTTCGCTACCAGCCGCGCGAGAAGGGCTTCACCCTGAGCCTCCAGTTCAAGAAGAGCCAGGTCTCGCGCGACGAGGTGATCCGCGCGCTGCGTGGCATCCTCGCCGAGCTGGAGCAGTCCTAGCCGCTCACCGCTCGAGGACGAACTTCTCGGTCAGGTAACGCACGGCGCGCGCGGAGAAGACGGCCGCGTAGGCCCCCGCGTACGCCGCGCCCGCCGCGCGCGACTTCTCCCACAGCCATGCGAAGGCCGCACCCAGGGCGAGGCAGCACAGCGGGGCCACGATCTCGAGGTCCTTGTTGTAACGCACGAGGTTCGGTCCGGGCAGCCCGCCGGAGGCGAGGTTGAGGAGGAGGTAGGTCGCGGCCCACGCGGCCACGAAGCGCGCGCTCGCGCCGTTCAGCGCGCGCAGCACCAGCACCAGGCCGGCCACGATGACCGGCGCGAACCCGGCGTAGAAGACGTAGAGCCGCCACGCCGCCTTGCGCGCGCCCCGCCAGGGATCCAGGCCGGGCCCCGCGAACGGATCGTCGGGCGCCTCGGGCGGCGCGTCGCGCAGGATCCTGGGCTGGTGCTGGAGCTTGTCGACGAGGACCCGCTCCTCGGCCATGGGCACGCCCTCGCGCATGTCGAGGAAGATCGGCACGTAGCGCGCGTAGAACGCGAGGGAGAGCAGCACGCCCAGCGTGCCCGCGGCGGCCAGCCCCGCCGCGTTGGCCAAGGCCGGCCGGCTGCGGTCGCGGCCGAGCTGCAGGGCGAGGAAGAGGGGCAGCAGGATGCCGAGGTTGAGCAGCGACTGCGTGTACGTCAGCAGCGCGGCGCCGATCAGGGCACCGAGGGCCAGGACCACGCGCGGGCGTCTCAGGTCGTGGAGGTGCGCGAGGAGGTAGAGGACGACGAGCGCGTCCATGAAATGGCCCACCAGCGCCGGGAAGTAGGCGAGGCTCAGTCGCGCGAGGAAGATCGGCAGCAGGGGCAGCGCGGCCGCTCCCGCCGCGCAGGCGCGCACGCCCAGGCGGAGGCGCCGCCCGATCCCGAAGACCACCAGCGCTTCCAGCGCGTTGAGGCACGCGGGCAACAGCGAGACGGCCACCTCCGGGCGCAGGCCGAGGAGACGCACCAAGGGCCAGCAGAGCACGTAGAACGCGGGGGGATAGGGGAAGGCGTACCAGTGCCCGTTCTCGAGCTGCAGGCCGAGGCTGTAGCGGAACTGGTTCTCCGTGAAGCCGCGCATGAAGGCGACCAGCCCGCGGCGGGCCAGCTCGTGCGCGAACTGCGCGTGGATGCGTACGTCCGGATAGTAGAACTGCGGGTGCAGCACGAGGACGAGGCGCACCACGACCGCGGCCAGGACGATGCCCGTGAGCACGGCGGCCATGCCTCGCGTCTCCACGCCGAGCGCGAGGGCCGGACGCCGCAGGCGGACCAGAACCCCGGCCGCGCCCGCCGTGAGCGCGAGAGGCAGCGCACCCAGGCGCGTCACGCGCTCCAGGGCCACCGGGTCGGCCCAGGCCCCGAGAGCGCCCGCGATGGCCAGGAGGGCGGCGACGGCCACGGCGGCGGGCCGCGTGGCCCCCGCCACGCGCAGCGAGACGAAGGCGGCGAGCACGGCCAGGGCCAGGGCGGCGCCCGTGCGCGTCAGCGCCCGGAAGCCGCTCGATCCCCGCGCCACCTCGACCCAGTCGAGGGCGATGCCCAGCGGGCTGGCCTGGGCCGAGCGCGACTCGATGAGGAGCGCGAAGGGGGCGCGGCCCTCGAGCGCGGGCAGGGGCGCCTCCACCACGTGGTAGGGCGTGCGGTCGTAGGCGCGCGCCTCGAACGACGCGACGCTCCTTCCCTCCGTGGAGACCGAGACGAGGGCGGGTTCCGCGAAGTGGCGGCGGTAACGGAGCCGGAGGCGGTGGCCGTCGCCCACCACCCGCACCGGCGCGTGCAGGCTGGAAGAGGTCAGCGTCCAGTGGAAGCGGGTGAGGCCGTCGGCGTCGCGCTCCCAGCCCCCGTCACGGAACCCGCGCGCGTACTCGACGTCGTTGGGGCCCAGGTCGATGAGGAGGACGGGGGCGGCGCGCGTGCCCAGCGCGGGCGCCGCGTATCCGGCGACGGCCAGCAGCGCCGCCGCCAGCACGTCGCGCGCGGCGAGCCGGGACGTCAAGGCTCAGCGCCGCAGCACGGCGGCGTAGTAGTCGCAGATGCCGCTCTGCAGGACCTCGTCGTGCTCGATCTGGCCGTGGGCCAGGTAGAGGCGCCGGTAGTCGTCCACCGGCCGGATGAAGTCGCCGTTCTCCACGCGGTGGATCAGGTGGCCGACGAGGTTGAGGCGCGAGCGGGTGGGGATGTCCTCGATGGCCAGGATGCGCCCGCCGCTGGCGAGCAGGCGGAAGGCCTCGGCCAGCACCGCGCCCGCCGCCTCGTCCGAGAGGTGATGCAGCAGTCCGAAGATGAGCACCTGGTCGAAGCGGGCGTCGGGCAGCTCCACCTGGCGCGCGTCGGCGGCCAGGAACGTCCCCGCCTGCGTGCGCCGGGCGTGCTCGACGTACCGCGGGTTCAGGTCCACGCCGAAGTAGTCGTCCCCGGCGAACTCGTCGGCGAAGGCGCCGGGCCCGCAGCCGAGGTCGAGGCTGCGCAGGCCGGTGCCGGGGCGCAGGTAGGCGCGGATGCGGGCGCGGATCTGCCTGAAGTTCCCCTCCAGCAGGCCGCGGCAGAACATGAAGAGCCGCGGATGGTCGGAGATGCGCTCGACGAGACGGCCGAGGAGGCCGCGTCCGTGAGCATGCTCGTGGTCGTGGGCCGGCAAAAGGCGCCCAGTCTATTCAGGCCGCCGCGCATCGTCAACGCGGCGGCATCTGTGGCTATAAATGGCTCCTGGAGCCAATTATGGAAAATAGGCCGCCCCCTCCTCACCGGTGGGCGGCTTCGGGTAGACTTAGGGACGCACCATGTGGAGAGCGGCCGCAAGGGCGCGCCGGGCCTACCGGCGAGCGCACCGGGCCCTGCGCGTGTCCAGGGAAGTGGCCCGCGCCTTCACCCACCGCTACCACCCCGTGCTCGCGCACGTCATCCCCATGCGGCGCTGCAACCTGGCCTGCGCCTACTGCAACGAGTACGACGCCGTCTCCGCGCCCGTGCCCCTCTCCACCATGCTGCGCCGCCTGGACCTCCTGGCCGACCTCGGCACGGCCATGATCACCGTGAGCGGGGGAGAGCCCCTCCTCCACCCGGAGCTCGAGACGCTGGTGGCCCACGTGCGGCGCCGGGGCATGATCGCCTCGCTCATCACCAACGGCTACCTCTTGACGCGGGAGCGCATCGCCGCTTTCAACGAGGCCGGCCTCGACTACCTCCAGATCAGCATCGACAACGTGGAGCCCGACAGCACCTCGATGAAGAGCCTGCGGCTGCTGGAGCCCAAGCTGCGCTGGCTGGCCGAGGGGGCCGACTTCGGCGTGAACATCAACTCCGTGGTGGGGGTGGGGATCAAGTGTCCCGAGGACGCCCTCGTCATCGCCCGCCGCGCGCGGGCCCTCGGGTTCACCTCCTCCATCGGCATCCTGCACGACGGCCGTGGCCAGCTCCAGGGGCTGGACGAGCGCCACATGGCCGTGTACCGCGAGCTGAAGCGGCTGGGCTCGCGCCGCGACGCGCGCGTCAACGCGTTGTTCCAGGACAACCTGGCCGCGGGGAAGCCCAACGACTGGAGCTGTCGGGCGGGATCGCGCTACCTCTACGTGGACGAGGGGGGGATGGTCAGCTACTGCTCGCAGATGCGCGGGGTCCCCGGCATCCCCCTCGAGCGGTACGCGAAGGCCGACGTCGTGCGGGAGTACGGCACCGGCAAGCCGTGCGCGCCCTACTGCACCATCAACTGCGTCCAGCGCGTAGCCATCTTCGACAACTGGCGCGCGCCGCAGAGCGCCTGGGCCACCTTGCGCCCCGCCCCCCGGCTCGGCACCGGGGCGCGGCCCTTCGCCGAGAACTAGCCCGCGGATGGCTTCGCCCCCATCCGGCGCGGCGGAGTCCCATGCCCTGGTCACCGGGGCCAGCAGCGGAATCGGTGCCGCGTTCGCGCGGACCCTGGCCGCCCGCGGGTGGCGGCTCGTGCTCGTGGCGCGGCGGGCGGACCGGCTCACGGCCCTGGCCCACGAACTGGGTCCCGAGCGCACGGTGGTCCTGCCCGTCGACCTGGCGCGCCCGGAAGCCGCGGACGACGTGGAGCGCGCGCTGGCGGAGCGCGGAGTCGCGGTGGAGCTGCTCGTCAACAACGCCGGCGTGGGCCACACCGGCCGGTTCGTCGAGCAGCCCGAGGACCGGCTCCTCCAGATGGTGGACCTCAACGCCCGGGCCATGGTGGCCCTGACCCGCCGGCTGCTGCCGGCCATGGTCGCGCGGGGCCGCGGCGCCGTGGTGAACGTGGTCTCCACGTCCGCCTTCCAGCCCGTGCCCTACCTGGCCATCTACGGGGCGAGCAAGGCCTTCGCCCTCTCCTTCACGGAGGCCCTGGCCGACGAGCTGCGGGGCACGGGAGTGCGGGTCCAGGCCCTGTGCCCGGGGCTGACGGCCACCGAGTTCCAGGAGGTAGCCGGCACGGACCAGGTGCTCTTCAACCGCACCGGCTCCATGACGCCGGCGGCGGTGGCGGAGGCCTCGCTGGCGGCGCTGGAGCGCGGACGGCTGCGCGTGATCCCCGGCTGGTCGAACCGCCTGGTGGCGGCGGCGCAGGCGTGGGCTCCCCGCTGGATCGTGCGCCGCGTGGGGGCCGCGCTCTTCCGGCCGCGGCAATGATCTGAGCCATAGCCACTTCCGCGCAACCGGGCTCATTTCCCTTCCCGTGGCGCCCAGCCCCTTGGTATCATGTGCCCCCGACGCGCGTTTCCTTTCTGCCGCTGCCGTGACGTGGATGCAGCGGCCTCATGGAGAGAACAAGATGGAGGCGGCCCAGAAGAAAGACGGCGCCCGATCGGTCTTCACCGACTACGACTACTCCAACTTCTACTATGGGGCCGGCGAAGACCCCCTGAACCTGCTCGCGCCGTTCCGCGAGTGGTACCGCGAGGCCGTTCCCAACGGGTACTACCTCTACTCCGAGCCGCTGCAGGAGGCGCCCACCACCATCACCCGCGTGCGCAACCGCCGCACGGGCGAGGTCCAGGAGCTGCTGAACCTCGCCTCCTACAACTACCTCGGCATCTCCTACCGCCCCGAGGTGAAGCGGGCCGCCATCGAGGCGGTCGAGAAGTACGGCCTGGGCGCCTCGGGCTCGCCCATCCTGTCCGGCACCATGGACATCCACCAGGAGCTCGCCCAGACCATGGCCGAGTTCAAGGACAAGCCCGCCGCCATCCTCTTCCCGACCGGTTACAGCGCCAACGTCGGCTTCATCTCCGCCATCATGCGCTCGGGCGACACCATCTTCTGCGACCAGTACGCGCACGCCTCCGTGGTGGACGGCGCCATCCTGGCCAAGTCCAAGACCGTCTTCTTCCGGCACAACAACCCCCTGGACCTCGAGCGCAAGATCAAGGACGTCCGCGGCAAGAAGCTGGTGGTGGTGGAGGGCGTCTACTCCATGGACGGCGACGTCTGCACCCTGCCCGAGATCGTGGAGGTGGCCAAGCGCCACGGCGCGCGCGTGCTCATCGACGAGGCGCACTCCACCTTCCTCTTCGGCCCCAACGGGCGCGGGGTGGCCGAGCACTTCTCGCTCGACGGCGAGATCGATTTCCACCTCGGCACCTTCTCCAAGAGCCTGGGCGGGCAGGGCGGCTTCGTGTGCGGGTCCCAGGACCTCATCGACTACGTGAACGCCTTCGGGCGCTCGCGCTTCTTCTCCTGCAACCTGGCCCCGCCCGTGGCGGCGGGCCTCCTGGCCGGCCTGCGCATCGTCATGGAGGAGCCCCAGCTCCGCGCCCGCCTCTGGAGCAACGTGGCCTACCTGCGCCGCCGCTTCGCGGAGGAGGGCGTGGACATCGGCAAGTCCACCTCGCAGGTGATGCCGGTGATGGTCAACAACGACGCCAAGGTGTTCGCCATCGCGGAGAAGGTCCAGGACCGCGGCCTCTTCCTGCAGCCCGTGACCTACCCGGCGGTGCCCAAGCACAAGTCCCGCCTGCGCATCTCCGTCTCCGCCGCGCACACCGAGGAGCAGCTCGAGCGGGCGGTGCAGGTCATCGCGGGGGTGCTTCGGGAAGAGGGGATATGTCGGAGCTGACGCGTTACGGATATCGTGACGCGATCAGCGGCTTCTTCGAGTTCCCGACCGAGAACGCGCGCCGCATCCTGCCCGCGCACCTGGAGCCGGCCGAGCTCCACCACGGCAGCAGCATCTTCTCCATGACCTGCTTCGACTTCACGGAGAGCATGGTGGGCGCATACGGCGAGCTGGTGCTGGCCGTCATCGTCTCGCCCCTGGTCAAGCCCGGCGAGCGGCTGCCGAAATCGGCCTTCTACCCCTTCGTGGTGGCCACCACCACCCGGGCCGCGCGCGAGCACGCCATCGAGCGCTGGCACCTTCCCCACTGGATGGAAGACGTGCAGATGTCCTTCGACCGCGGGGAGGACCGGCTCACGGCGCGGGTGGAGGCGCAGGGGGAGCCGGTGGCCGAGCTGTCCATCGGCCAGCACTCCTGGCAGCCCGTGAACCACCTCTACCAGTGCTTCATGAAGGACGACAACGCCTACCTGGCCAAGATCACCATGGAGGGGAGCCAGAGCGAGCACGAGGAGGAGACCGGCCAGGTCCGCCTCTTCGACCACCCGCTCCACGGCCCGCTGCGCATCGCCGACGTGTTCGACGTTCCCTTCCGCGAGATCTGGATGCGCGACGGCATGCAGACCTTCGAGCCGCTCCAGGTCCTCGAAACCGCCTGACCGACACGGCGCAGAACGCCGGCCTGGGCCAGCCCTTCGTCGTCGTCAACCCACGCTCCGGCCGGGGCCGCGGCGCGCGCGTGGTGGAGCCGCTGCTCCGCGCCCTGGAAGCGGCGGGGGCGTCGTCCCCGGTGGCCCACGCCCTCACCGGGAAGGCGGGCGACGAGGGGCGGCTGGCCGCGGAGGCCCTGGCCCGCGGCTTCCGCAAGGTGGTGGCGGTGGGAGGGGACGGCACCTGGAGCCACGTGGCCTCCGCCCTGCTCCAGGCGGACACGGACGCCGCCCTCGGCCTCGTCCCCGGCGGGACGGGGTGCGACCTGGCCAAGTCCCTGGGCATTCCCGGCGACGACCTCGGCGGCTGCGCCCAGATCATCCTGGGCGGTCGCACGCGGCGCATCGACGTGGGGCGTGTCGAGTCCCGGACGTTCCTGAACGTGGCCGGCTTCGGCTACGACGTCGCGGTGATCGAGGACTCCTGGCGCGTGCGCTGGCTCAGCGGTAGCCTGCTGTATCTCTATTGCGCAATGCGGCAGCTCTTCCGCTTCCCGGGCTTCCCCGTGGAGCTGGCCCGGAACGGCGAGGAGCCACAGCGCCGGGAGATGCTCATGCTGATCCTGGCCAACGGCCGCGTCTTCGGAGGCGGCTTCCAGATCGCGCCCCAGGCCGGGGTGGACGACGGGCTCCTGGATTGCGTGGCCTTCGGCAACATGCCCGCCCGCCGGCGCCTGCCCCTGCTCGTGCGCCTGCTGCGCGGCACCCACGCGGCGGCGCCCGAGGTGCAGGTCACCTCGGGGCGCGCCTTCCGGCTGCGCTTCGCGGAGTCGCCCGCCTACGAGACGGACGGCGAGTGGAACCGCGCCCAGTCGGCGGAGCTGACGGTGGACCTCTTGCCGGGGGCGCTGCGCGTGCTCGTCCCGTGAGCGAGAGCCGCCTGGAGAGCCCGGTCGTGCCCGCCGGGGCGTCCATGCGCCCGGAGGAAGAGCCGCGCCCCCTCTGGCTCGCCGTGCTGGCGGGCGCGCGCAGCGCCTTCGCGGTGGCCCTCCTGCTCGTGTGGATGGTGGTGGGCGGGGGCATCCAGCGGCTGGTGTTCTGGCCCTCCGTGCGCCTTCTTCCCGGGCGCCGCCAGAGGCTGGTGGCGCTGTACATGAAGATGATGTCGGGCGGCATCCTCGGCTTTGTCCGGCTGGGCGGGGCGCGCGTGGAGCGCCCGCACCGCCTGCCCACGGACGAACCCCTGCTCGTGGTCATGAACCACCAGTCGCTTCTCGACATCCCGACCGTGGTCCTGCTCTCCTCTCCCTTCGTGCCGCGCTTCATCGCGCGCGCACGCTACGGGCGCTACATCCCCGCCGTCTCCCTCTGCATCCGCGAGCTGGGCTGTCCGCTCATCGAGCCGTCGGACCGCCGCGGCTCCCTGGAGACCCTGCGCCGCGCGGCCCGCGAGCAGGTGCACGGCCTGCTGATCTACCCGGAGGGGCACCGTACGCGTGACGGCGGCATCCAGCCCTTCCGCACCGCGGGCCTGGAGCTCATCCTGCGCGAGCGGCCGGTGCCCGTCTACGCCGTGGTCACGGACGGCTTCTGGGAGTGCCGGCGGCTGGTGGACGTCGTCTTCAAGCTCCACCGGATCCAGGGGCGTACCGAGGTTCTCGGTCCATTCCCCCCACCATCCAGGGAGGAGATCCCCGCCTTCCTGGCCGACCTGCGCGAGCGGATGGTGCGGCGCCTGGAGGAGATGAGGTCCGCCCGCCGTGCCTGAGGCGGCCACCTTGCGCGCGGCGGTGGCGGCGGTTGCGACCGCGGAGGGCGCGCCCGACGTCCGGGGGGCGGCGGCGGCGGTGGCGGAGGCGGGGGGCGACAGCGTGCGCTTCCTCCTCTTCTTCGGCTCGCGCAAGACGGGGGCGCGGCCCGACGCGGCCAGCGCCTACGACTTCTTCGTGGTGGTGGACGGATACCGCGCCTTCTACCGGGCGGCGCGCGCGAAGGGGATCCTGAAGCGGCGCGCGCGGCTGGCCTCCGCCCTCAACCTGGTGCTGCCCCCCAACCAGGTCGCGGTGCCCCTGGTGCTCGCGGACGGCACGGCGGCGCGGGCCAAGTGCGCGGTGGTCCGGGCGGACCACTTCGCGCGCGACACCTCCTGGCGCCGGCGGGACCACTTCAGCCTGGGCCGCCTGTTCCAGCCCGCGGCCGTGGCCTGGTGCGCGGGCCCCCCGGCGCGCGAGGAGGCGCTGGATGCGCTGGAGCGCTGCGCCGCGCTGACCCTGCGCTGGTCGCGGCCCTGGCTGCCGCGGCGCTTCGGGGTGGAGGAGTACTGCCGCACGCTGCTGCGCGTCTCCTTTGCCGCCGAGATCCGCCCCGAGCCGGAGGGGCGCGCGGAGGCCCTCTGGCGCGCCCAGGAGGCCGACCTGCGCGCGGTCTACGGCGTTCTCCTGCGCGAGGCCGCGGCGGCGGGCGCCCTCCGCGAGAGCGGGCCCGCGCTCTACGCGCTGCCGCAGCCGGCCTCCACCGGTGAGCGCCTGCGGCTGTGGCTCTACTTCCGCTGGTCGCTGGTGCGCGCCACCGCCCGCTGGCTGAAGCACGTGGTGACCTTCGAAGGCTGGCTCGACTTCATCGTGCGCAAGGCGCGCCGCCACAGCGGCCAGGACATCGTGCTCAGCGAGCGTGAGAAGCGGATGCCCCTGATCTTCCTGTGGCCGCGGCTCATCCAGTACCTGCGCCACAAGGACAAGTAGGACCTTGTCCCCCTCCCTCGCCGCCCTGCTCACGGTGCTGGCCCTGGCCGTGGTGTCCATGGCCGTCTACGCCCTCGCCGGCCGCCGCCCGGACGCCGACTCCGCGCGGCGCGGGTCGCGCTTCCTCCTCGGCGCGGGCGACTTCCTGGTCCACTGGCTGATGTGGCTGCTCACCCCGCTGGAGCGGGCGTTCCTGCGCCTGGGCCTCGGGCCGGACGTCTTCAACTTCGCCGGGCTGTTCTTCGGCCTCCTCAGCGGCCTCCTCATCGCCTCCGGGCGCCTGGAGCTGGGCGGGTGGGCCATCGCCCTCGGCGGCATGGCCGACGTCTTCGACGGGCGCATCGCGCGCGCGCGGGGTCTCAGCTCGCGCTACGGACAGTTCATCGACGCCACCCTCGACCGCTTCGTGGAGGTCTTCGCCTTCCTCGGGTTCGTGGTCTTCCTGCGCGCGCATCCCTGGGGGCCCCTGGCCGCGGCCGGCGCCATCACCGGGTCGCTGCTCGTCAGCTACGCACGGGCGCGGGGGGAGACGGTGGGCGTGCTCTGCAAGGAGGGCCTCATGCAGCGGGCGGAGCGGCTGGTGCTGACCTTCCTGGCCTGCCTGGTGGACGGCCCGCTCTCGGCCCGCCTGGGGCGGCCCCCGGGCACGGTGGTGCTCTGGACGCTGGCCCTGATCGCGCTCGGCACCTTCGCCACCGCCGCCTACCGCACGGCCTGGATCGGCCTGCGCCTGCGCCGGGGCTGAGCCCGCGGCAGATCAGCGCACGGCGAAGCCGCGCGCGTCCTCGGGCCAGGCGGGCGCCGAGCGCAGGGCGGGCAGGACGTCGTCGGGGCCCGCCACCGCCCGCCACATGGCGCGGTGGCGCTCGTCCATGAAGCGCTCGGTGATGGCGTCCTCCAGCAGCCGGAGCAGGGGGTCGTAGAAGCCGCGCACGTTCACGAGCACGATGGGCCCGAAGTAGAGGCCGAGGCGCTTGAGGGTGATGGCCTCCAGCAGCTCCTCCAGCGTGCCCGAGCCCCCGGGCAGGGCCACCACCCCGTCCGCGCCCTGGAGCATCTGGTGCTTGCGCTCGCGCATGTCCTCGACCACGCGCAGCTCGCTCAGGCGCGGGTGCGCCCACTCCAGCTCCTGCATGAAGCGGGGGAGGATGCCGATGAGGCGGCCGCCCGCGGCGAGGGCCCCGTCGGCCAGGGCGCCCATGGCCCCGTTGGCCCCGCCCCCGAAGACCACCGTCACCGAGGCCTCGGCCAGGAGGCGGCCCAGGCGGCGCGCCGCGGCGTAGTACTCGGGGTCCGCCTCCCGGCTGGAGGCGGCGTAGACGCAGACGCGCGTGAGGGCGGCCATCTCAGCCGCGCACCGCGCGCGCGGTGGCCAGGGCCTGGCCGGCATGGCGCGCGGCGTGCTCCGCGGCGTGGAAGACGAGGCCGAGCACGGTGCTGGGCGTCCCCGCCCGTCCCACGCGGCGCTCCTCCAGCAGTGACTCCCGCGGCGTGCGGCGGAGCTGGTCCACGGCGGCGTCGAGCGCGCGGAAGGCCGCCTGCAGGAGGCCGTCGGCGTCGCCGTCGGCCGGGGGCTCCCTCTCCGCGGCCAGGGCCAGGCGCTGGGCGTCGCTCAGCGCCTCGCCCCGCGCGTAGGTGAGGAGGCGGTCCGTGCTGCCCGCGATGTGGAGGAGGTGGAAGCCCACGGAGGCCGCTCCGCCCGGCCGCCGCCAGAGCCGCTCCGTGTCCAGCCCGGTCACCGCCCGCGGCAGGTCCTCGCGCGCGTGCACGAACGCGTGCGCGGCGGGCATGAGGAAGGCGTCGATGCCGGGGAGCGGCCCGCGGAGCCAGGCCTCGGGCATGGGCGGGGACGTCGGGGATGCGTTCACGTGACCTCCGCAGGAAGGGGCCACCATACACCGGCCGCGGCGGCTCTTCACACAACTTCACGCGGCGGACACGGAGGCGAAAACGCCCCTGCCTATCTTTCCACCGTGACCGGCCCCCAGGGGGCGGGCCGGACGGGAGGACGGACATGGAAGGACGGGAAGGGAAGAAGGGCGGCTCCACGCGGCGGGGCATCCTCTACGGTGTCCTCGGCGCCGGCGCGCTGGGGGCGCTGGTGGCCGCGCGGCCCATCGCCGCTGCCATCCACGACGGCGGTGGCTTCCACCGGATGTGCGGCGGGCGCTTCGGCGCGCACGGCCGCAGCCCGGAGGCCATGCAGGAGCACGTGCAGGTGGCGGTGAAGTGGGCGCTGCGCGAGGTGGACGCCACCGACGAGCAGCAGAAGAAGGTGGGAGAGATCGCAGCCGGCGCCCTGGCCGACGTCCTGGCCCTGAAGGACAGGCACCGGGCGAACCGCGAGGCGATGGGGGCGCAGCTCGGCGCCGCCACCGTGGACCGGGACGCCCTCGAGAGCCTGCGCAAGGCGGAGCTGGCCCTCGCCGACGAGGCCTCGCGGCGCCTGGTGCAGGCGGTGGCCGACGCGGCGGAGGTGCTGACGCCGGAGCAGCGCACCGCCCTCCTCGAGCAGGCCCACCGCCTCCACCGCTGAGGCGGCGAGACGCGCCATGGAGCCGACCGCGGGCGCGACCCTGCCGGAGCGGCGGGCCTACACGACGGCGGCGTGGATCTTCTACGCCGTCGTCGTGCTCGAGATCCTCTACATGATCAGCCCCGCCGCCCTGTACTTCTACGCGGGCTACGGCCCGGGCCTCAACGCCCTGCGCACCCGGCCCGCCACGGCCTGGCTGACGACCTTCTTCCTGCCGCACTTCTCGCGCACCTCCAGCCCGGTCCTGAACGCGCTGCCCGTGGTGGCCTGGGTGCTCATCCTGGCCGGGCTCCTCGTCTTCGCCGTGGCCTTCGTGCAGGTCTACGCGGCCAAGCTGCGCGGCCGCGGTCCGGTCACGGGGGGCCTCTACGCCTTCGTCCGCCATCCCCAGTACGCGGCACTGGCCGGCTTAGGCCTGGGCACCGCGCTCATCTGGCCACGCTTCATCGTGCTGCTGGCCTACACGACGATGCTGTTCCTCTACGGGATGCTGGCGGCCGCGGAGGAGGAGCGCTGCCGCGCGCGCTTCGGCGCGCCGTACGCCGAGTACCTCGGGCGCACGGGCCGGTTCCTCCCGCGGGGGATCGAGGCGCGCTGGCCGCGCCTGCTCCCTTCTCGGCCCGCGGCCCGCCGGGTGGCCCTGGCCCTGGGCTACGTCGGCGCCCTGGTGGGAGTGGTCCTGGCCGGCCGCGCGCTCCAGGCCTACGCCCTGTCCACGGTGGCGGCACGGTTCGCGGACGAGGTGGCCGTGCTCTCGCCCGCCCCCTTGTCCGCGGACGAGCTGGGCGCGGCCTACCGCCTCGCGCGCGCCGCGGACGGCGCGGGAGGCCGCCGCATCGTGTACGTGGTCCCCGAGGAGTGGCACCTCCCGGACCTGCCGCTGGAAGCCTGGTGGACGGACCCGGCGCGCGCGGGCCGGGGCGGCCATCGGACGCCGTCGCGCTTCGACCGCACGCGGTACAAGGTCCTCTTCGCGCGACCCCGGCTGCACGACCCCGAGGCGCGGGGCCGGGACCTCGTGCGGTCCGCGCACGGCCTGGATCCGGTGGTGGTGGCGCACGTGGACCTGGCCGCCGGACGCCTGCTGGGGACCGAGGCCCCGCCCGCCCACGTGGTCTGGGGCGACATCCCCACCCCCCTGTTCTGAGGCCGGGCTACCATCCCGGCGTGGCCGAGCGCGTCCTGGTCATCGACGACGACGAGCAGCTCTCCGCCATGCTCGGCGAGTACCTCGGCGGGGCGGGGCTCGTCGTGCGCTCGGTCCCCAGCGCGCTGCGCGGCCTGCGCCTGCTGGAGGCGGGCGGCTTCGACGCGGTGGTCCTCGACGTGATGCTGCCGGACCTCGACGGCTTCGAGGCCTGCCGTCGCATCCGCGCCACCTCCGACGTGCCCGTCATCATGCTCACCGCGCGGGGCGAGGACACGGACCGCATCGTGGGCCTGGAGCTGGGCGCGGACGACTACCTGCCCAAGCCCTTCAACCCGCGCGAGCTGCTAGCCCGCCTGCGCGCGGTGCTGCGGCGGCGCGCCGCGCCGGCGGCGGGGACGTCGCTGCGCTTCGGGCGCCTGGAGATCGACCGCGCGGCGCGGGTGGCGCGGGTGGACGGGCAGGACCGGGCCCTCACCGCGCACCAGTTCGACCTCCTGGTGGCGCTGGCGGAGAGCGCGGGCCGCGTGCTCTCCCGCGACAGCCTCATGCAGAAGGTGCGCGGCCTGGACCTGGAGGCCTTCGACCGCAGCATCGACGTGCACGTCTCGCGCATCCGCGCCGCCATCGAGGACGACCCGCGCCGGCCGCGGCGGATCCTGACCGTGCGCGGGGCGGGGTACGTCTTCGCCCGAAGCCAGGACGAGGGCTGAGGTGCGGCGCCTCTACCTCCAGCTCTACGTCGCCTTCCTCGGCATCCTTCTCGTGTTCGGCCTCCTGCTCGTGGGCGCGTTCGCGCTCGCCCCGCGCGACCCCGGCGACCCCCGCGTGCTCGACGGCCTGGGGGTGATGGTGGCGGAGCTGCTGCCCCCGGACCGGCCGCGCGCGGAGGGCGAGGAGGTCCTGCGGCGCCTGGCGGGCGCCCTGGGCATCCAGGCCACGCTGTGGACGGGGGACGGCAAGCTGCTGGCGTGGGCGGGAGCCGAGCTGCCCTACCCGGGAGGCGGCCGCGCGCGCAGCGGCTGGATGCGCCGCCGGGGCGGCGCCGTCGGCGCCTTGCGCCTGCCCGACGGCCGCTGGCTGGTGGCGCGCCATGCCCACCGCGCTCCCCCCCACACCTACGGCGTGTTCGTGGCCCTGGGCCTCCTCGCCCTGGCCGTGTTCGTCGGGGCCTATCCCCTGGCCCGGCGCCTGACCCGGCGGCTGGAGCGCTTGCGGGCGGGGGTGGAGAGGCTGGGCGCGGGGGGCTTCGAGGAGCGCGTGCCGGTGGAGGGGCGGGACGAGGTGGCGGCGCTGGCCGGCAGCTTCAACCAGGCGGCGGACCGCATCGAGAGGCTGGTGGGAGCCCAGCGCGCGATGCTGGCCGGGGCCTCGCACGAGCTGCGCTCGCCGCTTGCCCGCATCCGCATGGCGGTGGAGCTGCTGGGGGACGAGCACGAGGCCCTCAAGGCGCGCATGGCGCGGGACGTGGGCGAGCTCGACTCCCTCATCGAGGAGATGCT
>DATBIO010000235.1:0-25600 GCA_036556965.1 Vicinamibacteria bacterium
GCCTTCGCCGGCGCCGCCCTGGTCGCCGCCGCCGCCCGGCCGCTCGATGTCGCCTGCGTGGTCTCGCGAGGCGGCCGGCCCGACCTGGCGGGGGACGCGCTGCCGCGGGTGTCCGCGCCCACCCTGCTCGTCGTGGGGGGCCAGGACACGCCCGTCATCGCCCTGAACCGGCAGGCGCTGGCGCGCCTGGCCGGGGAGAGGGAGCTGGTCATCGTGCCCGGGGCCAGCCACCTGTTCGAGGAGCCGGGCGCCCTGGACGAGGTGGCGCGGCTGGCCCGCGACTGGTTCGTGCGGCACCTGTCCTGAGCCGCGCGGGGGCGGTCGCCCCGCCCATTCCCCGCTGATATCCTCGCCGGCGTGCGCAAGGCGCTCGTCGTCGAGGACGACCCGGACATCGTGGAGCTGGTGGACCACTACCTGTCCCGCGACGGCTGGGCGGTGGCGGCCGTGCACGACGGCCGCCAGGCGCTGCGGAAGCTGAAGGAGAACGGCTACCAGCTCGTGGTCCTCGACCTCCAGCTGCCGGGCATGGACGGCCTGAGCCTCTGCGGCGAGATCCGCCGGGACAGGGCCACCCGCGACGTGCCCGTGGTCATGCTGACCGCGCGCGGCGACGAGACGGACCGGGTGGTCGGCCTCGAGATGGGAGCCGACGACTACCTGGTGAAGCCGTTCAGCCCCAAGGAGCTGGTGGCGCGCGTGCGCGCCCTCTTCCGGCGCCTCGACCGCGAGCCGGCGGACGACCCGCCCCTCCGGCTCGGCGCGCTCCGCGTCGACCGCGCGCGGCACCTCGCCACCTGGGAAGGGCAGCCGGTGCGGCTCACGGCCAAGGAGTTCGCCCTGCTGGTGGCGCTCCTGGAGGCGAAGGGCCGCGTCCTCTCGCGCCAGGTCCTGCTGGAGACGGTGTGGGGCTACTCCTACGCGGAGGGCACGCGCACCGTGGACGTCCACGTGCGGCGGCTGCGCGAGAAGCTGCCCGGGCTGGCCGCGGCCATCGTCACCGTCAAGTCGCTCGGCTACCGCCTCAGCCGGGAGGACGACGAGGGTGGGGCCGCATGACGCCGCGCCGCCGGGCGCGATGACCCTCGGCCTGCGCGGCCGGATGGCGGTCACCGCCATGACCGCGGCCGCCGTCTCCCTGCTCGCCGTCCCCCTGCTCGTGACGCCGGGCCTGCGCGAGCGCTCGCACGACCAGACGCGCGAGACGCTCCTCGCCGAGGCGCGCCTGATGGCGCACCTGGTGCAGGAGCCGCTGCTGGAGGGGGCCGACTCCGCGCGCCTGGACCCGCTGGTGGACCGCGCCGCGCGCGACGTGGGGGCACGGGTCACCGTGGTCGCCCTGGACGGGCGCGTGCTCGCCGACTCCGCCCTCTCGGGGGCCGCGCTGCGCGCGGTGGAGAACCACGGCGCGCGGCCGGAGGTCCAGGCCGCGCTCCGCGCGGGCAGCGGCACGGCCGTGCGCCGGAGCACGACGGTGAACCGGGACCTTCTCTACGCGGCGGTGCCCGTGCGCCGAGACGGGCGGCTCCTGGGGGTGGTGCGGGTGGCGCGCGCCCTGGAGGCCACGGAGGCGCAAGTGGCCTCGCTGCGGCGCTCGGTGGCCTTCGCCCTGGTCCTCGCCTTCGTGCTGGCGGCGGCCCTGGCGGTGGCCCTCTCCGCGCCGCTGGCCGCGCCCTTCCGGCAGATAACGGACGTGGCGCGCCGCTTCGCGGACGGGGACTTCGGCGCGCGTGCGCGCCTGAGCCGGCGCGACGAGGTCGGGCAGCTCTCACGCATCCTCGACCAGTCCGCCGACCAGCTCCAGGCGCGCCTCACCGAGCTCGCGCGCGACCGCGCGCGCACCGAGGCCATCCTCTCCGCGATGGCGGACGGGGTGCTGGCCGTCGACCACGGCGGGGTGGTCATCGTGGCCAACGACGCCCTGCGCCTGGCCCTCGGCCTGGACGACGCCGTCGGGCGCCACTACCTCGAGGTGGTCCGCCAGAAGGAGGTGGCGGAGGTGCTGGAGGAGGTGCTGCGCCGGCAGGAGCGCTGCGAGGGCGAGGTCACGCTGCGGCACGTGCGCCGGACCTTCGGCCTGGCCGCCGTGCCCTTCCCCGCCGAGGAGGGCCGTCCGCCGGGGGCCGTGCTGTCCTTCCACGACGTCACGGAGAGGCGGCGCCTGGAGCAGGTGCGGCGGGACTTCGTGGCCAACGCCTCGCACGAGCTCCGCACCCCCCTCACCTCCATCCGCGGCTTCGTGGAGGCCCTGGAGGACGGCGCCCTCACCGACGGCCCCACCGCGCTGCGCTTCCTGGGGAAGATCCGCACCCACGCCGACCGCATGGCGGCCCTGGTCAGCGACCTGCTCGAGCTGTCGCGCCTGGAGTCGGGGGAGCGGCCGCCGCAGTGGGAGGAGGTGGACGTGGGAGAGGTCGCGCGGGAGGCGGCGGCCTCGCTCGGCCCCCTGGCCGAGGGCAAGGGCATCGCGCTCGCCGTGCGCGCGCACACGCCGGCCGCCGTCCGCACCGACCCCGAGCGGCTGCGCCGCATCCTCGAGAACCTGCTCGAGAACGCGATCAAGTACACGGCGTCCGGGGGCCGGGTGGAGATCACGGCGGAGAAGGAGGCGGCGGGCGCGGCGGTGGAGGTGGCGGACAACGGGCCCGGCATCCCCGCGGAGCACCTGCCCCGGATCTTCGAGCGCTTCTACCGCGTGGACAAGGCGCGCAGCCGCGAGATGGGCGGGACGGGCCTGGGCCTGTCCATCGTCAAGCACCTGGCGGAGGGCATGGGAGCCACCGTGGCCGTGCAGAGCGAACTGGGCGCGGGCACGCGGTTTCGCGTGCGCCTGCCCGCGAAGGCCGCCGTGCCTCGTGCTAGCATCGCCTCGTCACCGTAAAGTCACACCGTCGTCACGGAAAAGACACCCCACGCCCGCGCCGGGCGGGGTGCGTCCGGAGGGAGCGATGGCCAAGGCCGACAGCATGATCCGGTTCCTCCTGCCCCGCGAGGAGCGCTTCCACGAGATCCTGGCCAGGGACACGGACAACCTGATGGCCGCCGCGCGCCTGTTCTCCGAGATCGCCCACACCACGAGCCTGGAGGACCGCCGCGTGAAGATGGTGCAGCTGCGGGCCATCGAGCACGAGGGCGACATGATCACCAAGTCGGTGTTCGAGGCCCTGGGGGCGACCTTCCTGACCCCCTTCGACCGCGACGACATCCAGTCCATCGCCGTGGACCTCGACAACGTCCTCGACAACCTCGAGTCCGCCGCCGCCTACCTCGTGCTCTTCGAGCTGGCGGAGGCCCCCGACGCGCTGCGGCAGTTCTCCGAGATCCTGGTGGAGCTGGTGGCGCAGATGGCCGAGGCCACCCGCCTGTTCTGGGAGGCCAAGAACCATCCCCAGGTGCACGAGCGCATCGTGCGCGTCTCGGAGCTGGAGAACCAGGCGGACCAGCTCTACAACACGGTTATCGCCGACCTCTTCAAGTCCGGCCGCAACCCGATCGACATCATGAAGTGGAAAGAGGTCTACCAGGGCCTGGAAGAGGCCTGCGACGCCTGCCGCGACTACAGCAACATCATCGCCAGCGTGATGATCAAGAACGCCTGAGCCCGAGGCGCGCGAGACACCATGGACTTCGAGCTCCTGCTCCGCATTGCGCCCTGGCTGCTCCTCGTCCTGGCCGCCGAGTTCGTCAACGGGTGGACGGACGCGCCCAACGCCATCGCCACCGTGGTCTCCACCCGCGTGCTCAAGCCCACCCACGCGGTGATCATGGCCGCCGTGCTCAACGCCGCGGGCGCCTTCGCGGGCACGGCGGTGGCGGCCACCCTGGGCAAGGGCTTCATCAAGCCGGAGATGGTGGACATCCAGACGGTGGGCGCGGCCATGATGGGCATCGTCATCTGGAGCACCATCGCCTGGTACTACGGCCTGCCCACCAGCGAGAGCCACGGCCTGGTGGCCGGGCTCACGGGGGCGGCCCTGGCCACGGGGGGACCGGAGGCGCTCGTCTTCGACGGGTGGAAGAAGACGTTCCAGGGCATCTTCCTCTCCTCCTTCCTCGGCTTCTTCATCGGGCTCTTCTTCATGGTGCTGATCTACTGGATCTGCCGCCGCTGGCACCCCGGCACCGTGAAGAGGACCTTCGGGCGCCTCCAGATCGGCTCCGCCGCCTTCATGGCCTTCAGCCACGGGAGCAACGACGGCCAGAAGTTCATGGGCGTCTTCACCCTGGGCCTCATCCTGGGCGGCGTGCTCCCCAAGCCGAAGGGCGACGATTTCCCGATCCCCTATTGGGTGATCGGCATGTGCGCCGTGATCATGGCCCTGGGCACGGCGGTGGGAGGCTGGCGCATCATCCGCACCATGGGCCTGCGCCTGACCAAGCTCGAGCCGGTGCACGGGTTCGCGGCGGAGACCTCCGCCGGCCTCGTCATCATGAGCGCGGGAGCGCTCGGCATCCCGGTCTCCACCACCCACACCATCAGCACCTGCATCATGGGGGTCGGCTCCACGCGCGGCCTCTCCGCGGTGAAGTGGGGGGTGGCGGGCAGCATCGTGGCGGCCTGGGTGCTGACCTTCCCCATCTGCGGGCTCATCGCGTACGTCACGGCACTGCTCGTGCGCTAGGGGTCGCCGATAGGCTTGGGTCACGCCCATGTCCCTCGATGAGCGTCGCGCTCTGCGCTCCGGCGTCCCCGCCCCTCCCTCCTCGCCGCGGCTGGCCGTCGTCCATTGGGGCTACCCGGACGGCAGCAGCGTCGCGGGGTGCCCGCTCGAGTACGAGAGGGCCACGGCGCTGGCCGAGGCCTACGAGCAGTGGTACCCGGACCGCCGGGCCTGGGTCGTGATCGCCCCGGCGCAGAGGGCCTAGCTACCGCTCGGCGGCCCCGACGGTCACGGCGTCGACGGGCGCGGCCCTCGCCAGGCCGAGGGCGCCCAGGCCACACCACAACAGGGTCACGGGATACGCGGCGGCGAGGTAGAGGGGAATGGTGGCCCGGAACTGGGTCACCTCGAGGTAGCCCACGACCAGCGCGCGCCCGACGAGCGCGAGGAGGACGCCCGCCGTCACCACGGCCAGGTCGCGGTGGCCCGCGCGCCGCGCGGCCCAGGCCATGCGCAGCGCGCCCGCCAGCGCGGCGGCGGCCACGATGGGGAGCAGCCGGTAGGCGGCGGCGACGGCCCCGCGGAGGCGGGCCCGCCGGGACGGCGGGGGAGTCGGCTCGCCCGGGCCGGGAACGACGGCGCTGCCCAGCAGGGCGGACCAGCGGGCGCGCTCCTCCGGCCCGGCCAGGCTGGGCCGGCTGGGCGCGTCGAGGCCGCGGAACGACACCGTGAGGGCCACGGCGCGCGCCAGGCCCGCGCCCAGCGGCGCCCACTCGGACGCGCGCAGCGGCCGCACGCGGGGCCCGAGGGCGGTGGTCCAGGCCGGGCGGCAGCGCAGCCGTCCCGCGAGGCAGGCATCGGCCAGCTCGCGGCCCGCGGCGGCGTAGAAGGCGCGCGCCTCGCGGGCCGAGCGGTGGAGACCCTCGGCCGCCGCCGCATCCCGCAGCGCCCACAGGAGCCACCCGGTGCCGACCTCCCCGCGCGCCTCCGCGGAAAGGAGGGCCGTGTTCTCCGCGTAGGCCGCGGCGAGGGGTCCCTCCAGGCGCGGCTCGAGGCGGGCCAGCGCGGGGCTGGCGCCGTAGGCGAGACGCCGCGCCCGCCGTGTCACGGACGCGTGGGGCTGGCGCGGCCCCGCCACGATGCGTTCCAGGCCGGCGATGGCCGAGGAGAACGCGGGTGAGCCGGGCTCCGCGAGGGTGAACCAGCCATAGTGGCGGGCGTTGCCCGCGGCCACCGCCAGCACGCCGAGGGGCCACAGGGCCAGGGGTCCGGTGCAGGCGAGGAGCCGGGCGGCGCGGCCCGGCTGCCTGCGCTGGGCCAGGGCGGTGGCGCCCAGCAGGAGCGCGAGGGCGGGCAGCATCGCTTCCCCCTCCTCGCGCGTCGTCCAGAATGCGGCCAGGCTCGCGCCGAGGAGGGCCGACCAGGTGGCCAGCGCGCGCCCGCCCTCGTGGCGGCGGAGGTACAGGCCCACCGCGGAGGCCAGCACCAGGCCGGCGAGGGCGGGATAGACGCCCTCTCGGATCACGCGTCCCGTGACCGGCGCGCAGAACGTCGCGGGGTTGAAGAGGAGCAGGGCGGCCAGGGCCAGGCGCGCGCCCGGCCGCGCAAGGAGGGGGCGCACGGCGACGAGGGTCACCACGACGAAGGCGGCGTAGAGCATCTCCTGGGCGAGGCGCAGGGGCAGCCCGAGGATCCGGCTGGCCGCGATGAAGAACGAGTAGAAGGGCGGCTTGGCCAGCGTGTACTGGTCGTAGGGGCCGAGCCAGCGCCCCTCGGCCAGGGAGACGCCGAGACCGAGGTACATCCCGTCGTCGACCACGGCGGGGATGGCCGTGAAGGGCAGGTCGTCCACGAGCCAGAGCTTGAGGGCGGCCAGGAAGAGGACGCTCGCCCAGAGGAGCGGGCCGGTCAGGCGCGTGCGGCTCACGGCGGCCGACTGTAGCAGGAGGACGCGGCGCCACGGGGCGCCGCCCGGGAAGCGCTCAGGGCACGAAACGGTAGCCGATGCCCACCACCGTCTCCACGTGCTTTCGCGCGGGGCCCATCTTGGCCCGCAGGCGGCGGATGTGCGCGTCGATGCTGCGCGCGTCCACGTCGGCGTCCTCGTCCCAGATCAGCTCGAGGAGCCGGTCGCGGGTGAGGACGCGTCCCGGGCGCTCGACGAGGCAGCGGAAGACGGCGAACTCCTTGCTCGTGAGGCGCAGGTCCTGGCCCTTGTAGCGCGCCACGTAGGCGTCGAACTCCACCTCGAAGTCCTGGTCGCGGTAGGCGGAGGGCGCCGCCTCCTCGGCGGTGCGGCGCAGGGCGGCGCGGCAGCGTGCGGCCAGCTCCTTCAGGCTGAAGGGCTTCACGACGTAGTCGTCGGCGCCCATCTCCAGGCCCAGCACGCGGTCCACCTCGTCCGCGCGCGCGGACACGATGATGATGGGCACGCGGGCCGAGGTGGAGTGGCGGCGGATGAGCCGGCACACCTCGAGGCCGTCCATGCCGGGCAGGTTGAGGTCGAGGAGCACGAGGTCCGCGCCCTTGCGCACCGCCTCCAGGCCCTCTTCTCCCGTGCGGGCCACGCGCACGGCCATCCCCGCCTTCTCCAGGTGCCAGGTCATGGCCTCCGCCACGTCGGCCTCGTCCTCCACCACGACCACGCGCGGCCGGGCGGCGCCGGGGGCGGGGCGCGCGCCCTCGCCCGCTTCCGCTCCCCCGGCGGCGCCCCTCACGAGAGCGCTCCCTCCTCGTGGTGGTGCCGCACGTCCTTGGCCTCCACCAGGAAGATGACGTCCTCCGCGATGTTGGTGGCGTGGTCGGCCACCCGCTCCAGGTTCCGGCTCACCAGGATGAGGCTGAGCGCGCGCTCGATGGTCCCGGGGTCCGCCATCATGTAGGTCAGCAGCACGCGGAAGATCTGGTCCTTGAGCTGGTCCACCTCGTCGTCCCGCGAGAGCACGGCGCGCGCGAGGGCGGAGTCGCGGCGCACGAAGGCGTCCAGGCTGTCCCGGGTCATGGCCTGCGCGATCTCCGCCATGCGCGGAAGGTCGATGAGCGGCTTGAGGGGAGGGGCGGCCAGGATCTTGGCCGCGTTCTCCGCGATGTTCACGGCCTGGTCGCCGATGCGCTCGAGGTCGGCGTTGATCTTCATGGCGGCGGTGATGAGCCGGAGGTCGCTGGCGATCGGCTGCTGCAGGGCGAGCAGCTTCAGGCAGCGGTCGTCCAGCTCGATCTGCAGCTCGTTGACCTCCTGGTCGGAGGCGATGACGGCCTCCGCCAGCTCGGGCCGGCGCTCCATGAGGGCCTGCATGGCCCGGTGCACGCGGTCCTCGACCAGCCCCGCCATGCTGAGCAGGCGGCTCTTGAGGGCCTGGAGCTCGTGCTCGAAGTGATGCCGTTCCATTAGTGACTCCCGTCTCGCTCTAGCCGAAGCGGCCGGTGATGTAGTCCTCCGTCAGCTTGTCCTGGGGCTTGGTGAAGAGGTCGGAGGTCGGCCCGTACTCCACCAGCCGGCCCAGCCAGAAGAACGCCGTGCGGTCCGAGACCCGCGCCGCCTGCTGGAGGTTGTGGGTGACGATCACCAGCGTGTAGTCCTCCTTCAGCTCGTAGATCAGCTCCTCGATCTTCAGGGTGGCGATGGGGTCGAGGGCGGAGCACGGCTCGTCCATGAGCACGATCTCCGGCTCCACGGCCAGGGCCCGCGCGATGCACAGCCGCTGCTGCTGTCCCCCCGAGAGGCTCAGGCCGCTCTCGCCCAGGCGGTCCTTGACCTCGTCCCAGAGGGCCGCCCCGCGCAGGCTCTTCTCGCAGGCCTCGTCCAGGGAGGCCTTGTCGCGCAGCCCCGCGATGCGCAGCCCGTAGACGACGTTCTCGTAGATCGACTTGGGGACGGGGTTGGCCTTCTGGAAGACCATGCCGATGCGGCGCCGGACCTCGATGACGTCCGTCTTCGGGGCGTAGATGTCGAGCCCCTTCACCACGATGCCGCCCGTGATGTGGACGTCGTCGATGAGGTCGTTCATGCGGTTCAGGCAGCGCAGCAGCGTGGACTTGCCGCAGCCGGAGGGGCCGATGAAGGCGGTCACCCGACGCTCCGGGATGTCCATGGTGATGTCGTGCAGGACGTGGTTGGTCCCGTAGCTCAGGTTGACGTTGTCGAGGTCGATGGCGGTGGCGCGCTCGGCCACGGCGGACGGGGCCCGCACCTCCGTCCGGATGCGCAGGCCCTGGTCGGGGGCGTTGGCGGCGGTGGTGTCCATCACGCTCCTCATCAGAAGGCGGAGGCCTGGTACTTCCGCCGCAAATGGTTGCGCACCAGGATGGCGGTCATGTTGAGGAGCACCACGATGAGCAGCAGGAAGATGGTGGTGGTGTAGACCATCGGCTTGGCGGCCTCCACGTTGGGGCTCTGGAAGCCCACGTCGTAGATGTGGAAGCCGAGGTGCATGAACTTCCGCTCGAGGTGGAAGAACGGGAAGAACGAGTCGAGGGGGAGGGAGGGGGCCAGCTTCACCACCCCCGTGATCATCAGCGGCGCCACCTCTCCCGCGCCGCGGGCCATGGCCAGGATGAGTCCGGTGAGGATACCCGGGGCCGCCGCCGGCAGCACAACGCGCCGGATGGTCTGCCACTTGGTGGCGCCGGTGGCCAGGGAGGCCTCGCGCATGGAGCGCGGCACGGCAGCCAGGGCCTCCTCCGAGGCCACGATGACGACGGGCACGGTGAGGAGGGCCAGGGTCAGGGAGGCCCATAGGATCCCTCCCGTCCCGTAGGTGGGGCTGGGGAGGGCCTCCGCGAAGAAGAGGCGGTCGATGTTGCCGCCCAGGAAGTAGACGAAGAAGCCGAGGCCGAAGACGCCGAACACGATGGAGGGGACGCCGGCCAGGTTGTTGACCGCGATGCGGACCACCCGCACCAGCGCGCCCTGTTTGGCGTACTCGCGGAGGTAGAGCGCGGCCACCACCCCGAAGGGCACGGCCAGCACGCTCATGATCATCACCATCATCACGGTGCCGAAGATCGCGGGGAAGATGCCGCCTTCGGTGTTCGACTCGCGCGGGTCGCCGCTGACGAACTCCCACAGCCGCCCCAGGTACACGCCGAGCTTGCCGATCAGGCCCAGCCGGTTGGGCGGGTAGGCACGGAAGACGTCGAGCGTGCGGAGCTCCTTCTCCTCCCCCGAGGCGGACACGAGGGTCACGGTGGTGCGGCTGGCCGCCTCCACCAGCCGTTCCAGCTCCTTCTGCTTCTCCGCGTAGGAGGCCTGCTGCGCCGCGATCGTCCTCTCGACCTCGGCGCGTTGGGCAGAGAGGTCACGCCCGGGTTCGCGGCGCGCCACGAGATCGAGGCGCCGCCCCTCCAGGCGAGCCTCCTCGATCCGGTAGTTGATGTCGCCGATGTCGTCCTTCTCGAGCTCCTTGATGGCGGCGCGGTCGGCGTGGGCCTTGTCCACCAGGGGCTGGAGGGCTGCCCACGTCGCCGCGAACCCTTCCGCCACCACCCTGTCGCCATCCGTCAGGCGCACGGGCGATCCCAGCAGCGGCCCGTACTCGCGGCGCTCCACGAAGAGCACGTCCCGCGGCCGCTCCTTCGCGGCGATGTCGGCCGCGTCCAGCCACTTGAAGTCGAAGCCCAGGAGGTCTCGGTTGCCCACGCGGAGCTGGATGCGGTCCGTCTTGTTGTGCTCCTCCGTCCCCGGCTTCGGTATCGGCTCCCGCGCCACGATCTCGCCCAGGAACACCGAGCCGTCCCTGAGGGTGACCTTCTCGAGCGGGCTGGGCCAGAAGAAGCCGAGGCCGTTGATGAGCACGACGATGATGAGGCCGCCGATCATGAGCAGCGAGATGCCGAGCGCGCTGCCCGTGAACCAGACGTAGGGGTCGCCGCGCCCGAAGAGGCCGGGTTCGCGCCACCGGGCGCGCGCGGCGTCCGGGCGCCTGCCGGCGCCTGCTCCCGGCCCGCGCGCGGCGGCCCCCGCCGCGAGGGAGGGGTCCGCGGGATCCCGCTCGGGAAGGCCGCCGTGGTCAGGGGGGAGAGTGGACATGGCTCCTACAGCGCGCGATACCGCTCGCGGAGACGCTGGCGCACCAGCTCGGCCACCGTGTTGACGGCGAAGGTCATCATGAAGAGGAGGCCGGCGGCCAGGAACAGCACGCGGTACAGGGTGCCTCCGTGCGGCGCCTCCGGGATCTCCACCGCGATGTTGGCGGAGAGCGTGCGCATGCCGTTGAACATGGACCAGTCGAGGACCGGCGTGTTGCCGGTGGCCATGAGCACGATCATGGTCTCGCCCACCGCACGCCCGAAGCCGATCATGACGGCCGAGAAGATGCCGGGGCTGGCCGTGGGCAGCACCACGCGCAGCGCGGTCTGCCACCGGCTGGCCCCCAGGGCCAGCGAGCCCGCGGTGAGGCTGCTGGGGACGCTGCTCAGGGCGTCGTCGGCGATGGTGAAGATGATGGGGATGACGGCGAAGCCCATGGCCAGGCCGACCACCAGGCTGTTGCGCTGGTCGTAGGTGACGCCCATGGCGCTCAGCCAGAGGCGGAAGTCGCCCTGGAAGAACGCGGCTTCCACCCTCGGGCCCAGCCCCAAGGCGAGAGCGGCGGCGGCCACGAGAAGGGGAACGATGAGGAACAGCTCCATGCCTGGCTTGAGCCGGCGGGTGAAGGGCGCGGGCAGCCGGCTCCAGAGGAACACGCCGGAGGTGCCCAGGAGGGGCAGCAGCACCATCATCAGGAGCACCGGCACCACCACCCGCTCCACCAACGGGGCCAGGTAGAGGCCGGCCACGAAGCCGATGACCACGCTGGGCAGCGCGGCCATCACCTCCACCGTCGGCTTGATCTTGGCGCGGACGGCGGGGTGCACGAACTGCGAGGTGTAGAGCGCGCCCAGGACGGCGAGGGGGATGGCGAAGAGCAGCGCGTAGAACGTGCCCTTGAGCGTGCCGAAGATCAACGGCACCAGGCTGAACTTGGTCTCGAAGTCGTTGGTGCCCCCGGTGGACTGCCAGACGTACTCGGGCTTTCCATAGCCTTCGTACCAGAGCTTGCCGAAGAGAGCGCGCCAGGTGACCTCGGGGTAGGGAACGGAGACGGCGAAACGGGTCACCGTGCCGTCCGTGTTGCCGACCACCACGCCGTCGCCCTTGGGCGTGATGAGGACGGACGCGGCGCGCGACGGGCCCCTCAGCGCGAGCAGCGTCCGTTCGTTGGTCAGGTAGCGCAGGAGCACGGAACCGTCCGCGCCCACGGTGACGAAGCTCTTGTCGCGGCTGCTGGCGGCGAAGGCGGTGACCGCGGAGCCCTGGGGGGCAAAGGTATGCGCGCGCACCATTGCCGTCTCCTCGTCCTCCTCGCGCACGCGGGCCGCGAACCAGGCGGAGACCCGTCCCTCCCGCGTGCAGGCCACGAAGCTGATGTCCCCGAGGATCCAGCCCAACGCCGTCACCGGCCCCTGGCCCACCGGGGACACGTTGAGCAGCCGGGGCGGGTCGGCGCTGGCCATCCAGTGATGGACGGAGCCGCGGTCCGTGCCCGCCACGAGGTCGCCGTTGATCCCGAGGGCGACGGCCGTCACGCCTTCTCCCGCGCCCACCCGCAGCGTGTGGCGCCGCTCCTGGCTCGCTGCGGCGTCGTCCTCGGCGTCCGCCGTGGTCCCTTCCGCGGCGGACGCCTCGTCGGAGTAGGGCCCACCCGACCACAGCAGCACCTCGTCGCCGACGACGGCGGCCACCGTACGGTTGCCGGAGTCGTCCTCCTTGTAGTCCACCATGCGGACCGGCCGGCGGCCGGGGTCCAGGGCGATGGTTCCCCGCGGCTTGAGCTCGATGTCGAGGTCGGCGAGCTGCTGGTTCTCGTAGCGCGGGCTGAACGTCACCTGGGCCAGGGCCACCCGCCCATCCGAGGTGCCCGCGGCCACGAAGTCCCCGTCCAGGGAGCGCGACGCGCTGGTCACCCCGGCTCCGGAGACGCCCGACAGCTCGAAGACCCTGCTCAAGGCGCCGTCGCCGAGGCTGTGCACCGTGATGCGGGCGTCCGCGCGGACGGCATAGAGGTATCGCTGGTACTCGTCGGCGCCGAGGGCGAGGGGTGCGGCGGTCCCGGGTGCATCCCCGGCCGCGGGTGGCGTCGCGCCGGCCACGGGCGCGGCGCCGAGGGCCAGCGTGTCCACTTTCCTGCCCTCGGGGGCACCGAAGAGGGGCAGGGCCTCGGCGGCGATGACGACCAGGATCCCGAGGACGCTGGCCACGATGCCCAGGCCGCCGAGGGTGATGACCACGGCGGCCACGCGGTCGGCGCGGCGCAGGCCGCGCACCCGCGTGTTCGCTGCCTGGACCCGCTCGCGGATGGTGAGCGTGGCCATCTACTGGAGCTTCTTCGTCTCCTCGGCGACGATGGCGGCGGTGAGCGGCAGGTAGCCGTCCTTGACCACGACCTCCTGGCCCTCGCGGCTCAGCACCAGCTTCAGGAACTCGCCGAGCAGCGGATCCAGGGCCCGGCCGGGCGCCTTGTTCACGTAGACGTAGAGGAAGCGGGCCAGGGGATACCTCTGGCTCACAACGTCCTCGTAGCTGCCGCCGGAGAAGGGCCCGGCGTCCGCCTCCGCGAGAGGCACCACCTTGACGCCCGAAGTGCGGTAGCCGATGCCGCTGTACCCGACGCCGTACCGGTCGTTGGTCACCCCCTGCACGACGGATGCGGAGCCGGGCTGCTCCTTCACCGTGTCCTTGTAGTCGCCGTTCTTCAGCACGTGCTCCTTGAAGAAGCCGTACGTGCCGCTCGCCGAGTTGCGGCCGTAGAGGCTGAGGGGCCGTTGGGCCCACTCGCCGGTGAGGCCAAGGTCACCCCAGGTGCGGACGTCCCTCGCCGCCCCGCGCTTGCGCGTCTTCGAGAAGATGGCGTCGGCCTGGGCCAGGGTCAGCTTCTCGATGGGGTTGTCGCGGTGGACGTACACGGCCAGGGCGTCGAACGAGGTGCGGACCTCCGTCGGCTTGTAGCCGAACTTCTTCTCGAAGGCGTCCACCTCCGTGGGCTTCACGGGCCGCGACATGGGGCCGAGCTGGGCCGTGCCCTCGATGAGCGCGGGGGGGGCGGTGGACGAGCCCTTGCCCTCCACCTGGAGCTTCACGTTGGGGTACAGGCGCGAGAAGGACTCCCCCCACCGCGTCATGAGGTTGTTCATGGTGTCGGATCCCACGCTGCTCAGGCTGCCGGAGATCCCGCTGGTCTTCTGGTAGGACGCGATGGCGGGATCGACGGCGGTGGGGCCGGCGGCGGGGGCCGCGGCGGCCGCGGGGCTGGTCACCGCCGTGGGCGAGGCCGCGGGGGCCGCCGTCTGCGGGGGCGCCCCGCCGCAGGCGAGAAGGGGGACCAGCGCGAGCGAGGCCGGGACGAGGGACGCATGATGGCGGGCGGTCATGGGACCTCCTGGAGACGAGAAACCGCTGACAGAACGACGCTAGAGACGGGAAGTCAACGCGCTGTTTCGCCGGTGTTAACGGAGGGTTAACTCGGCGCAGGGGAAAAGGGACCCGGCCGGGGCCTAGGTCCCTTGGTCGGCCTAGCCGATCTTGGCGAGTTCCTCCGCGGCCACGCTGGCGGGCACGGGGTAGTAGCCGTCCTTGATGACGACCTCCTGGCCTTCCTTGCTGAAGATGAACTTCACGAACTCGGCCACCCCGGGGTCCAAGGGCTTGCCGGGCGCCTTGTTGACGTAGATGTACAGGAAGCGGGCGAGCGGGTACTTGCCCGCCACCACGTCCGCGTAGCTCCCGTCGGAATAGGCCCCCGACTTCTCCGCGAGGGCCAGCATCTTGACGCCCGAGGTGCGATAGCCGACGCCGCTGTAGCCGATGCCGAAGCGGTCCTCGGTGACGCCCTGGACCACGGAGGCCGAGCCCGGCTGCTCCTTCACGGTGTCCTTGTAGTCGCCGTTGTTCATCACCTTCTCACGGAAGTAGCCGTACGTGCCGCTGGCGGAGTTGCGGCCGTAGAGGCTGACCGGCCGCGAGGCCCAGTCGCCGGTCAGGCCCAGGCCGCCCCAGGTGGTGGCGTTCCTGCCGCCGCGCCGGCGGCTCTTGGAGAACGCCCCGTCGAGCTCGGCCAGGGTGGCCTTGTCCAAGGGGTTGTCCTTGTTCACGTAGACGGCGAGGGCGTCGTAGGCGGTCCGCAGTTGCACCGGCTTGTAGCCGAACTTCTTCTCGAACTGGTCGATCTCCGTCCCGCGCATGGCGCGCGACATCGGCCCGAACTGCGCGGTGCCGGCGATGAGGGCGGGAGGCGCGGTGGACGAGCCCTTGCCCTCCACCTGGATCTTGACGTTGGGGTACATCTTGGCGAAGGCTTCGCCCCAGAGGGTCATCATGTTGTTCATGGTGTCGGAGCCGACGCTGCTGAGGCTGCCCGACACGCCGCTCGTCCGCTGGTAGGGGGCGATGCCCGGCTCCACCTTCACCGTCTGCGCCGGCGCGACGGCCGCGCCGCCCAGGAAGGCCACCGCCACTGCCATCACACGCTTCATCCCCATCTCCTTGGAAGGTTGTCGAGGCCGCACGTTAGGCGGGGCGCGTGACGGCGGGATGACGAACGGGTGAACGGGCGGTAAAAAGGGGTGCGCCGAAGGGGGCCGCTGCGTCGGCCCGGTCCACGGGACCAGGAGCGCGGGGAGAGCAACGAGGTCATGGCCCGTTGGAGGAACGTCGTCGCCGCCACCGGCCTCGCGGCGGTGGTGCTCGGCCCGGTCCCGGGCTGCCGCAGGGACGAGGGCGGCGGCGAGCTGCACGCCCGGCACGTCGTGCTGGAGCGGGAGGTCGAAGGGCTCCGCGAGCTGGCCGCCCGGCTGGAGCGCGGAGAGGCCGCCCTCGCTCCGGAGGACGTGGTGGTGGGAATCGCGGACACCATGGTGCAGGAGATCCTGTCCGCGCAGCTGCCGTTCAAGGGAGAGGCCGACAAGTTCGTGGTGGAGATCGGCCAGGCGGAGGTGGCCTTCAAGGGCACGCCGGGCGTGACCCTTCGCGGCACCATCGCCCTCAGGGACCGGCCGGGGCTCGCGGGCGAGGTGAAGGCGATCGGCGTCCTCGACGACATCGGGATCGATCCCGCGAGCGGCACCCTCCGCGCCAAGGTGGTGGTGGACCACATCGACCTGCTGAAGATGGCGGGCCTGGAGGAGCTGCTGAGCGGCGGCACGGTGGACGAGCTGGCGCGCAGGGTGCGCTTGCAGCTCGCCGGGCAGATCCCCGAGATCCAGATCCCGGTGAGGGTCGAGCAGGGCGTCGTCCTGCCCACGGTCACGGAGGGGCCCGTCCGGATCCAGGGGGCGACCATGCCCCTCGCGGTGGCGGTTTCGAACGTCTTTGCCGGGCAGGGAATGCTGTGGATCGGGATCAAGGTGGAGCTCGGCGAGCTGGTGAAGACGGCGGTCCCGCCTCCCGCGCCCCGCGCGACCCCCGCGGCGCAGGCGAAGGGGGGCCCGCGGTGAGGGCCCGGCGCGCTCACCACGCCCTGGCCCTGGGCGCCCTCGCCCTGTCCGTGGTCGCCGCCTGCGGCCGCCGCCGGGACGCGGCCACTCCCGATCAGATGAAGGCGGGCATCGCGGCGCTGCAGCGCGAGCGCGAGGAGCTCCGGGCCAGGGTGGGGGACCTCGTGGCCAAGGACCGGCGCCTCGAGGGCATGCCCACGAGCGGGGTCCGGGTGGGGGTCCCCACCGTGCTCACGCGGAGGCTCGTGGAGCGGGTGGTGAGCGGCTTCGTGGACCAGGTGACGCTCAGGCTCTCGAACCTCAAGGTCCACAAGACGGGCAAGGTCAAGAAAGTGGTCACCCTCGGCGAGTACACCCTGGACGTGCGCATCGACGAGGTGTCGGGGCGGCTCAAGACGGGGAAGCCGGAGGTCCACTTCGGTGGCAACCAGATCACGCTCGCGCTGCCCGTGCGGATCGCCAGCGGCAGGGGCGACGCCACCATCGACTTCGACTGGGACGGCAAGAACGTCAGCGGGGCCGTCTGCGGCGACATGACGATCACGGAGGAGGTCTCGGGCGGGGTCAAGCCCGAGGAGTACGCGGTGCGCGGAAGCGTGCAGCTGGCGGCGACGGCCAGCCAGATCCTCGCCTCCCCGAGGTTCCCGGTGATCAAGGTGAAGCTCAAGGTGGAGCCGTCGGCCGCGTCCTGGGCGGCGGTACAGAAGATCCTCGACGACAAGGGTGGAGTGTGCGGGTTCGTGGTCGACAAGGTGAACATCCGCGGCGTCCTCGAGGACCTCGTCGGCAAGGGCTTCAACGTCCGCCTGCCCACCGAGAAGATCAAGCCGATGGCCATTCCCGTGGGCATCGCCCCCACCATGACCGTGCGCGGCCAACCCGTGACCATCGGGGTGAGGGTGTCACAGCTCGCCATCACAACGGACATGATCTGGCTCGGGGCGGACGTGAGCCTGGGCCCGCCGGCGGCCGCCGCCCCTCGCGGAGAGCGCACCGCCGCCGCCGTCAGGCGCTGAGGGACACCGCGGGCGTGGCGCGGGCGAGGCTGTCGATCACCCCCAGCGCCTCCCAGAGCGCGCGGTTCTCGGCCAGGGTCTCCAGGCGCGCGCGCAGGGCGTCGAGGAGCTGCCCGTCGCGCAGCAGCGTCTCCACCGCGGCGGGGGCGTCCCGCCAGCGGCCCACGGTCAGGCCCAGGCCCCGCTCCGCAACGAAGCGCACGTTGAACCGCTCCTGGGGGATGGTGCGGGCGTCGCCGCACACCACCACGGGGACCCGCTGGTGGAAGGCCTCGGCCAGGGAGCCGGGGCCGGGCTTGGTGAGGAGGACGTCGCTGGCCGCCATGAGCTCGGCCACGCGGTCCGTGAAGCCGAGGCGCCGCAGCCGGCCCCGGTACCGCTCCTCCAGCGGGCCCATGGCCGCGTAGAGCGCGTCGTCGTGGCCGCAGACCGCGACCACGCGCGCCTCCGTCCGGGAGAGCAGGGCCGCCGCCAGGCCGAGCATCTCGGGGGAGCCGTTGCCTCCGAAGAGCAGCATGGCCAGGCCGTCCTCCCCGCGCGCGCCCAGCTCCTGCCGCACGCGGGCCCGCACCTCCGCCGAGCCGCGCGGGTAGAAGCGCGGGTGGAGCACGAGGCCGGACGTCCGCCAGATGCGCCCCTGGGGCAGGCCCAGGGACAGGGCCTGCCGCGCCGCCTCCTCCGTGGGCACCACCACGCCGTCGAGGCCTTCCTCCAGCCAGAAGCGCGGCCCGAAGTCGGCCAGGTCGGTCATCAGGACGACGAAGGGCGGCCGCGGCGAGAGCCGTGCCACGGCGTCACGGAGCACGGCGTTGAAGTTGGGCAGCAGCGACACCACCACCGCCGGCGGCGCCTCGGCCAGGAAGCCCGCGATGCGGGCCACCAGCCGCCCGTGCAGGGCGGCGATCGAGAGCTGCAGCGCGCGCAGCAGCGGCACCAGGAACCGCGTGCGGCGGCGCCGGACGAGCGCGTTGTAGACGTCCTCGAGGCCGTGGCCGAAGAGGCGCCGCGCGGGATCGAGGGGGGCCAGGACCTCCTGCAGGCTGACCACGCGCAGGCGGACGCCGGACGCCTGCCCCTCGGCGCCGGCCACGAGCGCGTTGGCCGTCGCGCGGTGGCCGCCCCCCGCGTCCACCACGAAGAGGACCGCCTCCGGCCGCCCGCCCGGCGCGCTCACGGCCGGCATGCTGCCCGCGCGGTGTGGCGGCGGCGCGACGCCGCGATGACGCGCCCGCCACGCCGCCGTCAGGCCGTGTTTCCCTTCCTTTCACCCCCTCGTGCCGCGGCTCCGCTCCCATGGACGGGTGAGAGAACCGAAGGAGACGAGCGGCATGCGTTGCGACCTCCACCTGCACTCCCGCCACTCGGGACCGTCGGACATCCCGGTGCTGGGACGCTTCGCGCGCGAGTCCTACTCCGAGCCGCGCGCCCTCTACGAGGAGGCCCGGCGACGGGGCATGGACCTCGTCACCCTGACCGACCACGACGCCATCGAGGGCGCGCTGGAGCTGCGGTCGCGGCCCGGCACGTTCGTGAGCGAGGAGGTGACCTGCGGGCTGCCCGGCGGCCGCATCGTCCACCTCGGCGTCTTCGGGCTCAGCGAGGGCCAGCACCGGCACATCGCCGCCCGCCGCGGGGACGGCGAGGCGCTGTTCGCCTACCTGGCCGAGCAGCGGATCCCCGCCTGCCTCAACCACCCGTTCTCCGCCCTGACCGGGGCGCGGGAGACGGCCGACCTGGCCGTGTCGCTGGCCGCGCTGCCGCTGGTGGAGGCCCTCAACGGCGCCCTTTCCGGGCGCGTGAACGGCGCGGCGCGCGCGGCGGCGCGCCGTCGCCGGCGGGCCATGGTCGGAGGCAGCGACGCGCACACCCTGGCCTCGGTGGCGCGCGCCCATACCCTCGTGCCGGGCGCGCGTGACGCGGCGGAGTTCCTCGAGGGCCTGCGGCGCGGGCTCTGCCTGCCCCGCGGCCGGTCCGGCTCCTACGCCCGCCTGACCGCGGACGTGGCCCGGATCATCGGGGGGGCCTTCCGCGAGCACGGGCGACGGGCGCCGCGCGACGGGCGGGCCCTCGTGCGCCTGGCCGCCATGGCCGCGGCCTCCCCCGCGCTGGTCGGCCTCCCCGTGGTGATGGGCGTCCTCTACCTCCAGGACCAGCTCTTCGCCCTGCGCCACGCGCGCCGGCTCGCCGCCCGCGGGGACGGCGAGGAGAGGCGCCTCGCCGGCGGGCTCGCCACGGCGTCGGCCTGAGCCATGCACGGCCTGCTGGCCTACGTCACCGCCTCCGACCTGCGCGTGTGCGAGCGTGTCCACGCCTGGCCGCCACCGCGCTGGTTCCGGGCGTGGATGGTGGGCGCCACGCGGTTCGCCGACGGCTGGGGATGGCTCGCCCTGGCCGTCGGCCTGATCCTGGCCGCGCCCGGGGGATGGCGCGCCGTCGGCGCGGGCAGCATCGCCTCCGTGCTGGCCTCCGGCCTGCTGGTGACCCTCAAACGGCGGTTCCGGCGCGAGCGGCCCTGCGACGTGCTGCCGCCCGTCTTCTTCCGCGTGAAGGCCCCGGACCGCTTCTCCTTCCCCTCGGGCCACACCATGAACGCCTTCGCCGTCTGCACGGTGCTGGCCCTGCAGTATCCCCTCGGCCTTCCCCTGCTCGCCTTCCTGGCCGTGAGCGTGGGCGCCTCGCGGGTAGCCCTCGGGCTCCACTACGTGAGCGACGTGGCCGCGGGGGCGGTCCTCGGCGCGGGCGTCGGCGCGCTGGCGCACGCCGTCCTCTTCGCCTGACGCACCCGTCCGCCTTCTCTCCGGAAGCGGTCGCGCCGGCAACGACGGCTTCGGCGGCACGCACGACCACCTGGTGACGTTCGACTAAGGGGTCGCGATCACCTCCCGCAGCTCGGCCATCGAGCGCACGAGGGCGTGGGGCCGCGCCGCCCGCAGCTCGTCCTCGCTCCCGTAGCCCCAGAGCACGCCGACGGCGCGCAGGCCGTGGGCGCGGGCGCCCTCCACGTCCAGGGCGCGGTCGCCCACCATCCAGGTGCCTTCCGCGCGAAGACCCGCGCCCCGCAGCGCCTCGCCGACGAGCGCGTCCTTCTCCGAGCCCGTGGTGGCCAGCGAGGAGCCGTACACGTCCTCGAAGCGCGCGGCCAGGCCGAAGTGGTCGAGGATGCGGCGCGCGAACACGGTGGGCTTGGAGGTCACCACCCACAGGCGGTGGCCGTCTCCGCGCAGGGCGGCCAGGCCCTCCGCCACGTCCGCATACGGCTGGTTCTCGTAGAGGCCCACGGGAGCGAACCGCTCGCGGTAGTGGCGCACCGCCTGCTCGATCAGGGACGCTTCGGAGCTGCCCAGCAACTCCGCGAAGGTGCGGCCGAGGGGCGGCCCCACGTGCTTCCGCAGCGCGTGGAGGGGGGGCGCGGGGTGGCCGAGCGCGCGCAGGGCGTGCTGGAGGCAGCGCGTGATGCCCTCGCCGGGGTCGGTGAGGGTGCCGTCGAGGTCGAAGAAGACGTTCAGGCGGGTGCGGGCGAGCGCCGCTGGACCTGGATCAGCGGCGTGGCGGTGTCGGAACAGCTCCCGCAGGTGGAGGGGGAGACGGCCTCCGGAGGAGGCAGGTCGCGGCCCTCGCGCCCGAAGCAGCAGGTGGCGTCGCGGCGGTGCCCGCACCCTTCGCCCATGGCCGCCCAGGCCTTGAGGTGGGCGATCTCGCAGAACTGCGGGATGACGCCCTCGATGTCGCCCGTCTCCATCTCCGCCGCGCCCGGGCAGCTCCCGCAGATGGCCATGAGGTTGCAGCGGCGGCAGACGTCGTTGTGCTGCCAGGTGCGGGCGCGCAGGCGCGGGAAGTGCTCCTCCCAGCCTTCGCGGAAGCTCCCCGCGCGCAGGTCGAAGCCGTTGCGGCGCGAGAGCTGGCAGAGCTGGAGGGTGCCGTAGGGGTCCACGGTGAAGGCGCTCTGGCCGGCGCCGCAGGTGTAGACCTGCTCGCTGTCGCGCGCGACGCCGGGGCGCGCCACCCGCTCGCAGAACTCGCGCAGCTCCTCCATGCGCGCGGGGTTGGCCAGCTCCAGGTCCAGGGCCTCCCGCGCCCCGAGCTGCAGCTCGGAGTTGCGGTTGGCCCCGCAGTCCACGCGGGGGTTGAGCAGGCTGTCGAAGCGGAAGCGGAGTCCAAGGCCCGCGGCGTACTCCTCCATGGCCTGGATCTCGTGGTAGTTCCAGGCCAGGGCCATGGTCTTGAGGGCGAGAGGGACCTTGCGCTCCACCAGGCGGCGGATGCCGGCCAGGCACTTGTCGTAGGAGCCGGGGACCTGGGTGACCCTCTCGTAGGTCTCCCGCTTCATCCCGTACAGGCTGATCTCCACTTTTTCCGGCGGGTGCTCGGCGAAGAGGTCGGCGATGCGGTCGGTGACCAGCGTCCCGTTGGTGAAGACGGTGACGATGAGGCCCCGGCGGAGGGCGTAGAGGTAGAGCTCGGGGAAGTCGGGGCGCACCAGCACCTCGCCGCCGGTGAACAGGACGAACAGGGTGCCTGCCTCCACCACCTCGTCGATCAGCGCGCGCACGCGCTCCGTGCTCAGCTCGCGCTCCTGCACCTCCCGGCGGCCCACGGGCTCGTTGACGTAGCAGTGCGCGCAGCGCAGGTTGCAGCGGAACGTGGTCTCGATGGTGCCTTCGAGGGGCACGCGCGCGGCGTCGATGCCGGCGCGCTCGCGGAACTCTCGGAACGTGGAGTCCGGGAGGCGTGCTCCCAAACTCAGCTCCCGACGGTGCGGCAGTTGGTGCGGAAGCAGCCCAGGGTGGGACCCGTGGTGCCCGTGCGCGTCTTGCAGCCGGCCACCGCCACCTCTTCCGGCACCAGGCGGATGCGCCGGATCATCGGCTTGACGTAGGGTCGCCGGCGCGGGCGGCTCGTCCGTTCCATGCCACCTCCAGGGTCTGCGGCCGGCTAGATGGTATCGCGCCTGTCGGTCCGCCGCACCGCGCCGAGGCCGGCCAGCTCCTCGATGAACTCCAGGTAGTCACGTTCCGCATCCTCGGTTGACACCTCGAAGGCGCCCACCAGGCGGGCGACGATCTCCGCGCCCGACGCCCGCCCGTCGAGCTGCTCCCAGATGAAGGCCCCGGCGTCGGTGAGGTTGTAGAGGGAATCGAGGTCGGCGGCTCCGCGCCGGCCCACCGGCACCAGCACGTACTCGTTGGCCACCCGGCGCCCGACCATGCTCCCGTCGGGGGCGTACACCTCGTCCAGGGTCGCCGCCACAGGCGGGCCTCGTACCGCAGGCGCGACGGGAGGCTCGCTGTCAACCCGTCCGGGCGTCGCCCGTTGCGTCAACCGGGCGTGAACGCTCCCCGTTTACGCGCGCGTGACCTGCGCGTCACGCGTCCGTCACAGTCTCCTGGCACCGTGGGCCATGTCTGCCGAGACGTCCGCCGCCCCCGACACCCGCCGCCGCGTGGTCCTCATCGAGGACGACGCCGACATCGCGGAGGCCATCGCCTACCAGCTCGGCAAGGACGGCCTGCGCGTGGACATCGCGGCCACCGGGGAAGAAGGCCTCGCCGCCGTCCAGCGCCCCGCCGACCTCGTGGTGCTCGACCTCAACCTGCCCGGCATCGACGGCCTCGAGGTCTGCCGGCTCATCCGCGTGCAGACGTCCAGCGGACGGCTGCCCATCATCATCGTGTCCGCGCGCGGGGACGAGCTGGACCGCGTCCTCGGTCTGGAGCTGGGGGCCGACGACTACCTGGTGAAGCCGTTCAGCCTGAAGGAGCTGGCCGCGCGCTGCCGGGCCGCCCTGCGCTGGCAGGAGGCGAGCCGCGGCACGCACCCGTCTTATCGCGACGGCGAGCTCGAGATCTCCTTCGAGGGCTTCACCGTCCGCCACCGCGGCGTCGAGCTGCGCCTCACCCGCAAGGAGTTCGAGCTCCTGCGCTACCTCGTGGAACGGCCCGACCGGGTGGTGACGCGGGAGCGCCTGCTGGAGCGGGTGTGGGGCTACGACCCGGAGGTGAGCACGCGCAGCATCGACGCCCACGTGCGCCGGCTGCGCGCCAAGCTGGGAGCCGCGCGCAGCCGGATCGAGACGGTGGTGGGGCTGGGCTACCGCTTCGTGCGCGGGGCGGCCGGGTGAGGATCGCCGCCCTCGACCTCGGCAGCAACTCCTTCCACCTCGTGGTGGTGGACGTGGACGGCAGCGGCGCCTTCCGCGTGGTCGGCCGGGACAAGGAGATGGTGCGCCTGGGCGCGGGCACCCTCCTCACCGGCCACCTCGCCCCCGACGCCATCGAGCGGGCCCTGGCCGCCGCCTCGCGCCTCAAGCGGCTGGCCGAGGCGCAGGGAGCGGAGACGGTCCTGGCCGTGGCGACCTCCGCCGTGCGCGAAGCCGAGAACGGCGAGGACCTGCTGGACCGCATCGGCCACGATCTGCGGCTGTGGCCGCGCGCCATCTCCGGGGAGGAGGAGGCGCGCCTCATCTACCTGGCCGCCGCCCACAGCGTCCATACCGCGGGCAAGCCCGCCCTGGTGGTGGACATCGGGGGCGGGAGCGTGGAGCTGGCCTACGGCCAGGGAGCGGAGCTGCGGTGGCCGGCCTCCGAGAAGCTGGGCGCGCTGCGCCTCAGCGAGCAGTTCGTGCGCACCGACCCCCTGGGCGCGCGCGACGAGGCCCGGCTCCAGAAGCGCGTGGAAGAGACGCTGGGCCCGCACCTGGCGCGGCTCTCCCGCGAGGGAACCCCCTGCGTGGTGGGGACCTCCGGCACCATCCTCGCCATCGGTGGCCTGTGCCTCGACATCCGCGGGGACGCGCGGCCGGAGAGCCTGCACCACGTGGTGGTGGCCGCCGACGACGTGCGCCGCGCGCGCAAGCTCCTGGTGGGCACCGACCTCCGGGAGCGCAAGGGCCTGCCCGGGATGCAGGGCCGCGCCGACACCATCGTGGCGGGGGTGGTGGTGCTGGACACCGTGCTCCAGGCCCTGGGGGGGCCCGACCTCGTCCTCTGCGAATGGGCCCTGCGCGAGGGGCTGCTCCTCGACTACATCCACGGACACCCGCTTCTCGTCTCCCGCGCGGAGTCCTGCCCCGACGTCCGGCGCCGCAGCGTGGCGGCGCTCATCGAGCGTGCGGACGCCCACGCCGGCCACGCCCGCCAGGTGGCGGCGCTGGCCCTCGCCCTCTTCGACGGGACGCGGCGGCGGCACGGCCTGGGCCCGCCCCAGCGCGAGCTGCTGGAGCACGCCGCGCTCCTCCACGACGTCGGGCACCAGGTCTCGTATCCGCGCCACCACCGGCACTCCTACTACCTGATCCGCAACGGCGACCTGCGCGGCTTCACCCCGCTGGAGCTGGAGATCGTGGCCAGCGTGGCGCGCTACCACCGGCGCGCGCGGCCGCGCAAGCGCCATCCCGCGTTCCGCGCGCTTCCCCGGAAGGCGCGCCGCACGGTCAAGGTGCTGGCCGCCTGCCTGCGCCTGGCCGACGCGCTCGACCGCAGCCACCGCCAGGTGGTGCGCTCGCTCTCCGTGCGTCGCCGCGGCAAGCGGCTCATGGTGCATTGCGTCGCGGACGGCGACGCCGAGCTGGAGCTGTGGGGCGCGGCCCGCCGCAAGGAGCCGCTCGAGAAACTGCTCGGCCTGCCCATCGAGCTGGAAGCCGTCCGGCGCCCGGCGGCGGTCCTGCTGAAGCACCCGGCCGCGGGCCGCATCGGCTAGGCCGCTCCCCGCACGCCCGCAACGAAGAAGGGCCGGCAGGTCTCCCCGCCGGCCCCGGTTTGCGGCGACGGCCTAGAAAATAAACTGCGTCTGCAGCCGGAACTCCTGGTTGTTGGTGGTGGTGGTGCCGCCCACCTCCAGCTCTCCGAAGTCGGCCTGGATCTTCAGGCCGTGCCGCCGGTAGTAGTAGCTCGCGCCCACGCGCCACTCGTTCTGGTCGTTGGCGGTGACGAGCGCGCTGGGGTCGAAGCTGCCGTAGCGTCCCGCGATCTCCCACTGCCGGCGGGCCCCGAGCATGTACCCGGCCTGCGCGAACCAGCCGTCGGAGTCGAACTTCACCGCGGGCCCCCCGGTGGCGGGCGGCTCCGGGGTGCGCTCGCGCATGTAGTACTCCGCGGTGGCGTAGAGCCCCTTGAACTTGAAGAAGCCGTCGAAGCCCCAGACGTCGTCCTTGAGGTCGATGCCGGTGGTGGCGCCGTGGAAGTTCTTGCGCTCGTAGTTCACGGCCACCGCGTAGATGGGCTTGTCCGTGGACTCGAAGTCGCCCTCGGCGAACAGGGGTCCCGAGTTGCCCAGCCCCTGGGCCAGGGGGATCTGGGCGTTGGGCTGGAACATCACGCGCACGTTGTACTGGAACTGGTCGTTGTCGTTGAGGGTGCGCGTCAGGCCGTTGCCGTTGAACATGGCCGCGCGCCACTCGACGTGGTCGCCCCACAGGCGGCCCCACAGCTGGAGGCCGGTATCACGGCCGAGCGCGTAGGTGTTGGAGACCAGGGCGCGGTCCACGAGCTGCTGCGAGCCGGACGACGTCAGCTCCTG
>DATBIO010000236.1:0-5898 GCA_036556965.1 Vicinamibacteria bacterium
CTCAATGCCGTCTACGGAGCCGCGCGCGCGGCGGAGGAGGCGGGGGACGCGGCCAAGGCGCGCGTGTACTACACGAGCCTGCTCAAGCTGACCATGGCCTCCGCGCAGACGCGCGAGCCGCGGCCGGAGCTGCTCAAGGCCCGCGCCTTCCTCGAAGCGCCGAAGTGAGCTAGAAGGCCCGCAGCACGATCAGCGTCATGTCGTCGTGCTGCGGCGCCCCCGCCGCGAAGCGGTCGGCGCCGGCCATCAGCGCCTTCACCACCGCGTCCGGCTCCTCGCGCGCGCATCCGCGCAGGGCGGCGATCAGGCTCTCCTCGCCCCACTCCTCGTCCGCGGCGTTCATGGCCTCGCTCACGCCGTCGGTGAAGCCCACCAGGAGGTCGCCCGGGCCCAGGCCCACCACCCCCGGCTCGTAGGCGGTGGCGGGCAGGAGGCCCACCACCGGCCCCCCCGCGGGCAGGCGCGCCACGGAGCCGTCCGGGCGCAGGATCACCGGCTCGTTGTGACCCGCGTTGACGTAGGCCAGCCGCCGCGACGCCGCGTCGTAGTGCCCGTAGAAGAGGGTGGCGTAACGGTTGCCGGGGGAGGCGTCGTAGAGCAGCGCGTTGAGGCGGGTCATGAGCGCCCCCAGCTCCGCGGGCGCCATCAGCGCCTGCGCGCGCAGGGAGGCCTGCAGGCAGGCCATGAGGAGGGCGGCGGGGATGCCCTTGCCCGAGACGTCTCCCACCGCGACGCCGAGGCCCCCGGGCAGCTCGAGGAAGTCGTAGTAGTCGCCGCCCACGCCGCGTGCGGGGCGGCAATAGCCGGCGTAGCGGAGCCCGGGCACCTCGGGCCGGCGCTGCGGGAACAGGCCCTCCTGCACCTCGCGCGCGATCTCCACCTCGCGGTCCATGCGCGCGCGCAGCGCGGTCTCCCGCGCCACCTGCGCCGTGAGCTGGCCGTTCTCCAGGGCGAGGGCGGTCTGCGCGGCCAGGCTCTGGAGGAGGCGGATGTCGGACGGCGCGTAGGGAGCCTCGGCCTGCCGCTCGCCCAGGGCCAGGAAGCCGAGGAGCCGGTTCTTCACGGCCAGGGGAAGGAGCAGCCGCACCTCGCGCAGGCGGCCCGCGCCTCCGTCCTTCACGCGCAGCGGGCGTCCCTCGCGCAGGCCCGCCAGCAGCGGGTCGTCGGCGGCCACCGGCTCCGGCACCGGGCCCAGCGCGTGCGCGGGCGCGAAGGAGCCGTTCCGCCGCACGAAGGCGGCCACGCGCGGGACGTGCAGGGTGTCGGCGATGCGCTGGTTCACCGTGGAGAGGAGCCGGTCCGGGTCCACGATCGTGCGCACGCTCTCCGCCAGCTCCCCCATCACGTGCTCGGCGTCGTAGGCCTCGCGGAAGAACCGGCGGTCCAGCCAGCGCAACAGGAGGTCGGCCGCGCGCTGCCCGAGGAAGACGAGGAAGACCGCGGCCCCCATCAGGCCGACGATGGTGACGCGCCGCGTCCCCGGGCGCGCGGCCAGGAAGGCCGCGGTCAGGATGAGGCCGGTGCTCAGCGCGATGCGCGCCACCAGCACGCCGCGGCGCGCCAGCGCGTACTGGAGGCCCTGGCGCACCACCACCCGCACGTCCATGGCCTGGTGCACCACGATCACGTAGGCCAGGGTGACGGGCAGGAAGCCCATGACCATCACCGCGGGCAGGGTGAGCCAGGGCGGCGTCTCCGAGAAGGGCACGCGTCCCGTGGCGAACGCGCCCAGGATGAGCAGGAACGAGGGGCCCAGGCTCAGGGTGGCGCCGTAGAGGAGGAGGTTGAGCCGCCGCTTCGAATCGGGGTTCTGGGCGGTGCCGGCCTTGTAGCCCATGCAGGCGAAGAAGAGGCCGACCCCGAGCATCCCGAGCAGGAAAGGCGCGCGTCCCACCCAGGCCACGCGCGCGTAGAGGGCGGCCCCCGCGCGCCAGTCCTCGGAATCGAGCACGGAGAGGGTGCCCTGCAGGATCGCCCCCGCCGCGATGGGCGCGATGAGCAGCCACTTCAGCCACGGCAGCCGGCGGTCCAGCTCCAGGCGCTCCGGGAAGTAGATGCCGAAGAGGAGGATCCAGATGGGCCACGACGAGCCGAAGCCCGCTCCGTAGGCCACGGCCAGCGGCCGCAGCGGGCCCTCCATGCCCGCGGGGTCGAGGGCGTTGAAGGCGGCCACCAGGGAGAGGCTCACCATGAGCAGCAGCAGCAGCCACGCGCGCCCGTCGTGGGGGCGCACGGCGGCGACGCCGAAGCCCAGCAGCAGCGCGGCCATCGGCGTCAGCAGGCCCACCACCAGCATGGCCGAGCGCGCCAGGCGCGCGCCGGCCGCGGGCTCGACACGGTGCAGCGACACCTCGGCCGTGCCCGGCACGCCGTCGCGGGACACGCCGAGGCGCATCGTCTCCCCCGGCCGGTGGCGCAGGATCCCGCGCTCGAGGACGGACCGGCCCTCGTAGGCCTGCCCGTCCACGGCGAGGAGCCGGTCGCGGCGGCGCACGGCCGCCTCGGCTTCCGGCCGGACGTGCACGACCGCGTCCGAAAGGTCGGCCAGGAGGACGGGGGCCCGCGCGGCGCTCTCGGGCCAGAGCGCCAGCCGTGCGCTCAGGAGGCCGCTCCGCGCCTGATAGGCCGCCGCCCCCGCGAACAGCACGGCCAGCACGAGGCGGCGCAGTGCCACACGGTTCATGGTGTTGGAGATCGGATTCTACGCGCCTCCATGGCCCGGATCTTGCTCTTTGCCCGGGGGATGGCCACCCGGCTCCACCACGCGCTTCGAGCCGCTGTCTTCCTGGTCGTTGCGGGCGGCGCCGCCTTCGTGCTCTCCCCCGGGGACGGCCGGTCCGCCCCGCCCGTGGCCGCGCCGGCCCTCGTCACCCCCGCCCCCCACCCGCCGTCCAACATCGTGAGACAGGTGGCCGCGCCGCCGCCGGTGCCCAGGGGTGCGCTGACGCCATGGGAGCTGGGCCTGCTGCGGGTGCAGGAGGTGCGCGGGTCGGGGGGCCGCATCACCGTCCCCGACGCGCTCCGCCACGAGGAGGACCGCCGCCGGTTCCTGGCCGTGCAGATGGCCGACGCCAGCGCCGGCGACTACGAGCTGCCGCACGACACCGCCGCCCTGGCCGCGATGATCCTGCGGGGAGAGGTGGTCGAGCTGCCCGCCCTGGGGGACGGCTTCATGCTGTACGACCTCGGCGAGGACGCCCGCGACGACCCCCTGCAGCACTTCGACGAGGAGAGCGGCGACGACGTCCCCCTCCTCGGGCCGGAGGGGTACGCGCGCGAGGACGCGCGGCTGGCCGTGGAAGAGGCGGGCCGCGGACCCGCGGCGGCGCGGGCGGCCGCAGAGCGCCGGCGGCTGGCCGCGTGGTACGGCGATCCCGCACGGAGCCGGCTGCTCCACGCCGAGCATGAGGCGGTGCGCCGGCTGGCCTCGGACTTCGGCGGGCTGTCCTACGACCTGGCCGACCCCATCGACCGCGGCCGCTTCAAGGTCCGGCTGCTCAGCTTCGCGCGGCCGGAGGCGCGGGACGTGATCGCGCGCCTCGCGCGCGCGTACCACGAGCGCTTCGCCCGCCCGCTGCCCGTGACCTCGCTCATCCGCACGCAGCGCTACCAGCGGCGGCTCGGACGCGTCAACCGCAACGCCACCACCGTCGACGTGGCTCCCCACACCACCGGCATGGCCTTCGACGTCTCCTACAAGCACATGCCGCCCGACGAGCAGAACCTGGTCATGGAGGAGGTGGCGCGCCTGGAGGCGGCGGGGCGCGTGGAGGCGCTGCGCGAGCGCCGCAACCACCTGCACGTCTACGCCCTCGGCCACGGCCGCCCGGACGAGTCGCGGGTGGCGCGCTTCCTGCCCGTGGTGGAAGCCGCGCATCCGGGCTCCGCGCCCCGCCGGGCCGAGACGCGGCCCGCCCGCGCCGCCGCGCGCCGGGCGCGCTAGCTCCGGGGGGGTCTCCTCCGCCCTCCGCGCGTGTTAGGCTGCGGCTCCGCACGCTCGGAGGTGTCATGACACGTCGCGCCCTCGTCGTCGCCGCCGCCCTCAGCGCGCCCGCCGCCTTCGCGCAGGGCCCCCCGCCGGCGGCAGGGGCGCCCAAGGCGGCGGAGGACGCCGCCCTCGCCCGCGCCCGGCGGCTGCTGAAGCAGACCATCCTGGTGGACGGCCACAACGACCTGCCCTGGGCCATCCGCGAGTCCAAGACCGCGCCCCGCGACGTGGAGGCCTACGACCTGCGCCAGCGCACGCCGGGCGACACCGACCTGGCCCGCCTGCGCGAGGGGGGCCTGGGCGCGCAGTTCTGGTCCGTGTACATCCCCGGCGAGGACAAGGGCCTGGGCTACGCCAGGGTGCAGCTCGAGCAGATCGACATCGCGCGGCGCATGATCGCGCGCTATCCGGAGGCCCTGGGCTTCGCCGCCACCGCCGCCGACGTGGAGCGCGAGTGGAAGAAGGGCCGCATCGCGTCCCTCCTGGGCATGGAGGGCGGCCACGCCCTCGAGAACTCCATCGGCGCCCTGCGCACGTACTACGACCTCGGCGTGCGCTACATGACCCTCACCCACAACGTGACCCTGGACTGGGCCGACTCCTGCAACGACGCGGTGCGCCACGGCGGCCTGACCCGCTTCGGGGAGGAGGTGGTGCGCGAGATGAACCGGCTGGGCATGCTGGTGGACCTCTCCCACACCGCGCCGGAGACCATGGACGACGCCCTGCGCGTCGCGGAGGCGCCCGTCATCTTCTCCCACTCCAACGCGCGCGCGGTGGCGGACTCCCCGCGCAACGTGCCCGACGAGATCCTCCGCCGGCTGCCGCAGAACGGCGGCGTGGTCATGGTCACCTTCGTGGCCGCGTTCGTCTCGGGGGAGGTGGCCAAGGCCACCGGGCCCGCCTGGGCCGAGTACCGCCGCCGCACCAAGGACGTCACCGACCCCGCCGAGCGCGAGCGCATCCAGAAGGAGATCCTCTCCGCCGTGACCATCCCGCCCGTGTCCATCGGCCAGGTGGCCGATCACATCGAGCACATCCGCAAGGTGGCGGGGGTGGACCACATCGGCATCGGCGGCGACTACGACGGCAACACGCGCTGGCCCGCGGGCCTGGAGGACGTCTCGAAGTACCCGAACCTCTTCGCCGAGCTGGTCCGGCGCGGCTGGACCGACGCCGAGATCAAGAAGGTCGCGGGGGAGAACGTGCTGCGCGTACTGGGCCGGGCGGAAGAGGTCGCGCGCCGGCTGCGCGCCATGCGCAAGCCGTCCACGGCCACCATCGAGCAGCTGGACGCGAGGGCGGCCGCCCAGCCCTGAGGCGGACGCGCCCGGCTCAGGGAGACGTGCGCGGGCGCTCGCCCGGGCGCAGCGCCTCGGCCCGGCGGAGCTCGGTGTCGTCGCGCCCGGGGCGCGGGATCACCAGCCCCTCCCGGGCCAGCGCGCGGAAGAGCCCCTCGGGAGGGTCCACCCGGCGCCGGAAGGGCACGCCCCGCTCGTCCACGAACACCGGGCAGCCGCGCCGCGCGCAGCGCGCGCGGACGTAGGCGGGCCTCTGGTCGAGGTCCTTGTGGCCGTAGACGTCCTCCGGGCCCAGGCGCCCGCGGGAGAGGACCAGCAGCGACCGGACGAGCCAGGCCGCGGCGGCGGCTTGGGCGGGCGGAAAGGGCTCGGCGGACCGGCCGCCGTGCGCGACCTCGATGCCGACGGTGCGCGAGTTCCCGTTGTGGAGGTGGGAGTACACGGGGGCGGCCTGCGCGGCCAGGCGCGCACCCAGGGCCTCGAGGCCCCAGGGCACGAAGGGCTCGCCGTAGCGCGGCCAGATCGAGCCGTCCGTCCACACGATCCAGTGGGCGCCGAAGCGGCGCGACCAGAGCGCGCGCGTCCGCGGGGGGTCCTGGAAGACGAAGC
>DATBIO010000237.1:0-22313 GCA_036556965.1 Vicinamibacteria bacterium
ACCAGCGGGGCGGCGAACTCGATCTCCTTGAGGTCCTTGAACAGGCCGCCCGTGAATCCGCGCAGCGCGACCAGAACCAGCACGGCCAGCGCGTAGGCCCCGAGGATGGGCCGCCGCTCGGGCACCGTGCGGCGCCACAACAGCGCGAAACCCCCCGCGGCCAGGATGGGGATGGCGGGGCCGTAGAAGATGACCCAGCGCCGCAGCGCGGGGAGCAGGCCCGTCTCGGGCATGTCACCGCCGCCCACGCCGCCCTGCCCGAGCCCGGGCAGGATCTCGGTCACGAACAGCACCACGAACGGCGCGTAGAGCCAGGCCACGGTGAAGGCGCCGGCCGCGGCCAGGATGCCGAACAGGCGGAGGGCGCGCTTCCGCTGGAGCAGCCCCTGCAGGGTCGTGAAGAGGCCGAGGTTGAAGAGGCTGGAGATGTAGGTGAGGAAGGCCAGCAGCACGAGGCCCGCGTGCCGCAGCCAGGCAGCGGGCGCGGCGGTGAGGTGCAGCGCGGACAGGATGACCGCGCCGTCGAGCAGGTGGCCGGCCACGGTGGACCACATGGCGAGGAGGATCCGGCTGTGCAGGATGGGCAGCACGGCGGCCAGGGCGGCGGCGAGGACGCCCCGCGAGCCCAGGGCGCGGGCCAGGAAGAAGACGACGATCGTCTCCGCCGCCGTGGCCGCCACCGCCACGTGCTTCATGGCCTCGACCACGCGCTCGGGAGGCAGCCAGCCGAAGGGCAGGAAGAAGACGGGCGAGTAGGGGAACGCGTACTTGCGGCCCGCGATCACGCGCGGGTAGGCCACGCCGATGGCGGTCTGCGCGGCCACGTTGCGCTCGGCCAGGGGCGCCTCGCCCGTGGCCAGGGCGGCCACGTAGCGCCGGTTGTTGCGCACGTCGTTGTAGAAGTAGCTCGGGTGGAAGAGGGCGGCGCCCTTCAGGAGGTGGCTGAGCAGGAAGGCCGCGGCCACCCAGCGCCCGCCCGGGAAGCGTCGCAGGAAGAACGCGACGCCCGCGGCGAGGGCGAGCGCGGGCAGGCCGACGCGCGCGGTGACGTGCGCGCAGGCGAAAGGGTCGTGCGCGGCCCAGGCGGCCTCGGCCACGAGGACGAGCGCGCCGCCGGCCAGGGCGACGGGCGCGCCGAAGCCGCCCAGCAGGAGCACGCCCGCCGCGCCCGCGGGGAGGACGCGCGCGCCGACGTTCGACCAGGGGATGGAGAAGCGCACGCCCTCCAGGCGCACCCAGTCGAGGGCCACGCCCAGGCGCGGGTCGTCGCCGAGCAGGTCCACGCGGACGCGGCCCTCCGGCACGGTCGCGGGCAGCGCGTAGACGCGGTTGCCGCCGGGCCGGGCCACGAAGGCGCCCGCGGGCTGGCCGTTCACGGCCACGTGGATGCGCGCGGGCTCGTGGACGTAGCGCGCGGCACGCAGGGTCACGGTGGCCGGTCCGGAGGAGGCGACCACGGGAAGGTCGAGGGCCGCCTGGGCCTGCGTCCAGCGGAAGGTGGTGGGCGGCCGCTCCTCGCTGTCCGAGAAGCCGGCCCCGTAGGCGCCGGTGGAGGGCCCCACGTCCACGGTGAGGGGCGCGCGCGCGCGCGCGGCCAGCCACAGGCCGGCCTGGCTGAGGACGAGCAGCAGGCCGACGGCGGCCGCGCGCGGGATCAGGAGGAGTGGTCCTTCGCTACTGCGGCTTCGCCACTCCGATCACGCCGCAGGCCAGCCGTCCGCCCGCGTCGCCGGTGGGCTGCGTCTTCAGGTCGTCGGCCTTGGCGTGCACGATCACCGCGCGGCCCACCACGGCGTGCGCGCCGTCGAGGGAGAGCACGGTGTCGGTGTGGTCGACCGTGGCGGTGCCGTCGCCTCCCGCCGCGAGGTTCCCGAGGTCGCCGGCGTGACGCTTGGCGTCCCCGGGCGCGCCGTGGGGATGGCCCGCGGGGTTGAAGTGCGAGCCGGCGGAGGTGAAGTCGGGGGCGGAGCAGTCGCCGAACTCGTGCACGTGGAAGCCGTGCGGGCCCGCCTCGAGGCCGCTCACGCTCCCCGTGACCTTGACCCCCGCCGCCGTCTTCTCGAAGGTGATGGTGCCCGACACCTTGCCGTCCTTGGCCGGGTGCAGCACGGCCACGGCCCTGCTCACGGCGGCCTTGGCCTCGTCGTGGGCGGTGGCGACGGCCGCGACGGCGGCGAGGGAGACGAGGGCGAGGGCGACGACGGTCTTCATGGGCGACCTCCGCTTTCGGGTGCGACCACTATATCAAGCGCGGCCGGCCAGCCGCCGCAGGGCTGCGCGCTCGCCCTCGCGCAGGAAGCCGCTGGCGGCCAGGAGCAGCGGGTAGAGCCCGAGGGCCGCGGCGCGCACGAGGGTTCCGCGCCCCAGGAGCACGGCGGCGCCGTAGGTGGCGCCCGCCGCGAGCACCAGGCGCGCGAGGCGGCCCCACTCCAGGGGCATGGGGTAGAGCCGGCGCGAGACGGCGAACCCCAGCGCGAGCATCACGGCGTAGGCGAGCACGGTGGACCAGGCCGCCCCCATCATCCCGAAGCGCGGCACCAGCACGAGGTTGGCGCCGATGTTGGCGGCGGCGGCGGCGGCGGTCACCATCGGGTAGTAGCGCGCGGCGCGGGCGATGCCGATGCCGATGGAGCCGAGCAGGAAGGCGCCGTGGAGCACGTAGGCCAGGGCCACCACCGGCACCACCGGCGCCGCGGCGTGGAAGGCCGCATCCGCCATGAGGCGCAGGAGGTCGGGGCCGAGCACGGCCACCCCCAGGCCCACGGCCAGGAACGCGGCGAAGACGTAGGTCGCGATGCGGGCGAGGGTGGCGGGGCCGCCCGGCTTCTCCGCCTCCGCGTAGACGAACGGCTGCCACGCCGGCTCGAACGCGGAGAGGGCGAACTTCACGCTGGTGCCGAAGGTGTAGCCGAGCTGGTAGAGCCCGACCTCCGCGCGCGTCGCGAAGAGGTCGAGGATCTTCCGGTCGGCGAGGTTCAGGGCCTGCACGAGCAGGCCGTGCGGCACCTTGGGCAGGCCGAAGAGCAGGGCTTCCCGGAGCAGGGCACGCGAGAAGGCGGGCCGCGCGTGGCGTACGGCCACGGGGAGCAGGGCGAGCACGAAGGCGCCCGTGGCCAGCAGGTCGCTCAGGAGCACGCCCGTGACGCCCCACCCCGCGGCCACCAGGGCCACCTTCAGCAGGGCGTTGACCAGATGGCGCCCGGCGGAGAGGGCGGAGAAGAGCTGCGGCCGCTCCTGGATGCGCAGGAGCGAGAGGGGGACGTGGGCGAAGGTGCCCACCCACACGTCGGCGGCGGCCAGGCGGATCCAGCGCTCGCCCGCAGGGTCGGAGAGCAGCGCCCGCGCGATGACGGGGGCGCCGAGCCAGGTGGCGGCGAAGAGGAGAGCGCCCGCCCCCGCCGCGAACACGAGCACCGATCCCGCCAGGCGCCGCTGGGACTCGGCCTCGCCCAGCGTGTAGTGGATGCGGAAGAAGCCCGCGTCCAGCCCCAGGCGGAAGACGATCTTGGCCACGGTGGCGAAGAGGAGGAGCAGGGCCAGGTCGCCGTACTGGGCGGGGGCGAGGAAGGCGGTGTAGACGGGGACGAGGAGGAAGTTGACCACGCTGCCCAGCACGTCCGCCGCCCCGTAGACGGCGGAGTGCGCGAGCAGTTTGCGGAGCTGCCCGCCGAGGCTCACGACCGACGTGACGAGCAGCGAGGCGCCGGATTCACTCCGGCGCCGAGCGGAGGGGGGGTGCTTCCATGCGTGTTACCCCCCGCCATCGATGTTCAGATCCGCGCCTTGTCGGAGGTGAAGTACTCGATCACGCGCTCGAGGATCTCGTCGAGGTGGACCCTCGGCTCGTAGCCGACGAGGCGGCGCGCCTTGGAGATGTCGGGGACGCGGCGCGGCATGTCCTCGAAGCCCTGCTCGTAAGCCTGGTCGTAGGGGATGAGGACGATCTCGCTCGTGGAGCGCGTGCGCTCCTTCACCCGCCGCGCCAGCTCGAGCATGGTGACCTCCTCCGCGCCGTTGCCCACGTTCACCACCTCGCCCACCGCGTTTGGCTCCAGGGCCAGGCGGATGAGGGCCTCCACCACGTCCGACACGTAGGTGAAGCACCGGCTCTGCGTCCCGTCGCCGTGCACGGTGATGGGGTGCCCCATGAGGGCCTGGCGCACGAAGTTCGGGATGACCATGCCGTAGCGCCCCGTCTGCCGCGGTCCCACCGTGTTGAACAGGCGCACCACCACCACGGGCAGCCGCTTCTCCTTGTGGTAGGCGAGGGCCAGGAACTCGTCGATGGCCTTGCTGCAGGCGTAGCTCCAGCGGCCCTTGCTGGTGGGCCCGAGCACGATGTCGCTGTCCTCGCGGAAGGGCACGGCGTTTCCCTTGCCGTAGACCTCGGAGGTGGAGGCCACCAGGACCTTCTTCTTCTTCTTGTTGGCCAGCTTCAGCACCATCTCCGTGCCGTGCACGTTGGTCTCGATGGTGTGCACCGGGCTCTCCACGATGAGGCGGACGCCCACCGCCGCCGCCAGGTGGAAGACCACGTCGGCGCGGTCGATCAGCTCGGCCAGCACCCGCTCGCTGGTCACGGAGTCCACCAGGTAGTGGAAGCGGCGGTCCGCCTTCAGGTGCTCGATGTTGTCGATGGACCCCGTGGAGAGGTCGTCGATGACGTAGACGCTGTCGCCCCGCGCCAGCAGGGCCTCCGCGAGGTGGCTGCCCACGAAGCCCGCCCCGCCGGTGATGAGCGCGCGCATGCTGCCCCGCCACTCGGGCGGCCGCCCGAAGGGCGTGTTCACCGCGCCCGCCCCCCGGGCGCGGCCGGGCCGCCCCGGGCCAGCACGCGCTCCGCGGCGCGGCTGGCCCCCAGGCCGTCCACCAGGGCGCGGCCCCGCTCGCTCATGGCGCGGCGCCGTGCGGGGTCGGCGAGCAGGACGCCCACCACCTGCGCCAGCCGGTCGTCGTCCACCTCCGTGCCCAGGCCCAGGTACTCGATGGTGCCGTGCCCGGCGAAGGCCCGCATGCGCTCGTCCTCGCGCGCGTTCTGGGCCAGCACCACCGCGGGCGTGCCCAGCGCGGCCAGCTCGAAGACCGACATGCCGCCCGAGCCGACCACCACGTCCGCCTCCAGCATCAGCTCGGCGATGTGCCCCCCCGCCTCGTGGATGAGGGGCACGCGGCGCGGCAGGTCCAGGGCCTCGAAGGCGCGCCGTCCCGAGAAGGCGGGGCCCGCCACCGCCACCAGGTCCACGGCGCGGGGAAGACCCTGCAGGGCGCGGGCCGCCTTGAGGGTGAGGCCCTGGGGGTCGGAGCCGCCGAAGCTGAGGAGGACCAGGCGCGGCCGCTCGCGCAGCTCCTTCTCGCGGTCGCGGAAGTGGTCGCGCAGGATGGCGTAGGCCGGGCCCGCGTAGAAGCCCTCCGGCGTCTCCCGCTCCTCCTTCATCACCGAGATGACCACCTGCGCGTAGTGCTCGGTGGTGGCGAGGTCGTCCAGGGTGTCCACGAGGTTCACGGTGGTCGCGCCCAGCCGGCTCAGCCCGCGCAGGTACTCCTCGTCGAGGAGGGGCAGGTCGTTGATGACGATGGCGGGCGCGAAGTCGCGCACGTCCTCGATGAGGCTGGCCGGGCGCCCGTCCGCGAGGCGCACCGCGTAGCCGTGCCCCGAGACCGTGCGCGCGCCGTCGGAGTGGGCGGCGGTCATGAGGAAGGCCACCTCCGCCCGGCTGAGCTCGCGCAGGGCGTCGGCGATGGCCAGCGAGCGGTAGACGTGCCCCATGCCCAGGGCGGCCCCGCCGTCCACGCGGAACAGCACGCGGGGGGTGCGCAGGAGCCGCTCCGCCATCCAGAAGTCCACCAGGTCGTGCACGGTGAAGGCGGCGCGCTTCTCCAGCACCACGTAGCCCACCCGCTCCCCGAAGCGGCTCTCCCCGTCGAGCACGGCCCGGCGCAGGGCCACCACCGCGCCGTTCTCCTGGTAGACGGGCGGCTGCTCGTCGCGGCGGCCCGCGCGCGCGAACAGCGGGAGGAGGCGGTCGCCTTCCGCCCGCCAGCCCAGCGCGCGGTCCTCCGTCACCGAGATCACGGAGTCGAACCCGCCCGTGACCAGCCGGCGCAGCGCCTCCTCGATGGCCTCCGCGTCCCGGAAGGGGCTGGTGGCCTGCAGAACCACCACGAGGTCGAAGCGGTCGCCCTCCGCCTCCAGCGCGCGCACGGCGTGCACGATCACGGGCTTCAGGCTCGGGATGTCGGCGGCGAGGTCGGACGGCCGGAGGAAAGGGACGTCCGCCCCGTGGTCACGGGCCACCTCCGCCACCGCGGGGTCGTCGGTGCTCACCACCAGGCGGTCCACGCTGGGGGCGGCGCGCGCGGCCTCCAGGGTATGCGCGAGGAGGGGCCGGTCGCCGAGCCTCTTGATGTTCAGGTAGGGAACGGTGTCCGTGCCCCCCCGCGCGGGCACCACGGCCAGGATGCGAAGCCCCTCCTTCATCCGCGGCAGCGTACCATTGCCGCTCGCGGCGGCGTGAACCTGGAGGGACGGTTGACCGCGCGCCGCACGCAGCGTAGTGTCACGGCCATACACTCGTCTTTTCAACCGAGCCCGAGGGTCATGAACCTGGCGGAGTGGATGGCGCAGGAGCGCCGGCTGTCGGAGCGCCTGCGCGCGGTCGAGACGCTGTGCGAGGCGCTCCTCGTTCCCAGCGCGCGCACGGGGCGAGGCGCGTTCCTGGACCCCATGCGCATCGAAGTGTCGGGCGACGGCGCCTGCCGCGTGCGCAGCGGGGCCTACTCGGGGTTCGAGACGGGCTACCGGGCTCCGGAGGTGGTCGGACGGGGCACGGTGTCGCTGCGCGCCGACGTGTTCGTGCTGGGGATCCTGGCCTACGAGCTCCTGGCCGGGGAACACCCTTTCGGCGGAGACCCCGTGGACGGGGCCCGTCCCTCCGCGCTCTCGGATCGGTGGCCGGAGACCCCCGCCGCCGTGTCCGACGCGGTCATGGCCTGCCTGCAGACCGCGCCCGAGAGCCGGCTGAAGGACGCCTCCGTGCTGCTCGCCGCCGCGCGCGACTGGCGTCAGGCGCCGGGAGAGTCCGGGAACCGCCGCTTTGCCAACGTCCTCATCGACCGGACGCTGGTCACCGAGCTGGACAGCGCTCGCCCCACCGCGCCCGCGCCGGCGCCCGCGGCGCCCGCGGCGAGGGCGCCGGCGGGCGCGGCCGAGGTCATGGCGCCCGCCGCCGCGGCCGTGGAGCGCACGGCGGCGCCCCCGCCCCCGCCCGCCGCCGCCACGACGGCTCCCGCGCCCCCCGGCACGGCGACGGCGCCGGTCGCGCGCCCCGCGCCCGCGCGCGCGTCGCGCGCGCCGCTGGCCGTGGGGGTGACCGTCCTCGCCGCCGCGGCGGTGGCCGGCGTGGTGTGGTGGCAGCGCACGTCGCGCTCGCCCGTCGCCGCCCCGTCCCCGGTTGCGGATGCGGCCGCCGCTCCCGCTCCCGGCGCCACCGGGGCATTCGGGGCGGCCCCGCCACCCGCCGAGGCCGTGGTCCCGGACGAGCCCACCGAGGAAGTGGTCACCATCGTGCGCAGCACGCCCACTCCCGGCGCGTCCGCGCCCGCGACCACGACGGTGGCGCGCGCGGCGAGCGCCGCCACGCCCCCGCCGCTGACGCCCGCGGAGGCCCCGCCCGTCTCCACGCCTCCCGCGGAGGAGGCGCTCTCCGCGCCGCCGCCGGCCACGGAGGCAGCGGCGCCCGTCCGCCGGCCGGCCTCCATCAGCGTGCTGGCCCCGCCCGCCGTCGGGCGCAGCCGCTCCGTCCTGGTGGACGTCCGGGGCGTGGGCCTGCGCCCCGACCACCGCCTCGTCGTCTCGCGCAACGGCCGCCCGGTGACGGGCATCAGCGTCACGCCGTACAAGTACGTGGACGGCGGCCTCCTCATCGCCCTGGTGAAGGTGGAGGCGGACGCCACCCTCGGCGCCTACGAGGTCTCCCTGATCGACAGCGACGGGGCCCTGAGCAACGTGCGCACCCTGCGCGTCGACAAGTAGGAGCTAGAGCATCTCCCAGGTCAGGGTGGTGTCGGCGGGGATGTCCGTCCGCGCCACGCGCCCGACCACGAGGTCGAGGTGCCGGGGACTGATCCCGGTCCCCGGCCGCTTGTAGGTGAGCATGGCGCGCGTGATGGTGGTGCCGCGCGGGATCGCCACCGCGGCCGTCACGCTGCGGCGCGCGAAGCGGTGGGCCTCGCGCTCGAGCGGCTCCAGGTCCTTCTGCGCCTTGCCCAGGGCCTTCTCCACCGTGCGGATGCCCTCCACCATGGCCTTCATCTCCGGCGGGTCCACCGACAGGTGGTGGTCGGGCGAGCCGGGGAGCCGCTTGTCCACCGTGTAGTGCTTCTCCACCATGCAGGCGCCGAGGGCCACCGCGGCCTGGGGCACGCTGATGCCCAGGGAGTGGTCGCTCAGACCCACCGGCACCTCCGGGAAGGCGCGCATGAGGTGCTCCATCATCCGCAGGTTGATGCCCTCGGGCGGGCAGGGGTACTTGAGCGTGCAGTGCAGGAGCACGACCTCCTCGTTGCCGGCCTCCCGGCAGACGTGGAGCGCCTCCTCGACCTCGCCCAGGGTGGCCGTGCCCGTGGAGAGGATCATGGGCTTGCCCACCCGCGCCGCGCGCGCGACGAGGCCGTGGCACGTCAGGTCCGCGGAGGCGATCTTGTAGGCGGGCACGTCGAGGGAGGCCAGGAAGTCGACGGCCTCGTCGTCGAACGGCGTCGAGAAGGCGGTCAGGCCCACGTGGCGGGCGTGGCCCAGGAGCGACTTGAAGTCCCGCTCCGACAGCTTGTCCAGCTTGTCGAAGGTGTCCCACTGCGTTCCCTGCGGGTCCTGCGGCTCCACCCAGTAGCGGGGAGCCGTGCGGGTGGCGATCTTGCCCGCGGTGTAGCTCTGGAACTTGATGGCGTCGGCGCCCGCCGCCGCCGCCGTCTCCACCAGCTTGTAGCCGAGCTGCACGTCGCAGTTGTGGTTGACCCCCGCCTCCGCGATGACGTAGCAGGGCTCGCCCCGCCCCACCGCGCGCCCCGCGATCTCGAAGCGGCTCTTCACGCCCCGCCCCCCGCGCGGGAGAGACGGCGCGCCACGCGGCCGGCGGTCATCGCCTCTTCCCCGCGCCGTCCGCGCCCGCGGTGATCGCGTGGTCGAGGGCCACCGAGCGGAGGTTGGCCGCCTTGTGGCGGAGATGGGCGTTGAGGGCGGCCAGGGCGGGCTCGCGGTCCAGGAGAGCGATGACCTCGCGCGCCTGCACCGTCCTGCCCGGCGCGGCCAGCCGGTCGAAGACGGCCTGCATGAGCGTCACGTCCTCCGGCTCGTCCACGGTGAGGCGGTACTCGGGGCGGTAGAGCCCCTCCGGCAGGGTCCCCTGCGCGATCCGGAAGCGCTCCGCGTGCTCCTTGAGGTACAGGGTCACCAGCTCCGAGCGGTGCCGGGGCTCGCCCTCCGCCCACGAGCGCTCGAGCGCGTGCACGGACACGACCTCCGACAGGATGCCCATGAGCAGGGCGTCACCGGGAACGTAGGTGTAGTCGGCGCGACGCTGGTGGTGCAGGGCCACCAGCCTCTCGAGGGTCTCCACGTCGGTGAGCGGGTTGTCGCCGGTGACGCGCACCACGTGCTCCGCGCGCAGCCAGTGCGCGCAGTCCACGTGCCGCCGCAGCACGTCGTCCTCCTCGCCGCGGAACACGGCCAGGCCCAGGCCCACCCCCACCGCGGCCAGGGCGTCGTTCTCGGGCCGGTTGGAGGTGGCCAGGGCCACCCCGTCCACCCCCTTGGCCGTGTGCATGCGGCGCAGCAGCACCTCGAGCAGGGGGCGTCCGGCCAGGAGGGCCAGCGCCTTGCCCGGGCACCGCGCGGAGGCCATCCGCGCCGAGACCACGATCCAGGTCGGCCCGCTCACGGCCCCGCGACGGCGGACGGCACGGGCCCCGGCGTGCGCGCGGCGCCGCCGTCCGGGTTCATTCGAGGACGTCCTCGCGGATGACCTCGTCCGCCTGGATGGGCCGGCGGGCGCGCCGGCCGATGAGCCGGTGCGCCTCGCGCGGGGCGAAGCCGGGATCGAAGCGCGCGTCGGTGCGCTTGAAGGCCAGGTGGCCGGCGGTCAGCACTTCGCCGCGCGGGATCAGCGCGCTGGCCACCACGTGGCGCCCCATGAGCCGATGGTAGTGCCGCGCGGCCTCGCTGTCGGGGGCCGGGCCGTCGCCCGCCGCGCGCTCCGCCTGGCGGAGCAGCTCTACCATCCGGTAGAAGTCCTCGGGGTTGAGCGAGGACTGGTAGTCGAAGCCCTTCTCGCTGCGGTCCAGGGTGAAGTGCTTCTCCACCAGGTTGGCCCCCCAGCCCACGGCCAGGGCGGGCGCGGCCAGGGCGAAGGCGCTGCCCCCGTCGGTGTGGTCGAGGAAGCCCACGGGCACGCGGTAGCGCTCCTTCCATCCCGCGAGGTCGCGGTAGCGGATCTCCTCGATGGGGGTGGGGAAGGTCTGGAAGCCGTGCAGGAGGGCGGTGGGGGCGTCGCCCACGAGGGCGAAGGCCTCGCGGACCGCCTCCTCCGGCACCCCGCCCGTGGCCAGCAGCACCGGCTTGCCCGCGGCCGTCACCGCCCGGATGAACTCGGGGTTCTCCATGTCGGTGGTGTGCACCTTGAACGCGTCGGCTCCCTCCTCCACGGCGAGGGCGAGGGAGGGCGGGTCGAAGGCCTCCACCAGGAGGGCCAGTCCGGAGCCCCGGGCCGCGCGCAGGACGCGCCGCCAGTCCTTCTCCGCGAGCTCGATCTGGTCGAAGTCGCGCCGCGCCGGGTGCCGCTGCACCACGAGGAGGGAGGCGCGGAAGAGCTGGAACTTGATGCCGTCCGCGCCCATCTGGAAGGCCGCCTCCAGCATGCGCAGGGCGCGGTCCGCGGCGCCTCCGTGGGCGGAGGCCACCTCGGCCAGCACGAAGCAGGGATGGCCGTCGCCCACGCTGCGGGCACCGATGCCGAACGAGGCGGGCTTCAACGGTTAGACCCTATCACGGCGGTGCGGCGGATCAGGCCGAGGATGCGCGCCGTGGCCTGGCCGTCCACGCCGAGGGCGAAGTCCGAGAGGTAGCGGGCGCGGGCGGCGGCCAGGGCCTCCCGCGTGGCCGGCTCCAGGGCCGCGCGCAGGGCGGCCGCGGGGTCGTCGCCGGCGGGCACGCCGAGGGCCACCCCCGCCTCCACGAGGTCGCGCAGGTTGGAGGGCATGTTCAGCACCACCACCGGCCGGCCCAGCACCAGGGCCTCCACCGCGGAGAGCGACTCCACGGTGACGAGCACGTCGGCGGCGTGCAGGAGGTCGAGGAGGTCCAGGCCCGGCTCCAGCAGGCGCACGCGCTCCTGGCCGCGCAGGTCGGCGGCGTAGGCCTCGGGCGGCTCCGCGGGGTGCGGCTTCACCCGCGCCTGCGCCCCCACCGCCTCCACCGCCCGCACCAGGTCCGCGAACACGGCCCCCACCGCGCGGTGCGTGCGGCGGATGGGCCGATAGCGGCTGGCCACCGCGACCAGCGCCTCCCCGTCGCGCACCCCCAGGCGGCCGCGCAGGGTGCCGCGGTCCCGCTCCCGGGCCCGCCGCAGGAGGTCGTCGAAGCGCGGGCTGCCCGTGAGGACCAGGCTCTCGGGGGCGTAGCCGCCCTTCTCCACGAGGAAGCGGCGGGCGGCCTCGCCGAAGACGGCGGTGACGGTGGGCCGCGGACACGCCTCCTCGCCCGGCTCGTGGCGGTAGGAGAAGTAGGTGGGATAGAGGATGCCGTGCTGGAGGGCGATGCTGGGCACGCTCGCGGCCCGCGCGGCGGCGAGGGCGGCCCGCCCCCATCCGCTGCTCTCCGCATAGAGCACCAGCGCGCGCGGCCGCACCACGGCCAGGGCCTGGGCCATCTCCTCGTAGGAGCGCACCGCCCACGGGAGCTGCAGGAGGAGGGTGGCGGCGAGGTCGGCCTCCGCGAGGTCGAAGAAGGCCGCCCCGCGGTGGGAGAAGGCCGCCTGGGCGGCGGGCAGGCGGCGCAGCGTCCGCCACGCCTGGCGCACCCTTCGCGTGGCCGCGCGCGTGCGGGCGAGGACGCGGCCGCTCGTGTAGCGGCTCACCGGCACGTAGGGGGCGCGCCCCCAGGGCAGGCGCGCCCACTCGCGGAGCCGCTCTCCGGCGCCGCGCCGGCGGTGCGCGGCCTCGGGGCCCACCGCCACCACGAACGGCCGCAGGTCGGCCTCCCCGGCCAGGGCCGGGATGAGCGCGTCGAAATAGTGCTCGCGCTCGTCCTTCCAGAACGCGGCGTGCGACAGGAAGAGCACGGGCCCGCGCCCGTCGTCGGCACGGGGGCGCGGCGGACGTCCCGCGAGCACGGCCTTGACGGCGCCCAGCGCCAGCTTCACGCCGTTCCAGCGCGCGCGCAGCCGCACGCGGGCCACCGCGCCCCCGCGCGAGGGCGCCCGCTGCGGGCCGAGGAACAGGACCGCGCGCGCCGTGCACACCCGGCCCACCAGGAGGGCGTCCGCGGCGGGGAGGCCCACCGTCTCCACCTCGTCGGGGGCGTGCGCGTCGAGCAGGCGGTGCGCCACCTCGACCATGCGCACCCACCGCGGGCACGAGGTCCCGTGGTGCAGGTAGAGCTCGGCGAACCACCAGAGCGACACCCCGTCCCATTCGAGCAGGTCGCGGAAGCAGCGCCCGTCCACCAGGGGCCGCCGGCCCCAGCCCTTGGTCCAGGCGATGGCCGCCTCGTCGATCTCGCCGCGCGCGGCGTCCTCGTCGGGCACGGGGAGCGCGGTGTCCTCCCCCTCCCAGCGCACCCACGCCGTGTCGGGCGCCGGGGGAGGAGCCGCGCCGACGCCGAGGACCAGCCTCTTCATCCGCGCAGGAGGCGCGCGGCCACCGCCACCACCTCCTCCACGCCCACGCGCTCCAGGCACTCCGGCATGCGCTCCCCGTCGCACTCTGCGGGGGGTCGTCGGATCAGGTTGCAGGGCGCGCACCAGAGCTCGGTGCGCACGACGGCGTGCCGCGGCCCCTCCCCGGAGAAGTAGCGAACGGGATCGGAGGGCCCGAAGACGGAGACGGACGCCGTGCCCACGGCGCAGGCCATGTGCATGGGCCCGGTGTCCGGGGAGAGGAAGAGGTCCATGGCCCCGATGAGGGCCATGGTCTCGCGCGGGCCCAGGACGCCGGCCAGGTCCAGGGCGGGCCGGGGCAGGGCGGCGGCCAGGGCCGTGGCCAGCGGGCGGTCCGCCGGGCTGCCCGTGATGACGATGCAGGCCCCGTGCTCGGCCTGCAGCCGCGCCGCCACCGCGCTCCAGCGCGCCACGTCCCACTGCTTCACCCGTCGCCCTCCGCTGGGATGGATGCCCACCAGCGGCCGGCGACCGGCGACGCCCTTCTCCTCCAGCAGGCGCCGGGCGGCGGCGCGCTCCTCCGCGGTGAGGGGGTCGGGCCGCGCGGCATCGGGCCCCCCCACCGCCTGCCGCACGGCACGCCGGTTCTGCTCCACCCAGCCCACCGTCTCGTCGAGGGGGACGACGTCCGTGAGCAGCCACGCCCCGCCCGCGTTCGCGTAGCCGAAGCGGCGGCGGGCGTTCGTGAGCCGCAGGAGCGCGGCCGCGCGCACGTCGCCTTGCAGGTCGAAGCCGAGGTCGATGGCGTCCCCGCGCAGCGCGCGCGCCCGACGCACCAGCGCGCGCACGCCCAGGGCACCCTCGTCGCGACGACCCGCCCAGGGCGCGCTCCACACCAGCACCTCGTCCACGGGCGCGCTGCGCGCGACCTCCGCGCTCCAGCCCCCCACGGCCAGGCGGATGCGCGCGTGGGGCAGGGCGTGCCGCAGCGCGGCCAGCGCGGGCAGGCACATGACCACGTCGCCGATGCGGTCCAGGCGCAGGACGAGGACCTCGCGCACGCGCGCGGGCTCCAGCGCCGGCACGCCCCGCCGCGCGCGCGCCGCCCTCACCGCCAGGTTGGCGGGCGCGTCCAGCGCCGCCAGGAGCATGCGCTCGCCGGCGTGGGGGACGCGGCTGCCGGTGCCCCTAACGGGCGTCCAGCGTCGCCGCCTGGGCATAGCACTCCTCGAAGCGCCGGGCCGCCTCGCCCCAGCTCAGCTCGCCCACGGCCAGGGCCCGCGCCGCCGCGCCCATGCGCCGCCGCGTGTCGGGCTCGCGCAGCAGCCGGCGCAGCGCGGCGGCCAGGGCCTCGGCCTCCCCGGGGGGGACCAGCAGCGCGTCCTCGCCGTCGTGGACGACGTCGGGGATCCCCGCCACCCGGCTGGCCACCACGGGGCGCCCCGCGGCCAGCGCTTCCAGCAGGGCGTTGGGCAGGCCGTCCACGTTGCCCGCGCGGTCCACCACCGAGGGCACCACCACGATGTCCGCGGCGGCGAGGGCGGCGGCCACCCGCGGGCGCGGCAGCGCGCCGGGCAGGTGCAGCCGCACGCCCAGACGGTGCGCGTGCGCGGCCAGGTCCGCGCGCAGGTCGCCCTCGCCCGCGATGGCCAGGTGCACGCCGCCCGTGCGCGCGGCCGCCTCCACCAGGGTCGCGAACCCCTTCTTCTCCACGAGGCGGCCCACGGCGAGGACCAGGAAGGCATCGTCGGGGACGCCCAGCTCGGCCCGCATCGCGCCCGCCCCCGCCGCCTCCGGCCCGAAGTCGTCCACGTCCACACCGTAGGGGACCACGCGCGCGCGGTCGCCCCGCGCGCCCAGGGCCACCGCGCGGCGGTGCAGGTCGTGGCTGCAGGCGGTGAGCGCCCCCGCGCGCCGGAGGGCGCGGCGGGCCAGGGCCCGCGCGGGCGCGAAGCGCTCGGCCACGAAGACGTCGCTGCCGTGCAGGCTGACGGTGAGGGGCACGCCGTGCGCGCGCGCCAGGTCGGACACGAAGGCGGCGTTGGGGACCAGCCAGTGCACGTGGAGGGCGTCGTAGCGGAGCTGGCCGAGGCGGGCGCTGAGCGCCCCGCGCAGGCCCAGGGCGGCCAGGGGGGCCAGAAGGTAGGACTCGCGGCGCAGGCGCACGTCGCTCTCCAGGCTCTGGGCGTAGCCCCAGCGGCACCACTCGTCCGGCGCGTAGCGGTAGGGGAAGAAGCGCACGGGCTCGTCCGCCCCGCGCCGCAGGAGGGGATGGTGGGGGAGCACCACGTCCACCGCGTGGCCGCGCGCCGCCACCCCGTGCGCGATGGACTCGATGAAGGGCGCGGTGACGTCCCCCGGGAAGAGGGGGTACGAGGACGTGACCATGAGCACGCGCATGGGCGCGGGCATCTTAGCGTGCGCCTCCCGGGGGGGCGCCGTCGCGCACGGCCACGCGGTCCACCATCACCCCGAGGTCGCGCTCGTCGCGGGAGCCCGGCAGCACGTTGGCCGGCCGCCACGGGGGCACGTCGAGGCGCAGCACGGGCGGGCCCGGGGGCAGCGCGCGGGGGAGGGGCAAGAGGTACTCGGCCCACTCCGGGCCGACCACGAACGACCCGAGGTGGAGGCCGGACACGGAGGCCTCCACGCGGGCGGGCTTCGAGTCCGGCGGGCGCTTGCCCGCGGAGGCGGTGACGGCGAGGGTCCCCCCCGCGTTCAGGCCGGGCGCGAACACGGAGGCGCAACGGCCCGTCCAGCGGTAGGTACGGTCGCCGCCGCCTTCCTTGTCGTAGAAGCCCGAGACCTGCACGTCGTCCGAGCCGCCCACGTCCACCGCGTCGAGGGCCGGCACCGACAGCTCCTCCGGCAGCACCACGCGCGAGATGCGGAAGTGGAGGCCGCGCGGCTCCGGCCCGCGGGGCTTGCCCCCGTAGGCGCGCTCCCACTCGTGGCTCCCGAAGCTCAGCTCCTGCACCCGCTCCAGGAACAGCCCGCAGAGGTCGGTGCTGTAGGTGTGGATGAAGTAGACGTTGCGGTAGCGGGGGCGCCAGCTCTCCACGAGGTGGCGCAGGCGGGCGGGGTCGGGATCGAAGCGCGCCAGCTCCAGCGCGTTGACGCCGTGCACCGCCCACAGCGGGAGCGAGAGCAGGTGCACGGAGCGCCGCTGCTCGAAGACGACCACGTCCTGGGGCCCGAAGCGGCGCGCGACGTCGGCCACGAAGCGCACGCCTCCCTTCCAGTCCACCCAGCGCCGCAGGGGCCAGGTGTCGCGCAGGTAGGCGGCGAACAGGAGGGCGGCCAGCGCACCCGCCAGGGCGCGGCGCCATCCCCGGCGCGCCCCCAGCCCGACGAGCCAGAAGGCGGCCATGCCCAGGGCGAAGGGCAGCACCATGGGCACGAAGCGCCGGAGCGCGAAGTAGTAGTCGTTCCAGACGCGCACCTTGTAGAGGAAGAAGAGGCTGTAGCTGAGGGCGAGCAGCAGCAGCAACAGCCGGCGCGACGACCACGCATGGAGCGCGCGCAACGTCCCCAGCAGGGCCAGGGCCAGGCCCAGGGGGGTCACGAACCAGCCCAGCCGCACCAGGGCCTGGGCGTCGTGGGCGGCCAGGCGGTGGAAGCCCAGGTCGTGGAGCGCGGCCAGCTCGAGGTGCGAGGACGTCATCCGCGCCGGGTCGTTGCCGTCGCCGCCGGCGGCGGCGGACAGCACGGGCCGTGCGAAGTACGCGTACAGGAAGAGGCCCACGAGCAGGGCCATCAGGCCCTGGCGCAGTCGCGGCGTGCGGCCCGCGAGCAGGCGGCGCAGCCGTGGCGCGGAGGCGTGCACGCCGGCGGCGCCCAGGGCGACCAGCGCGGCCAGGCCCAGCCACACGGCGGGCGGCTGGCTCCAATAGGGGCGCGTGGCGATGCCCAGCAGGTACTTGCGCGACCAGCCCGCGCCGTGGAGGGCGGCGTGGAGGGCGAGCAGGCCGAGGGGCGCGGCCAGCCAGAGGGCGCGCCGCCAGGGCAGCTCGTGCTGCACGCGGCGGATGAGCAGGTAGGCGCCGAGGGGCAGGAGCACGAGCACGCTGTCGATGCGCACCAGCAGCGAGAGGCCGAAGGCGATGCCGCCGAGGGCGCCGAAGAAGGGCGAGCCCCGCTCCTCCCAGTGCGCGACCGCCAGCAGGCCCAGGAAGAGCAGGAACTGCGACATCGGCTCCGAGACCGGGTAGCGCGCGAACCAGACCTGCACGACGTTCACGGCGAGAAGGAGGGAGCCGAGCAGCGCGGGGGCGGGGCCGAGCAGCCGCCGGAGCGCGAAGAACACGGCCAGCGTGCCCAGGACGCCGAACACGGGGGGCGTGGCCAGGGCGCCCTTCACCCCCATGGCCTGGAAGAGGTAGGCGCCGAAGGCGGGGAAGAGGTGGAAGAACTCGGGGAACACCCGCCCCGTCTCCGGGCGCTCGAGGGGGAAGCCCATGAAGCGCGCCCAGGAGAAGTCGGGGTTGTCGGGATGCCGGTAGAACAGGGCCACGTCCTCGCGCGGGATGGAGAGGACGGTGGGGTCGGCGTAGGCGATGCCTCCCGTGCGCGCGATGAGGGCCATGGCCGCCACGTAGGTGCCGGGATCGCGCCCGCCCATGAGGTACTCGGTGGGGCGGGCGTGCAGGACGAGCGATACGGCGAGCACCGCCGCCGCGGGCAGCCACTCGCGCGCGCCGCGCGGCCCCGGCCAGCGGAGGGAGAGCCGCCGCCGGCCCAGCGCCAGGGCGCCCGCGGCGGCCAGGGCCAGGACCAGGGCCGCCGTCACCAGCGAGAAGCGGCCCGCCTCCGCCAGGACCAGGCCCACCCAGGAAGACGCGGCCACGCTGACGGCCACGGCCAGGAAGGCCCGCTCGTCGAAGGGCAGCGCCTCGCGGTCGCGCGCGGGGAGGAGGAGCAGGGCGCAGAGGCCCGGGAGGACGAAGAGGGCCACGCCGCCCAGCGCGGCGGGAACGGCGGGAACGATCGGGTTCAACGGAGGGCGGCCGTCGCCTCGCGCACCGCGCGCACCACCGCCGTCGCCTGCTCGTCCGTCATCTCGGGATAGAGGGGCAGGGAGAGCACGGTGTCCGCCGCCTCTTCGGCCACCGGCAGGTCGCCGCGCCGCCCGCCCAGGGCGGCGAAGGCGGGCTGCAGGTGCACCGCGATCGGGTAGTGCACCAGCGTCCCCACGCCGCGCTCCTCCAGGGCGCGGGCCAGCGCGTCGCGGCGCGGGTGACGCACGGGAAAGAGGTGGTACACGGCCTGCGCGTAGGACTGCTCGTGGGGGAGCGTGAGACCGCAGCCCTCCAGCTCCCGCAGGTAGCGGGCGGCCAGGGCCCGCCGCCGCTCCGTCCAGGCCGGCAGGTGGCGCAGCTTCGCGCGGAGGATGGCCGCCTGCATCTCGTCCAGGCGGCTGTTGATCCCGGGCACCTCGTGGCGGTAGCGGTCGCTCTGGCCGCCGTTGCGCAGCCGGCGCAGGCCGGCCGCCGCTTCCGGGTCGTTCACCAGGATCGCGCCACCGTCGCCCAGCGCGCCGAGGTTCTTGCTCGGGTAGAAGCTGAGGGCGCCGATGCCGCTCAGCGCCCCCACCGGCCGTCCCCGATAGCGCGCGCCGTGCGCCTGGCACGCGTCCTCCAGCACGACCAGGCCCCGCGCGCGCCCCATCTCCAGCATGGGGTCGAGGTCGGCGGGGTGTCCGTAGAGGTGCACGGGCATGATGGCCCGCGTGCGGGGGGTGAGGGCACGCTCCACCGCCGCGGGGTCCAGGTTGAGGGTGGCGGGGTCGAGGTCGGCGAACACCGGCCGCGCCCCGGCGCGGAGCACGGCCAGGGCGCTGAAGGCGGCGGTGAGGGGGGAGGTCACCACCTCCGCGCCCGCGCCGACGTCGAGCGCTTCCAGGGCGAGCTGCAGGGCCTCGGTGCCGTTGGCCACCGCCACGCAGTCCCGGGCCTCGAAGTACGCGGCCAGCTCGCGCTCCAGGGCCTCGCCCTCCGCGCCGAGGATGAAGCGTCCCGACTCAAGCACGCGGGCCAGGGCGGCGTCGATCTCGCCGCGCAGCGCCGCCACCTGCCCGCGGAAGTCGGCGAACGGCACCCCCATCGCCTTCAGAGGTAGTGCTCCTTGTGGGCGCGGTAGAACTCGATGGTGCGGAGGAGGCCCTCGCGCAGCGGCGTGCGCGGCGCCCAGCCCAGCGCCCCCGCTATCTTGCCCGCGTCCGCGTAGAAGTCGCCGATGTCGATGGCCTTGCGCTCGGGGGGGAAGGGCACCAGCCGGTAGGAGCCGCCCCCGGCCACCGCCACCATGGTCTCCACCAGCTCGCGCAGGGAGACCGGCCGGTCGCCCCCCAGGTTGAAGACCTGGCCGTCGGCCTGGGTCATGGCCCCCGCGCGCAGGAAGGCGTCCACCACGTCGTCCACGTGGTCGAAGTCCCGGCGCTGGCTCCCGTCGCCGAAGATCTGGACCTCCTCTCCCAGCACGACCTGGCGCATGAACCAGCCGATGAAGCCCTGGCGATTGTGACGGATGAGCTGGCGCGGACCGTAGGTGTTGGTGAGGCGCAGCGAGGAGGCGCGGATCCCGTACACGGAGTGGTAGACGAGGTGGTAGAGCTCTCCGGAGATCTTGTTGATGCCGTTGACGTCGGTGGGCGTGAGCAGGTGCTTCTCGTCCACGGGGAGATAGAGCGGCTTGCCGTAGACCTGCCGCGTGCCCGCGTACACGACCTTCAGGTCCGGGTTCCGCTTGCGCACGGCCTCCAGGATCCAGAGCTGCGAGCGGCAGTTGATCTCCAGGTCGGTGAAGGGGTCGGTCATGGAGTCCAGGTGGCTCACCTGGCCGGCCAGGTTGAAGAGCACCTCCTGGCCGCGCACCAGGTACTCCATGGCGTGGCCGCGCACGTCGGCCACGTTGATGCGGACCCGGCTCTCGTAGCCGTCGAGGTTGAACAGGTTGCCGCCGTAGTCGGGCAGCAGGCTGTCCACGGCCAGAACCTCCGCCCCGAGGTCGGCGAGGGCGCGGCAGAGGTTGGAGCCGATGAAGCCCAGGCCGCCCGTGACGAGGACCTTCCGGCCGCGGTAGAAGTCGCGGTAATCCCCGCTCACGGGTGCGTCCGTCCTCGTCCCCGCCCCGCTCCGCTCCGGCGCCGAGCGCCGGGCGGGCCTGACGCCGGCCGCGCGGGGCTCACTCGGACTTGCTGGCGGCGGGCAGGGGGGCCGGCGCCGTGCGCAGGTGCTCCTTGCGCAGCACCAGCTCCACCCACAGCCGGGCCAGGTCGAGGAGGGTGCGCGCCACGCGCCGGAAGTTGAAGAACTGGCTGCGGCCGTAGGAGCGGTGGAAGTGGTGCACGGGCACCTGGGCGATGCGGAACCCGTGGTCCTGCACCTTCTTCATGAGCTCCACGCAGATCACGCCCGAGGAGCGCGTCAGCTCCACCTTCTCGAAGACGCGCCGGCGCATCAGCCGGAAGTCGCAGTCCACGTCGCGCAGGCGCAGGGAGAACATGGTGCGCACGAACCAGTGGTAGACGCGGCCGATGACGACGCGGTGGGCGGGATCGGAGCGGCCCATCTTGTAGCCGTTCACGAAGTCCACGTCCTCGCGCAGGGCCTCGAAGAGGCGGGTCATCTCGCGCGGGTCGTACTGGGCGTCGCCGTCCGTGTAGAAGACGAGGTCCTTGCCCGCGGCGGCGAAGCCGGAGCGCAGGGCCCCCCCGTAGCCCCGGTTGACGGGGTGGTGCACCACGCGCAGCCAGGGGAAGTGCGCGGCCATCTCGTCGAGGAGGGCGCCCGTGTGGTCGGGCGAGCCGTCCTCCACCACGATGACCTCGTAGTCGTCGGTCAGCGTCCGCGCCGTCATGTGCGCCACCAGGGCCAGGGAGGCGATGGTGCCGGCGTCGTTGTAGGCGGGGAAGAAGATGGAGAGGGACGGGCGGAGGGCGGTCACGGTCGAACAGCGGACGCTAGCACGCGCTTTCGCGGAGGGTCAACCCTGGCCCCGCCCCCGGCCCTCGGGGCGGGCGGGGCGGACCTCAGCGCGCGCCGTGGCCCCGCAGGATGGCGGGCACCGTCCGCAGCAGGATGCGGAGGTCGAGCAGGGGCGACCAGTGGTCGATGTACCACAGGTCGAGGCGGACCACGGTGTCGAAGTCCTGGGCGCCGCGGCCTTCGACCTGGGAGAGGCCGGTGAGGCCCGGCTTCACCGTGAGGCGGCGGCGCTGCCACGGCTCGTAGCGCGTCACCTCCTCGGGGAGGGCCGGTCGTGGACCGACCAGGGCCATGTCCCCCGCGAGCACGTTGAGGAGCTGGGGGATCTCGTCGATGCTGAAGCGCCGCAGCCGGCGGCCGACGCGAAGCACGCGCGGGTCGCGCGTCATCTTGAAGGCGGGCCCCTTCATCTCGTTCAGGGGGGCCAGGAGCGCGTGGTAGCGCTCGGCACCGGGGACCATGGTGCGGAGCTTGAGGAGCGTGAAGCGCCGTCCGTCGCGCCCGCAGCGGGCCTGGCGGAACAAGACGGGCCCGCCGTCCTCCAGCTTGACCAGCGCGCAGGCGAGGGCCAGGAAGGGGGCACCCAGGACCAGGGCACCCAGGGCCAGCGCCACGTCGAGGCCGCGGCCGAGGACGCCGAGCCATCGCGGCCGGCCTTCCCCCGTGGACGGACCTACGCGGTCGCGGCTGACCGTCGCTCCCAGATCGCTCACGGGCTTCTCTCCGAGGGCGCGGGCAGCATAACCGCGCACGCACCGCGTGCCAAGCCCCCGGTGCGTCAGCCCGCTCGCGCCAGGGGCTCCCGCCGCACCGCCGCCGCCAGCACCGCCTCGCGCAGGACCTGGGCCACGGCCAGGGCGGCGGCTGCCCCCATCAGGCCGAGGATGGGGGACAGGGCCAGGGTGAGGGCCACCGCGAGCGCGATCGAGGCCACGCTGGCGGCGATCACCGTGTGCACGGCGCGGGGCGTGCCGATCCGCCGCAGCACGGCGTCGTTGGGCCCGAAGGCCAGGCCCCCCAGGGTGCCCAGGGCCAGGCAGGCGATGGAGGCGGGCACCGCGGGATGTCCGGGCGCCAGCAGGGTGCCGATGGGCCAGGCCAGGGCGGCGGCGCCCAGCAGCAGGGGTATGCCCGTCACCACCGCGCGGCGCCGGGCCGCGCGCGCCGCCGCGGGCGAGATCTCCTCCTCGGTGTCGGGGTCGAAGGCGAGGAGGGTGCCGCGGCGCATCGCGTTGGGCAGGACGGCCGCCACGTCCACCGCGTCGTGCGCGACGCGGAGGAGGGCGGCCGCCCCCGGCCCGAGCACGATGCCGCTGACCACCACCGAGGCGTGCATGGACGCGCGGTGGGTCATGGGACCCATGGCGGTGGCCGCCGCATAGGTGAGCCATTCGCGGGCTTCCGTCGCCGGAGAGCCCGCGCGCGCTTCCTCGCGCCGCGCCGCGCGCGGCGCGTCGAG
>DATBIO010000238.1:0-6741 GCA_036556965.1 Vicinamibacteria bacterium
TGGGGCGCTCCTTCGAACGGATGCGGCAGGAGCTGTCCCGCGCCCTGGACGCCGTGCTGGAGTCGCGCCGCGACCTGGCGGCGCGGGTGGCGGAGCGCACCGCGGAGCTGGAAACGCTCTACCATGCCCTGCGCCGGCGCGACGAGTCGCGCGGGCACCTCCTGCGCCGGGTGATCGGCGCCCAGGAGGAGGAGCGCAAGCGGATTGCGCGCGAGCTCCATGACGACACCTGCCAGGCGCTGACCGTGCTGGGGATGCGGCTCGACTCCCTGCAGGACGGCTGCCGGGGGAAGGCGCGCCAGGGCCTGGCCGAGGCGCGCGCGCTGGCGCAGCGCACCACGGAGGGCGTGCACCGGCTCATCTTCGACCTTCGGCCCTCGGTGCTCGACGACCTGGGCCTCCTGGCCGCCCTGCGCTGGCTGGCCTCCCGCTACCTCGAGCCGCTGGGGGTGGCCGTGCGCTGCGAAGTGGAGGAGCTCGACGCCCGCCTCCCGTCCGAGGTCGAGACCGCCCTCTTCCGCGCCGCCCAGGAGGCAGTGGGCAACGTGGCGCGGCACGCCGAGGCGCGCAGCGTCGCCATCCGCGCGCGCCGCGCCGGCGAGGCGCTGGAGATCACCATCGAGGACGACGGGCGCGGCTTCGCGCCCGCGGACGCCATGGCGGCCGCCCCCAGCGGGCGCGGCCTGGGGCTCCTCGGCATGCGCGAGCGGCTCGCGCTGCTGGGCGGCGCGGCCAGCATCGACTCCTCCCCCGGGCACGGCACGCGCGTCGTGCTGCGGGCGCCCCTGCCCGTCGCCGCCGGACACGCGCATGCCTGAGATCCGCGTGGTGGTGGCCGACGACCACGCGCTGGTGCGCGAGGGAGTGCGCGCGCTCCTCGACGGCTGTCCCGACATCGCCGTGGTGGGCGAGGCCGCGGACGGCCTGCAGGCCATCGAGCAGTGCCGCCTGCGGCAGCCCGACGTGCTCCTGCTGGACGTCGCCATGCCGGGCCTGGGCGGTCTGGAGGCGGCCCTCGCCGTCCGGCGCGAGTGCCCGCGCACGCGCATCGTGGTCCTCTCCCAGTACGACGACCGCGAGTACGTGACGCGCTTCCTGAAGCTGGGCGTCGCCGGGTACGTCCTGAAGAAGACGGTGGGGCGTGACCTGGCCTCGGCCGTGCGCGCTGCGCACCGCGGGGGGGTCGTGCTCGACCCGGAGGTGGCCCGCGCCGCGCTGGACGACCGCGGCCGGCCCGCCGCCCAGGAGTCGCCCGACCCCTACGACACCCTGACCGACCGCGAGAAGCAGGTGCTCAAGCTGGTCGCGGAGGGGAGGTCGAACAAGGAGGTGGCGCAGGACCTCGGCATCAGCGTCAAGACCGCCATGAGCCACCGCGAGCACGTCATGGCGAAGCTCGACGTCCACAACCGCACCGAGCTGGTCCGCTTCGCGCTGCAGCGGGGCGTCATCGTCTGAGGGAGGGCGCCGGCTTCGCGACTTGACCCACCGACGAGGTGGTGGCTAGGATCGGCCCGGGCTTGCCCGGGCGGCCCCATCCACTCCGCCTCATGGAGCAGCAGCGCACAGAAACGCCCCCTGCGCGACAGCGCCGCGCGTCGATGGCGGTGCTTCGCCTCCGGCTGCTGGTGGCGGCGGCCATCGCCGCCATCTTCGCGATCGACGCAACGACCCTCGGCATCCAGGTCTGGATCCTCTACCTGGCCGTCCTCCTCCTCGCCACGGCCCTGCCCGGGCGCGACGAGGTCCTCCTGGTGGCCGGCGCCTGCACGCTGGCCACGGTGGCCGGGCACGTGCTCATGCCCCCGGCTGCGGACGCCGTGTCGTTGGCCATCGTCAACCGCGGCCTCCTGGTGCTGGCCCTGTGGATCGTCACCTTCATCGCCCTGCGCGGCCGGCGCACGGAAGCGTCCCTGGCCGAGGAGCAGCGCTTCCGCGCCCTCCTCGAGTCGGCGCCGGACGCCATGGTCATCGTGGACGCCTCCGGCCGCATCGTCCTCGTCAACTCGCAGACGGAGGCGCTGTTCGGCTACGACCGCCACGACCTCCTGGGACAGCCCGTGGAGCGCCTCATCCCCGCGCACCTGGGCGAGCGCCACCGCGCGCACCGGGCCGACTACGCGGCCGCCCCCCGGGCCCGCAACATGGGCACCGGCCTGGAGCTGGAGGGGCTGCGCCGCGACGGCACCACCTTCCCCGTGGAGATCGCGCTGGGCCCGCTGCGGTCGGAGGAGGGGATGCTGGTGTCGGCGGCCATACGCGACATCGGCGACCGCAAGCGCACCGAGCGCGCCCTGCGCGAGAGCGAGGAGGCGTTGCGCGCCGCCGATCGCCGCAAGGACGACTTTCTGGCCACGCTCGGGCACGAGCTGCGGAACCCCCTGGCCGCCGTCCGCAACGCGGTCCGCGTGCTGCGCCACCCCGCGGTGGGGGCCGCCCAGGCGGAGTGGGGCCGCGCGGTCATCGAGGCGCAGTCCCGCCAGATGGCACGCCTCATCGACGACCTGCTCGACGTCGGCCGCATCGCCCGCAACGCCATCGAGCTGCGGCGCGGGCGCGTGGAGCTGGCCGAGCTGCTGCGCCTGGTGGAGGCATCGGCCCGCGGCCTCGTGGAGGAGCGGGGGCACGAGCTGCGCCTGGACCTCCCGCGCGAGGACCTGCACCTGGAGGCGGACGCGGCGCGCCTCACGCAGGTCTTCGCCAACCTCCTCGACAACTCCGTGAAGTACACGCCGCCCGGCGGCCGCATCTCGGTCACCGCCGGGCGGGAGGGCGACACCGCCGTGGTGCGCGTCCAGGACACGGGGATCGGGCTGACCGCCGACGCGCTGCCGCACGTGTTCGAGATGTTCTTCCGCGCCGACCGCTCCCTGGAGCAGTCGCAGAGCGGCCTGGGCGTGGGTTTGACGCTGGCGCACCAGCTCGTGCGCCTGCACGGCGGCACGCTGGAGGCCCGCAGCCCCGGCGCGGGAGCGGGCAGCGAGTTCACCGTCCGCCTTCCCGCGCTTGCCGCCGCTCCCCCGCGGCCGGCGGCGGCCCCCGCCGTGGCGCCGGGCCCCAGCCCGCGGCGCATCCTGGTGGTGGACGACAACCGGCAGGCGGCGGACTCGCTGGCCGTTCTCCTGCGCCTCGACGGCCACGAGGTGGCCACGGCCTACGACGGGCTGGAGGCGGTGGCGGTGGCGGAGCAGTACCGGCCCCACCTGGCCCTGCTCGACATCGGCATGCCGAACCTGAACGGCTACGAGGCGGCGCGGCGGATCCGTGACCTTCCGGCCTCGGCCCACACCCGACTCGTGGCCCTCACGGGTTGGGGCCAGGAGGAGGACCGGCGCCGGGCCGCGGAGGCGGGCTTCGACTCCCACCTCGTGAAGCCCGTGGACCCGGAGGCCCTGGACCGCCTGCTCCGGGACGTGCCGGCCACGCCGGCCTGAGACGGGCCTCCGCGCCCGCATTCTTCGCGGCCTGTCCACCCGCAGCCGCCTATTAACGCAGGACTTGCGCGGCGGGCGGGCCTATTGGGCTGCACGGAACTTGCTCTTGGCGCGGGCGGAGCCAAGATGCCCCTGACCACTCCGGGTTGGGACGCGGGAATGCGGGCCGCCGTCAGCCTGCTGAACCTGCTCCTGCCGCTGCTCTACGGAGCGGCCACCGTCGCCTACGCGGTGGACTTCTTCCGGGACCTGGCCCCGGCGGCACGCCGCGCCCGGCGGCTGCTGGGCGTGACCATCGCCCTCCACGCCCTGTACCTCGGCCTGCGCACGGTCCTCTACGAGCACATCCCGCTGGCCTCGTCCTTCGAGGTGCTGACCACGGTCGCCCTCGCCCTCGCCGTCGTCTACCTGTGGGTCGAGCGGCGGACGGGCGTGGTCAAGACCGGCATGTTCATCGTGGCCTTCTGCTTCACGTTCCAGGCCGTGTCCTCGGCCTTCCTGACCAACCCCCTGCGCTTCCCCGAGGTCCTGCGCAGCCCGCTGTTCGGCCTGCACACGATGGCGGCCGTGCTCGGCGACACCGCCTTCGCGGTGTCCGCGGTCTACGGGGTGCTCTTCCTGCTCCTCCACCACGAGCTCAAGGCCAGCCGCTTCGGCATCGTCTACCAGCGGCTGCCGCCCCTCGACGTGCTCGCGCGCCTGAGCCTGCGCGCCGCCGTGCTGGGACTGGCCTTCCTGACCCTCACCATCGCCATCGGCGCCGTGTGGGCCGCGCAGCAGTTCCCCGGGTTCCACGGCGACCCCAAGTTCCTGCTCATCCTGCTCGTCTGGCTCGTCTACGGCGCGGCGCTCGGGCTGAACTACCGCTGGGGCTGGAACGGGCGGCGCGCCATCTACGTGTCGCTGCTCGGCTTCGCGCTGATGCTGGCCCAGGCCGCCATCGCGCGCCTCTGGCTCCGCAGCTTCCACGGCTTCGCCTGATGGACTCCGCCCGGCTGCTCCTCCTCGGCGTCAGCCACCGCACGGCACCCCTCGAGGTGCGCGAGGCGCTGGCCTTCGCCCCCGCCCAGGTGAAGGAAGCGCTGGACGTGGCGCGCCGCGACGGCGTGCTGCACGAGAGCCTGATCCTCTCCACGTGCAACCGCACGGAGGTCTACGCGCTGTCCGCGGACCCGGAGCGGGCGGAGGCCTACGTGCGCGACCTGGTGCGGCGGCTCAAGGGCAGCGACTTCCTGCAGCCGGGCCCCCACCGCTATCGCCACCAGGACCGGGAGACGGTGGCCCACCTCTTCCGCGTGGCCGCCGGCGTCGACTCCATGGTGCTCGGGGAGCCCCAGATCCTCGGCCAGGTCAAGGACGCCCTCGACCTGGGCACGGAGGGACGCGCCGTGGGGCCCTTCATCGGCCGCCTGCTCATGGAGGCGGTGCGGGTGGGCAAGCGCGCGCGCGCGGAGACGGAGATCGGAGCGGGAGCCGTCTCCGTGGCCTCGGCGGCGGTGGCCCTCACGCGGAAGATCTTCAGCGACCTGGCCGGGAAGCGCGTGCTGGTGGTGGGGGCGGGCGAGACGGGCCGCCTGGCCGCGCGGCACTTCGCCGAGCAGCGCCCGGCGGAGATCGTGATCGTCAACCGGACCCTCGAGCGGGCAGAGAGCCTGGCCGCCGAGCTGGACGGCAGGGCGCTCCCCCTCTCCGCCCTGCCCGAGGCGCTGGCGCGCGCCGACGTGCTCGTCACCGCCACCGGGTCGCCGGGACCCCTGATCTCGGCCGAGCACCTGCGCCTGGCCATGCGCGAGCGCGGGCGCCGCCCGATGGTGGTGATGGACATCGCGGTCCCGCGCGACGTGGACCCCGCCGCCGCGCGGCTGGACAACGTGTTCCTCCACAGCATCGACGCCCTGCGCGCCCTGGTGGACCAGAACCTGACGCGGCGCCGGCACGCGGTGCCGCGCGTGCTGGCCATCGTGGACGAGGAGGTGGCGCGCTTCTTCGACTGGGTGCGCGCGCTCGGGGTGACCCCGGTGGTGCGGGCCCTGCGCGAGCACTTCGAGAGCCTGCGCGAGGCGGAGCTGGAGCGGCACCGGAAGCACTTCGACCCCGCGCTGCACGCGCGGCTGGACGCGCTCACGCGGGCGCTGGTCAACAAGCTCCTCCACCAGCCGACCACCGCCATCAAGGGCTTCGACCGCTCGACCCACGAGGGCCTCCTCCGTCTCGACGCCGCCCGCGAGCTCTTCGGCCTCGCCCTGGCCGAGGAGCCCTCTCCGGAGACAGAAGGCGCCGAGCTGCGGGCCCGTGCCGGCTGAGCCCGGGCTCCGCCTGGGGACGCGGGGCAGCCGCCTGGCCCTGTGGCAGGCCGACCACGTGGCCGCCCGCCTGCGCGGGCAGCACCCCGGCCTCCACCTGGAGCGGGTGGTGGTGCAGACCGTCGGCGACCGCGTCCTCGACACGCCGCTGGCTCGCATCGGGGACAAGGGCCTTTTCACCAAGGAGCTCGAGAAGGCGCTGCGGGACGGGGAGATCGACGTGGCCGTGCACAGCCTCAAGGACCTGCCCACCCGCCTCCCGGACGGCCTCGCTCTCCACGCCGTGCTGGAGCGGGAGGACGCCCGCGACGCCCTCGTGGCTCCCGCCGCCGGCCGCCTGGACGACCTCCCCGCGCGCGCCCGCGTGGGCACCTCGTCCCTGCGCCGGCGCGCCCAGCTCCTGGCCCTGCGCCCCGACCTCGAGGTGGCCGACCTGCGCGGCAACGTCCCCACGCGGCTCGACCGGCTGGACCACGGCGACTACGCGGCGATCGTCATGGCCTACGCCGGCCTGCTCCGGCTGGGCCTGGGCGCGCGCGCCACCGAGGTGCTGGGGCCGGAACGCATGCTCCCCGCGGTGGGGCAGGGCGCGCTCGGCCTGGAGACGCGCGCGGGGGACGAGAGGGTGGGCCGGCTCCTGGCGCCGCTGGAGCACCCACCGACGCGCCTGGCCACCACCGCCGAGCGGGCGCTCCTCGCCGCCCTCGAGGGAGGCTGCCAGGTCCCGATCGGCGCGCTGGGCGAATGGGACGGGGACGGCCTCGTGCTGCACGGGCTGGTATCGGACCTCGACGGGCGCGAGGCGCTGCGCGAGGTGGCGCGGGCTCGCGTGGCCGACGAGGACGCCGCGCGGCGCCTCGGCGCCGGCCTGGCCGGCCGGCTGGAGGCGCGGGGGGCGCGGCGCATCCTGGAGGCGATCGCCGACCGGGCCGTGGCGCGGGTGGGCGCGTGAGCGCCCTGCCCGCGCCTCGTGTGGGAGCGCGTCGGACGAGCCCGGCGCCGGG
>DATBIO010000239.1:0-21222 GCA_036556965.1 Vicinamibacteria bacterium
CCACCTACGCCGTGCGCGCCCACAGGGCGCTGCGGGTGCGCGGGCTGCTCCACCGCACCGCGCGCCACGCGCTGGCGCGCGGCACCATCCTCGGCGTCGTGGTCCTGCCCCTGGTCGCGCTGGCCACGCACCTCTACCTGAACCGCGCGCAGACACTCACCGCGCTGGTCTCGGGAGGGCAGGGCGCGGCGCTGCTCTTCCTGCTGGGGGGCGGGCTGGCCGTCCTCGCCTGCCGCCGGCCGCTCCTGCGCGCGGTGGACCGTGCCTTCGTGGGCTCGCCCCGCAACCCGAGCCGGGGCCTGGCCGGGGCCCGGGCGAGCCTGCACGCCGCCCGCACCTTCGACGAGGGGGTAGACGTGCTGTGCGCCGAGCTGGCGCGACGCACGGGCGCGGAGCAGCCCTTCTGCCTGCTGCGCAGCGCGGACGGCGGAGGCTTCGCGCCCGCGCGCGGCCTGGGCCGCAACCTCGCTGCCGGCTCGGCCCTGGTGGCGCTGGCCGACCACGACGCGGCCATCGTGGTGGATCCCGGCACATCGGGCTCGCTGTTCGCTCTGCTTCCCGAGGGCGACCGCCAGTGGATCGTGGACACGGGCGCCAGTGTCGTCGTCCCCCTGCGCCGCGACAGCGGGGACCTGCGCGGGTTCCTGGCCCTGGGCCGCAAGAAGAGCGAGATGCCCTTCACCACCGACGACTGCTCGGCGGCGGAGACGCTGTGCGCGGCGGCCGCCATCGCCCTCGACCGCCTGGCCGGGGGCGCGCCGCCGTGGCCGGCGCCGCAGGAGGCGGACGCGCCCGGCCGAGAGTGCCGCCGCTGCCGGCGCGTGCTGGACGGGGGCGGCGCCGCCTGCGACTGCGGGGGCGAGACGGTCCCCGCGGCCATCCCCGCCGTCCTGAACGGCAAGTTCCGTCTGGAGAAGGTGGCGGGGCGCGGCGGGATGGGCGTGGTGTACGCGGCGCGCGACCTGAGCCTGGGACGTGCGGTGGCGCTCAAGACCCTGCCCCGGCTCTCCGCGGACCTCTCGCTGCGGCTGCGGCAGGAGGCGCGCGCCATGGCCTCCCTCATGCACCCCCACCTGGCCCTGATCTTCGGGGCCGAGACCTGGCGGGGAGTGCCCGTGCTCGTGCTCGAGTACCTCGCCGGGGGCACGCTGGCCGACCGGATGTCGGGACGGCTCGCCGCCGCGGAGGCCGTGGCGGTGGCCCGCGACGTGGCCCTCGCTCTCCAGGCCCTGCACCGGGAGGGCCTCGTGCACCGCGACGTGAAGCCGAGCAACGTCGGCTTCACCGAGCGCGGCGTGGTGAAGCTGCTCGACTTCGGCCTGGCCCAGCTCCTCGAGCCAGGGGGCGGGACGGCCCTGGGCGGTCCCGTGGTCCGGCCCGGCGCGCGCGCGGAGCTCACCCCGCACGACCGGGTGGTGGGGACGCCGCTGTACCTCTCGCCCGAGGCGCTGGCCGGACGGCCCCCGTCGCCGGCGCAGGACGCCTGGGCGCTGGGCCTCGTCCTGCACGAAGCCATCGCCGGGCGGCACCCCTGCCACGACGGCGGCGGTGACGTGCGCTGGTCCGACCTCGGGCGCACGCCGCCCGACGTGCGCGAGTGGGCGCCGGACTGCCCGCCCGGAGTGGCCCGCCTCCTGGGCGAGCTCCTGGCCGCGGACCCCCGCCGCCGCCTCTCCGGCATGGACGACGTCGTGGCGCGCCTGGGCGCCGAGGTCGGCTGAAGCCATGTTCGATCGGGGCTCTCGCGACGTTCTCTCCTGTGTAAGGCATTGAGGAGGACCGCGCATGCCCATCAACGCCGCGGCGGCCGTCGCCCTCGACCACGCGCTGGGCTGGATGGTGGAGGCGGCCGCGCCGTGGAGCACCCCGGGAGCCGTGAAGGAGTGGGTCCGCACGCAGTTCGAGGAGGACTTCGACGAGGAGATCAGGAGCCTCGACGAGTGGCAGAGGTGGCGGCCGCTGCTGAACCGCCTGTTCCGCTACGTCGGGGCCGTGGCCGCGCTGGTGGCCGAGGTCGAGGCGGGCCCCGCGGGCTCGCCCGGCGAGCTGAAGGAGTGGCACGTCGCGCTGGCCATCGTGATCGTCAAGACCATCTGCCCGGGCGAGCCCGTGCACAAGGGGAAGATCTGCAAGAAGGCCGTCGCCGGCGCCGCCGAGCTCGTCGCCTCCCTGCGGCAGATGCTCCTGGACAGCGGGCGGAGGGTGGCCGGCCTGGTGGGTTGAGCGTGGGCAACGACGAGCCGGCCTTCGTGATCGGCCACCAGGGCGGGGAAGGTCCCCACCCGGGCCACCGGAGGCGGACGGGCCACAGGGCGCGGAGGCGCGCGGAGGCGACATGGCGAAGGCGAAGAAGACCGGGGCGCGGCGCAAGGCGGGCGCGGCGGCGCAAGGCGAGGCGAGGGCCGCCCTCACCCTGGGCGTGGCGCGGGCGCGGCAGGTGATGCGGCAGCGCGAGCGCATGCGCACCCGCCTGCGCGCGGCGCCCCAGGGCCTGCTGGTGGCGGAGGGCGACTCCTGGTTCGACTACCCGTTCTTCGACATCCTGGAGAAGCTCGAGGACGAGCTGGGCTTCGACGTGGAGTCGGTGGCCCACAAGGGCGACACCGTCGAGGAGATGGTGTACGACGACCACCAGCTCGCGAAGCTGGCGCGCCTGCTCGAGAAGATGGCCGCCCAGCGGCGCACCCCGCGCGCCATCCTGCTCTCCGGCGGGGGCAACGACATCGCGGGCGAGGAGTTCGCGGTGATGCTGAACCACCGGCGCTCCAGCCTGGACCGCATCGAGCCCAAGGTGGTGGAGGGGGTGATCCACTCGCGCCTGCGCACGGCGGTGATCGCCCTGGCGGGCGCGGTGACGGAGTTCTGCCGCCGCTTCTTCGGGGGCCCCCTGCCCATCGTCCTCCACGGCTACGACTACCCGGTGCCGGACGGGCGCGGGTACCTGGGCGGCTGGTGGGTGCTGCCGGGGCCCTGGCTCGCGCCGGGGTTCCAGCGCAAGGGCTACGAGGACGTGGCGGAGCGCACGGTGCTCATGGCCCGCCTCATCGACTCCTTCAACTCCATGCTGGCCACCGTCCCCGCCGTGAGCGGCCTCGGCCACGTCGTCTACGTGGACCTGCGCGGCACCCTCTCCAACAAGCCGCAGTCGTACAAGACCTGGTGGAACGACGAGCTGCACCCCACGGAGCGCGGCTTCTCGGAAGTGGCCCGGCGCATCGGCCAGGCCATTCCCTGAGGGCTGCCCAGGAGGAGGCATTGGCGCGCACGGTGATCCTGGAGCAGGACGAGGCGAAGCTGCGGGCGGCCATCGCCCGCGCGGAGAAGGCGGCGCCGCGCGACGCCGCGCGGTTCCTCGAGGAGCTGATCGAGGGCTACCGCGGGGGCCCCGCCGCGCGCGGCCGGGCGCGGGCGGCGGCGCGGGCCCGCCCCCTTGCCTCCGCCATGGGCACGGACCGGCGCTACCTCGGCCACGCGCGCGCCCTGGTGCGGGGGGCCAAGGCCGGCATGCGGATAGTGGGCGGCCGGCCCGTCAAGAGCGGCGAGTTCGCCGACTGCGTGGCCGTGGGGTGCATCGGGGATTGGGTGTGCACGGGCACCCTGATCGCGCCCCAGGCCGTGGTCACCGCGGGCCACTGCGCGCAGTGCGCGACGCGCGTCTTCTTCGGCACCGACGTGGACGGCGCGGGCGACGTGGTGGCGGTCAAGAAGGCCGTGCGCCACCCGCGCTACCACCAGGGCCGCCACAACGACCTGATGGTCCTCCTCCTGGCCAGGCCGGTGACCAAGGTGAAGGCGCGCAAGCTGGCCTCCGCCGCCCTCATCGCCAAGGCCACGGACGCGCGCCTGGTGGGCTTCGGCAACACCAACCTGGCGGGGACGCAGGGCTACGGGAAGAAGCGGCAGGTGGACGTCCCCGTGGTGTCGCCCGCCTGCCAGGGGGAGACGGACGGGGAGGACGACGACGCCACCTACGGCTGCGACCGGGGCTGGGAGATCGTGGCCGGGCGCCCGCTGCTGGAGCGGGACTCCTGCACCGGCGACAGCGGCGGTCCCCTGTACGTGGCCACCGCCGCCGGGGAGTGGCGGCTGGCGGGGGTGACCTCGCGCGCCACCGACAGCGGCCAGCACGAGTGCGGCGACGGCGGCGTCTACGCCCGCATCGACCGCTACCGCGAGTGGCTCGCCGGCGTCCCCGGCGTGGCCCTGGCCTGAGGGGCGCCGCCATGCCGCGGCTGAAGATCTCGCCGGCCTTCGAGCGCTTCTTCGCGGACGGCCGTCCCGGCGACCGCCGCGAGGCCCTGGTGGTCTACCGCGTGCCCGAGCGCCGCGCTCCCTGGGCGGGCATGGCCACCGAGGCCCGCGGCAAGCGGGTCCCCCACAAGCACGACTACCTCAAGCAGCTGGCCCGCGAGCAGAGGCCGGTCGAGCAGAAGCTGATGGACTCCTACCGCCGGCAGGGCGTGCGCGCCCTCCCCCGCCGGGGGCGGAAGAAGGCGCTGCTCGTCGAGGACGTGGGGGGCTCCGCCCTGCCCGTGGTGTCGGTGGAGCTGACGCGCGGCATGCTGCCCGCCCTGGCCGCCAACCCCGACGTGGTGGCCATCCTCCCCAACCAGCGCATCGAGCTGATCCGGCCCAAGGAGGTGGACTACGCGGCCCTCTCCGCGCGCGAGAGCAAGGACGGCCTGACCTGGGGCCTCAAGGACCTGCGGGTGCCCGAGCTGTGGAAGCGCACGCGCGGCAAGGGCATCAAGGTGGCGGTCCTCGACACGGGGGTCTACGCCGACCACCCCGCCCTGCGCGGGCGCGTGAAGGGCTTCGTGGTCGTGGACCCCCTGGGCCGGCGCATCGCCTCGAGCCCGGTCTTCGACTGCGGGTCCCACGGCACGCACGTGTGCGGGACCATCGCGGGGGGGACGGCGGGCGGGGTGGCCATCGGCGTGGCGCCGCAGGCCTCCCTCTACGTGGCCGCCGTCCTCATCGGCGAGCCCACGCTGCAGACCCTGCTGGAAGGCATCGGCTGGGCCATCGAGCAGGGGGTGGACGTCGTGAACCTGTCGCTCGGGTTCACCTACTACGAGCCCATGTTCGCGGAGGTGTTCCGCCTGCTCCTGAGCCGGTACGGCATCGTGCCCGTGGTGGCGGTGGGCAACGAGAACCACGGCAACACCAGCTCCCCGGGCAACGCCTTCAACGCGTTCTCCGTGGGGGCGGTCGAGAAGGCGGGGGGCGGCCGGCGCGAGGTCCCGTTCTTCAGCAGCGGGGCCAGCCTCGTCTTCCCCGGCAGCGCGGAGGGCCAGCGCATCGTGACCAAGCCCGACGTGGTGGCCCCCGGGGTCCAGGTCTTCTCCTGCATCCCTCCGGAGAAGAAGGCGGACGCCGTCTACGAGTACAGCTACATGGACGGCACGTCGATGGCCACCCCGCACGTGGCGGGCGCGGTGGCCCTGCTCATGGCGGCGCGGCCCAGCGCCCCGCCCGAGGAGATCATGGCCGCCCTGCGCGCGACGGCCCGCCACCCGACGCCGGGCAAGGACCTGCGTCCCGACAACCGCTGGGGCTACGGCGCCATCCGCCCGCTGGAGGCCCTGAAAGCGCTCTGAAGCCGCGGCCCGGGTCCGCCCGGGTGCTACACTCCCTGCTGGCCGTGCGCACCAGCGTTGCCAAGCGCGTCGTGGAAGCGAAGATCAGCCCGGAGTTCGCGCAGCGCCTGGCCCGGCTGGGCCCCGACAAGCGGGTACGGGCCCTCCTGATGCTCGACGCCGATCCCCGGGGCGCGCCGCGTTCGCGCCGGCCCTCGGCGGCCGAGCGCACGCGCGCGGCGGAGAAGCTGGTGAAGGCGGCGGACCGCTACCTGCCCGAGATCGACCGCGTGCTCGAGCAGTACCAGGGCAAACGGCTGGCCGCGCGCGCCAACGCCCTGGGCGCCGTCCCCATCGTGGCCCCTGCCGCCGCCCTGCGCGCGCTGGCCGGCTCGGCCCACGTCACCGCCATCCTCGAGGACCAGGAGATCTCGCTGCTGAAGGGCTAGGCGGCGCCTTCCCCGGCGCGCGCCGGCCCCCTCAGCGCGACCGGGCCATCTGGTCCAGCACCTCGCCCAGCCGCCGCAGCTCCTCCCCGTAGCGCGCCCAGTCGCCGTCGCGCTGGGCCTGGATGGCGTTCTGGTAGTGCGTGCGCGCGCGGGCGGCCAGCGCGTCGAGCCCCTCGCCGGCGGGGGGCGCGGCCGCGGGACCGGCCGCCGGGCCCGCGGCGGGCGCGGGAGCCGTGGGCCGCGTGGGGGCCGGGGGCGGCGCGCCCTGGCGGAAGAGGCGCGCGATGGCGGCGTCCAGCGTCTCCTCCATCACGATCTGGTTCTGGTAGGCCACGATCACGCGCTTGAGCTCGGGGATGCGGCCCCCCGTCCCCCGCAGGTACAGGGGCCGGATGTAGAGGAGCGACTGCTCCACCGGGATCACGAGCAGCGTGCCCTGGATGACCTCCGAACCCTGCTGGTTCCACAGCGTGATCTGCGGCGAGATGACCTGGTCCTGGTTGATGCGCGCCACCACCTGCTTGGGCCCGAAGACCACCTTCTGCTTGGGGAACTGGAAGACGGAGAGGCGGCCGTAGTTCGTGCCGTCGCTGCGCGCCACCATCCAGGCGGCCAGGTTGTCCTTCTGCCGCGGGGTGAAGGGGAGCATGGAGATGAACTCGGGCTGCGTCTCGCCCGGGAGCTTCATGATCGTGTAGTAGGGCTCCATGCGCTCGGCGCGCCCGCCCGCCTCGATGGCGGGAACCTCCCACTGGTCTTCCTTGTTGTAGAAGACGGCCGGGTTCTGCATGTGGTAGGTGGCGAAGACGCCGGCCTGCAGCTCGAAGATGGCGCGCGGATAGCGCAGGCGGGCGCGCAGGCCGGCCGGCATCTCGCCCAGCGGCCGCAGCAGCTCGGGGAAGATGCGGCCCAGGGTGGCCGCCACCGGGTCCGCGGGGTCCACCACGTAGAAGCGCGTGGTGCCGTGGTAGGCGTCGACGGTGACCTTCACCGCGCTGCGGATGTAGTTGATGCCGCCCGCCACCGGCGTGGAGTACGGGTAGCGGTCGCTGGTGGTGTAGGCGTCCAGGACCCAGACCAGCCGGCCCTCCTCGATGGCGAGGTAGGGGTCGGGGTCGTAGGTCAGGAAGGGCGCGATGAGGCGGGCGCGCGCGGAGATGCGCCGGTGGAAGAGCACCCGGCTCTCCGGGGTCAGGTCGTCCGAGAGGAGGGTCTTGAGGGAGCCGAAGCGCACGCTGAAGAGCAGCTTGCCCAGGAAGCCGCCCAGGGGCACCCCGCCCTCGCCCTCGTAGGTGGCGGAGATGTTGTCGTCGCCCTTCGGGTAGTGGAACTCCTTGGCCCGCGTGCGCACGAAGACGTGGTCGCTCGAGAGCTCGCCGAAGTAGATGCTGGGCTCGGTGACGGCGAGCCCCACCCCGGACTCCGGCGGGATGTTCTTGATGAAGAGCACGGGCAGGCCCTCGGGCGCCACCTGGTTCACGGGACCCAGGGTGAGGCCGTAGCCGTGGGTGAAGGTCAGGCGCTCGTTGATCCAGCTCCGGTTGGGGAGGCTGGCCGAGTTCAGCTCGCGCGCGGAGAGCATGATCTGCCGGTACTCGCCCTCGATGGTGTAGCGGTCGTTGTCCACGGAGACGAAGTCGTAGTAGGTGCGGATCTCCTGGAGCTGCCCGAAGGTGTCGAGCAGCGGCTGGTGGTCCCACAGGGGCACGTTCTTGAGGGTGGCCGCGTTGCGGTCGATGTCGGCGGCGGTGAGGCGGTCGTCGCCCGACAGCTCGCGCTCGGCCACCTCCGCGATGCCGAAGGCGGCCCGCGTGGCCTCGATGTTGTGGACGATGTAGGGCGTCTCGCGCGTCTGCTCGTTGGGGGTCACCACGAAGCGCTGCAGGAGGGCCGCGTAGCCCTCGCCACCCAGGGCCACCACGGCGTAGAGGGCGGCGGCGAGGCCCAGGGGGCGGAACACGCCCCGCGCCGCGCCGTAGACGGCCAGGACCACCCCCGCCGCGGCCGCCACCACCTGGACGCGCAGGATGGGCATGCGCGCGTGCACGTCCACGTAGGAGGCCCCGTGCACGATGCCGGAGGAGTGCGTCAGCAGGCCGGGGACCTGGAGCCAGGCCCCCAGCCCCAGCGCGGCCAGCACGCCCGCGGCCAGGAAGAGGAGGTGGCGGCGCGCGCCGCGCCCGGCCACGAGTCCGCGCAGGCGGTCGAGGGTGAGGGTGCCGGAGACGGCGTAGGCGGCCACGCACAGGACGAGGGTCGCCGCGAGGAGGGCCAGGGCCAGGCGCTGGACCAGCTCCAGGAAGGGAAGGGTGAAGACGTAGAAGCCCACGTCGCGGCCCAGGATGGGGTCGCGCGTCCCGAAGGGGACCCCGTGGCGGAAGAAGAGCCAGCTCTCCCAGCGCCCGGCGGCCAGGGCGGCCAGCGCGCCCGCCGCGAGCAGGCAGAGGGCGTGGCCGAGCAGGCGCAGGCTCCGCGAGTCCACCGCCACGTTGATGGGGCCCTGCTGGGTCATGAGGACGAAGCCGCGCGGGGTGGCCACGCGCAGCGCCGGCCGCACGTTCAGGACCAGGAAGGCCAGGGCCACCGCGAAGACCCCCGTCCCCAGGGTGCCCTGCGCGGTCAGCGCGCGGAGGAAGACGCTCTGGTAGCCCGTCTCCCCGAACCAGAGCCAGTTGGCCCAGAACTCGGCGAGGACGGGCGTGGCCAGCACGACCAGGGCGGCCAGGGCCAGCACGGCCATCGGACGACGCGAGGTCCCGTTCACGGCGCGCTCGCCTCCCCTCCCTCGGCGGTCCGCGGGGAGCGCAGGCGGAAGCACTCCCCGAGGAAGGCCAGGTACCCGGGCGTCAGGTGCACCTCGCCGCGGAAGCGCTCGCTCTCCATCAGGCGGCGGTGCAGCCGGCGCAGGTTGTAGTGCGGGACGCCGGGGTACAGGTGGTGCGCGCCGTGGTAGCCCACGCTCTTCGGGGCGATGAGCGCGGCGGCCACGGGACCGGTGAGGACGGTGCGGCTGGCGCGGGGCGGGCCCGCGTCGGGCACGCCGAAGTGCTCGGCCGTGCCCTTGAGGCGCATGGCCACCAGGAACCACGTGCCGAGCGGCACCAGCCAGTAGAGGAGGAGCAGCCGCAGCCCGCCCGCCCACGCCGCCGTCCCCAGGACGGCGGCGTAGAAGGCGAGCCGGTAGGCGACGCGCGGGCGCGGGGCCTCCCCGTCGCGCGGCCGCTCGCCGTCGCCGAGCAGGAAGAAGCGGAACAGCGTGGACTGCCCCCCGCCCAGCCCGAGCAGCACGCGCGCGGTCTGGAGGACGCTCCCGCTGGCGCGCAGGCGGTCCGGCCGGTTGCGCGCCCAGTCCGGATCGCGCTCGGTGTTGAGGTGCCGGTGGTGGAGCAGGTGGACGCGCCGGTACGAGTGGTAGGGCACGAGCACGGGCCAGGCGCAGAGCAGCTCGCCCAGGCGGTCGTTCCAGGGCCGGCTGCGCAGCAGCGTGCCGTGCACGGCCTCGTGGGCGAGGAGGAACAGCGCATGCTGGCGCGAGCCGATCCAGACCACGGCCAGGGCGTAGGAGAGCGGGTGCCAGTAGGCCGCGGAGAGCGCGGCGGCGGCGGCGATGAGGGCCCATTCCGCCACCACGTTGACGAGCGACCTCCACGTCTCCACGCGGTGGAGCGGAACGAGCTCGTGCGGCGCGGGTGAGGCATCGATCGCCGTGGGACGGGCCTGCGCAGCCATGGGGGGGTCGCCTCCGCGTTGCCGGACGCCGCGTCGAAGGCGAATCCTACCGCGGGACGGTGAAGGCGTAGGTCAAGGGCCCGGGAGGGGCGTCCCCGCCGGCGGGGGAGGTGCCCGTCTCGCGGTCGAACGGCCGGTCGAAGCGGTTCCCGGCGCGGTCCTCCAGGGCGGGCACCACGCGCAGGGCGTAGCCGCCGGGGGCCCACGCCGCCTCCGGCGCGAAGGACCAGCGTGTCTCCCCCTCGCTGACCTGCGCGCGGCCGGCCACCGGGCGCCCCCGCGCGTCCTCCACCCACATCCACCGCTGCAGGAGCCCGTGGTCGAGCGGCTCGGGCAGCGCCACCACGAGAGGAGCCCCGGGGGAGGCGGGCGGATCGAGGCGCACGCCGGCCGCGGCCGGCGGGGACCGGTCGGCTTCCACGGCGCGGAAGGCGTGGGAGAACGGCCGGCCCATGGGCACGCCGGCGGCGTCCGTGAGCTCCGCGCCCACGGCCAGCCGGTACGAGCGGCCGGCGCGCAGCACGGGGCCCAGCCGCTGGCCGGGGGCGACGCCGCGCTTCACGCGGCCGGGGTGGAAGATGAGCGTGAGCCGGGACTGCCCGGGGTCCCACAGGCCGTCCTCCACCGGCACGAAGGCCAGCGGCACCTCGGCCCCCGAGTCCTCCAGCAGGCGCACGTGCGCCTGCACGCCGCGCGGGTTCATGGCCTGCGAGAAGTGCAGGTACAGGCGCAGAGCGTTCTCCGGCAGGGCCTCCCCGGAGGGATGGACGGCCACCACCCGCGGCGCCGCGCGCGCGGCGGGAGGAGCGACCTCGAAGGCGTGCTCGAGGGCCAGGACGCCGCTGCGGAAGCGGGCCGTGTAGCGCACGCCCGACACCAGGGGGAACCGCGGCCGGAAGTGGAGGCCCTCGGCGTCCACGGCGTGCGTGCCCGCCACCGGCGGCGCCCCCGGCACCGCGCCCGCGTGGAGGCTGAGCGCCTGCGCCAGCGCGGCCGGAGGTGCGGTGGCCAGGCCCGCCAGCGCCGCCGCGTCCAGGCCCAGCACGCTCACGCGGTGCGGCCGGCCGTCCCCGGGCGCCTCCACGCGGACGGCGGGCCCGCCCGCGAGCGCGGCGCAGAGGACGAGGGACGCGGTCAGTAGCGGCCCATGGGTACGGGCACCAGGTCGAGCTGGCCGCCGCCCAGGCGGCGCAGCACGGCCACGTGCTCCTCCCCCATGTTGTCGAGCTGCAGCACGCCGGTGCCGGAGCGGGTGGCGTGCTTGACCCCCGCCACGTAGGTGGTGACGGGCGTCTCGATGGCGCCCGGGAAGGCCTCCACGTCCTTGGGGTCCACGATCATGAAGGGCAGGTTGCTGTTGGCGATGAGGAGGCGGTCGCCGCTCTTGCCCTTGAAGAGGACCATGTCCAGCGGGTAGTTGCCGGATCCGAACTCCCCCACCGTCTTGCCGCGCAGGTGCGTCCTGGCCTTGATGTCGTCCACGGCGAAGGTGACGAGGGGGGTGCACAGGTAGGCGGCCAGCACGTGCGTCTTGCCCTTGAGCGGGTAGAAGACGAACGTGCGCACGGGCGCCTCCGTCTCGAACTTGCCGTGGGCGCCGTGGTAGTTCTCGAGGGTGGTGGCGGCCACGGGGCCCCCGAAGGGATAGGGGACGCGCCACATGGTGGAGGCGAACTCCTCGTTGGAGAGGCCCGCCACCCAGAGGGTGCCGTCGGCGTAGGCCATGTCCGTGATGGTGTCCGCGCGCAGGGACGCGTCCTTCCACGGCACCTTCTTGGCGGGGTCCACGGGGTTGGGCAGGGCGGCGCGCGCGAAGGGCACCGAGGACAGGTCCACCAGCGCGGGCTTGCCCTCGCCGTCGAGGCGCACGAGCACGCTGGCGTCGGCCACGTCGTTGGGGAGGAGCCACTGCATGTTCCAGGCGGAGCGGCCGCGCGAGACCGCCAGGTAGGCCTGCTTGGAGAGGGGATCCACGGCCAGGTCGTGGATCATCACGTCGGCGGGGGCGGCGCCCAGCAGGGCGGCGATCCGGCCCTCCACGTCGGGGACGGGCTTGGGGTCCTTGAGGGCCACCGTCTCGCGCGGGCCGAGGTCGATGGCGAACACGGCCCCGCCCTTTCCGTCTCCCACGAACAGGACCCCGCCCGGCCCGAAGGCCAGGGCGCTGAGGGAGCGGATGTCGGGTTTGCCCGGGACCAGGCCGGCGGCGGGCAGGGACCCGGCCAGGCCCACGGTCAGCGCGATTGCGGCGGCGAGACGAGCCATCTCGAACCCTCCTGTGGCGGTGCCCCCGTCCGGCGAACCACGATTCTAGAGCGGGCGGCGGCCGGGGACCGCCAAACTTTGTGAAAATGGACTCGGGAGGCGGCCATGTTCAGGGGACTGACGGCGGCGGCGCTCGTGGGTGCGCTGGGGCTCTCGCCGGCGCCGGCGCTGGCCAAGAGCAAGGACAAGCACAAGCACAAGGTCGACAAGGGCGTGGTCTTCGTGGACACCGACCGCGACGCCGTGCGGGGCTACTGGATCGAGACCTACGGACGCGGGCACTGCCCCCCGGGCCTGGCCAAGAAGGGCAACGGCTGCCTGCCGCCCGGCCAGGCCAAGAAGCGGTACGTGGTCGGCCGAAACCTGCCCGGGGGCATCGTGGTGCAGCCGCTGCCCCCGATCCTGCTCCCGCGCCTGCGCCCGGTGCCCGCGGGCTACGAGTACGGCGTGCTGGACGGGGACGTGCTGCTGATGGCCATCGGGACGCGCCTGGTGGTGGACGCCATCGCCGGCCTGATCGACTGAGCGTTCCCGCTCAGCGGCGCGGCGGGCGATAGCGGCTGGCCGTCACGCGCCGGCCGCGGATGGTGGCCTGGCGCAGGGCGTCCACCACGCGGTCCACGTCGCCCTCGCGCACCTCCACGAGGGAGAAGCGGTCCGCGATCTCGATGGCGCCCACGTCCTCGCCGGAGAGGCGGGCCTCGCCCGTGATGGCGCCCACGAGGTCCTGGGGCCGCACGCCGGCCTGGCGTCCCGCGGAGATGTAGACCCGCGCGAAGTCCCCGCCCGGGGCCGGCTCCCGCGCGGAGCGCCCCCGCTTCCCCGCGCGCGCCGGTCCCTTGCGCGGCGGGGGCCCCGGCGCCGCGGGGATGGCGGGCCGGGCCGCCGCGGGGGCGGCGCCCGCCTCCGCCCGCGACGGCTCCCGCTCCCCCGATTCCTGGAGGAGATGGACGGCGGCGGCGGCCACGTCGAGGACGTCGAACTCCGCGACCAGCGACTCCACCACCACCCGCGCGCCGTCCGTGCCCCCCCGCAACAGCGCCTCCCGCAGCGAGGCCCGCGTCAGCTCGAGGCGGCGCGCCCGCAGGTCGGCCACCGTGGGCAGCGGGCTCAGCTCGATGCGCCGCCCCGTGAGCCGCTCGATGTTGCGCAGGAGGGGGCGCTCGCGCGCCTCCACCAGGGTGATGGCCACGCCCTCCCGCCCGGCGCGGCCCGTGCGGCCGATGCGGTGCACGTACGACTCGGGGGCCGCGGGCACGTCGTAGTTGACGACGTGCGAGAGGCGGCGGATGTCGAGCCCGCGCGCGGCCACGTCCGTGGCCAGGAGGAGGTCGGCCGTGCCCTCGCGCACCCGCTTCATGACCCGGTCGCGCTGGGCCTGGGAGAAGCCGCCGTGCAGCGCCTCCGCGCGATAGCCGCGGGCGGCCAGGGTCTGCGCCAGCTCGTCCACCTCGTTGCGCGTCCGGCAGAAGACGAGGGCCGAGGCCGGGCTCTCCATGTCGAGCACCCGGCCCAGCGCGTCCGCCTTCTGGGGCCGCGCGACCAGGTAAGCCACCTGCCGCACGCGCGGGGCGGCGCCCGCGCGCGCGGGCTCCTCCGCGATGGCCAGGCGCACGGGGTCGCGCAGGTGGCGCCGGGCGATGGCGGCGATGCGCGCGGGAATGGTGGCGGAGAAGAGCGCGCTCTGCCGCTCGCGGGGAGCGCCCTGCAGGATCGCCTCCAGGTCCTCCGCGAAGCCCATGTCCAGCATCTCGTCGGCCTCGTCCAGGACCAGCGCGCGCACCGCGCCCAGGGCCAGGGTGCCCCGCCGCACGTGGTCGAGCACGCGCCCCGGCGTGCCCACCACCACGTCCACGCCCCGCCGCAGGGCGCGCAGCTGGAGGCCCATGGCCTGCCCGCCGTAGATGGGGAGGACGGCCAGGCCCAGCGGCTGGCCGTAGCGATGCACGGCCTCCGCCACCTGCATGGCCAGCTCGCGCGTGGGAACCAGCACCAGGGCCGCCACCACCCCACGCTCCCGCGTCTCGCCGAAGAGGCGCTGGGCAAGGGGCAGGGCGAAGGCCGCCGTCTTGCCCGTCCCCGTGGCGGCCTGGCCCAGGACGTCGCGCCCCTGGAGGAGGGCGGGGATCGCGCTCTTCTGGATCGGGGTGGGCTCCTCGTAGCCGAGGTCTGCCAGGACTGCGGTCAGTCGAGGATCGAGGCCCAGAGCGGCGAAGCCGTCGGCGGGAGTGGTCGGGCGCACGTGCTTGCTCTACAGTAGTTTGCACCGGCCGGGGGCTGCCGTGTGCCGGCACATACCGTGCCCAACGGAAACGATCGAGAAGTACCCATGTCGCGTGCATTGACAGGCTTCGGTCCCATCCTCCTTAATGGTCCCCACGTTGCCCTCCGAGGCAGAGGTTCCCTGGCCGCTCCATCCTGCGTGACGGTGTCGTGAGCGTCATCCCCACCGGCTCGGCGGAGCTTCCCACCCACATCGGCAAGTACGAGGTGCGGGGTGTGCTCGGACGCGGGGCCATGGGCGTCGTCTACCACGCCTACGACCCCATGCTCGACCGGGACGTGGCCCTGAAGGTCATGCTCCCGCAGATCGCCGCCGACCCCGACCAGAAGGCGCGCTTCGAGCGCGAGGCGCGCGCGGTGGCGCGCATCGTCCACCCCAACGTCATCACCGTCTTCGACCTGGGCTACCACCACGACGGCTCCCCCTTCATCGCCATGGAGCTGCTCAAGGGCACCGACCTCTTCCAGCGCATGCGCCAGGACGAGCCGCTGACCTTCGAGCAGAAGGTGGACGTGGTGGTGCAGATGCTGGAGGGTCTGGCCCACGGCCACCAGGCGGGCATCGTGCATCGCGACGTGAAGCCGGCGAACCTGTTCCTGACCACCGACGGCACGGTGAAGATCATGGACTTCGGCGTGGCCCGCTTCACCATGACCTCGGTGACGGAGGCGGGCGCGGTGCTGGGCACCGCCGACTACATGGCCCCGGAGTACGTCCAGGGCGCGGGCGTGGACCGGCGCTGCGACCTGTGGAGCGCCGGCTGCGTGCTGCACGAGCTGTTCAGCGGGCACCGCCCGTTCGCGGGCGAGAGCGTGATGACGGTCTTCTACAAGATCACGCACCAGGACCCGCCCGAGCTGCCCGCCGACGCCCGGCTCGACGCGCTGCGGCCGATCGTGCGGCGGGCCCTCGCGCGCGAGCCCGACCAGCGCTACCAGGCGGCGGCGGAGTTCGCGGCCGACCTGAAGCCGCTGCTGCGGGGCTGGTCGCGCCCGGCGCCCGCGGCCGCCGCGCCCGAGGCCGTCCCCGCGCCCGCCGTGGAGCGCCCCGCCACCCTCGACCTCCTGAAGCAGCTGGAGGACGAGGCGAAGGGCTCGCCCTGGCAGGACCCCACCCCGCTCTTCCGGCTCATGCGCGAGGTCTACGTGGGGGCCAAGTCGGGGCACCTGCACTTCACGCACGGCACGCAGCGGCGCAGCCTCTTCTTCCTGCGCGGGCTGATCTCGCACGCCACCAGCGACGTGGAGGGCGAGCACCTCGGCAACACCCTGGTGCGGTACGGGCTCATCGGCCAGGCCGAGCTGGAGCGCGTCACTCCCATCGTGCTCGGTGAGCGCAAGCGCCTGGGCACCGTGCTGCAGGAGCAGGCCATCCTGGACAGGGCCCGCCTGGAGGAGGGCGTGGGCCTGCACGTGCGCGACCTGCTCTTCGACGTGCTCGGCCGCGAGGGCGCCTTCGCCTTCGAGGAGATGTGGTCCGAGAGCGAGCAGGGTGAGCGGCCGGGCCTGGCCACCCCCGGCCAGATCATCCTGGAGGCGGCGCGGCGCCTGCAGGCCCCCGAGATCGTGGAGAAGGTGCTGGGAGACGTGGACCGCGCCCTGGCCCTCTCCAACAACCCGCTGCTGCGCGTGCAGAGGCTGACCCTGAGCCCCACCGACGGCTTCCTGCTCTCCCGCATCGACGGCGCCCTGACCGCGCGCGAGGTGTTCCAGATCATCCCCCTGCCCCAGGACGACGTGGCGCGCAGCCTGTTCTGCCTCCTCTGCACGGGCCTGGTGGAGTACGTCCCGCGCACGGCCACCTCCCGGGCCAAGGCCGCGCTCGATGCGGAGCGCAACGCCACCGCACTGCGCGCGGACGAGTTCCTTCCTCCTCCTCCACCCGCTCCCCCGGCGCGTCCCTCGACGGGCGCGACGCAGGCCGCGGGCCCCTCCGTCCCGCCGCCCCTCGCCGTGGACACGGGCGAGAGCCGGCGCCAGGAGATCCTGGACGCCTTCGACGGGATGGCCACGCGCAACTACTTCGAGACGCTGGGCGTCTCCGCGGAGGCCACCGAGACCGACGTGCGCGAGGCCTACGCGCGCCTGGCCCGCAAGTTCCACCCCGACGCCGGGGGCAGCGACCCCGCCCTGGCCGACCTGCGCGCGGAGCGGGAGGCGGTCTTCGTTCGCCTGGGCGTGGCGCGCGACGCCCTCCTCAACCCGGCCACCCGCGAGCGCCACATGCGCATGGCCGGCATCCGTCCCCAGCCGCGGCCGCCGGCGTCGTCGGGGCCTGGGCCGTCGTCGCCTTCGGGAAGCGGCCCGTCGTCGTCCCCGGGGCCCGGGCCGTCGTCGTCTCTGGGAGGCGCGCCGGCGCCGTCCCCCCCGCCGCGGGAGCCCGAGATGGACTCGCCCTTCGCGGAGACCCCTTTCGAGAAGGCGGAGCGCGAGCGGGACGAGGCCATCCGCGCCCTGCCCCAGGCCGCACGGCTCCTGCGCGAGGACAAGGTGTGGGACGCCATCCAGCTCCTGGAGCCCGCCCTGCCCCGGCTCGGGGGCGCCCTCCGCCACAAGGCGCGCGTGCTCCTGGCCCGCGCGTACATGAAGAACCCGAGGTGGCTGAAGCGGGCGGAGGAGTCGGCGCAGCAGGCGCTGCGCGAGGGCCCCGAGTCCGGCGAGGCCTACGCCGTGCTCGGCGCCATCTATCGGGCGGCGGGCCAGCCCACCCGCGCCACCACCGCCTTCCGCCGCGCCCTGGAGCTGGACCCCCGCAACATGGAGGCCCACGTGGGGCTGTTCGGCAAGCCGCCCGACGACGCGCCCGCGACCGGCATCCGCCGGCTGTTCGGGCGGCGCTAGCTTCCCGCGCTCCTGCCCCTAGGCTCCTCGCCCGGAGGAGAGGTCCATGGTGCTCTTCGACGGCTTCGTGCTGGAGGACGGAGAGGTCCCCCGCAACCACGTGGGCGCGGCCTGCCTCGACGTGCAGCAGCGGGCCTTCGGCCTCATCCCCCACGCGGCGCTGGGGACCCTGTTCCTGACGCGCCGGCGCGTGCTCTTCATGGGCGACGGCTACCGCCCCCTCCTCGAGGTGCGGGTCGAGCACCTGACGGCGGGCGGCCTGCACCGCCCGGGGCTGCTCACCCTCGTGCCGCTGCTCGTGCTGCTCTACCGGGCCGGGGACGCCGGGCACCGCGCGCGCTTCCGCCTCACGGACGAGCGCAACGGGCAGTCCGACGAGGCGGCCATCGGGGAGTGGCTCGACGCGCTGTCCGCCGTCATGCGCGGGGAGGGCCTGCGCCTGGGCGAGCTGCCTGCGGGGCCGTCCACACTCCGGCGGTGGCTGTTCGGCGGGGCCTGAAGGTGGACGTGGGGCCGGCGGAGGGCCGCCGGCCCCGAAGCGAACGCTACTGCGCGGGGGCGGGCGTCTGCGGCACCGGGAACCCCCGCTTCCGCATCAACGCGTCGATGCCGGGATCCTTGCCCCGGAAGGCCCGGTAGCCCTCGGCGGGATCCACGGTGTTGCCCACGGAGAAGACGTGCTCGCGCAGGCGGCGCGCCACCGCGGCGTCGTACGGCCCACCGGCGGCGGTGAAGGCCTCGTAGGCGTCGGCGGTGATGGTGTCCGACCAGATGTAGCTGTAGTAGCCCGCCGAGTAGCCGTCGTCGGCGAAGACGTGGCCGAACTGCGGCGTGCGGTGCCGCATCACGATCTCGCGCGGCATGCCGAGGTCGGCGAGGGTCTTCCGCTCGAAGGCGTCGGGGTCGATGGCCTGGTCGCCGGCCAGGTGCAGCTTCATGTCCACCAGGGCGCTGGCCAGGTACTCCACCGTGATGAAGCCCTGGTTGAAGGTGGAGGCGCGGTCGATCTTCTCCACCAGGGCGCGGGGGATGGGCTGGCCGGTGGCGTGGTGGAGGGCGTAGGTCCCCATCACCTCGGGCGTGGGCAGCCAGTGCTCGAGGAGCTGGGAGGGGAACTCGACGTAGTCACGGGCCACCGCCGTGCCCGAGAGCGACGGGTAGGCGACGTTGGAGCTCAGCCCGTGCAGGGCGTGGCCGAACTCGTGGAACAGCGTCTCCGCGTCCTCCCAGCTGACGAGGATGGGCTGGCCGGGCTGGCCGGGCACGAAGTTGGAGTTGTTGGAGACGATGGGAGTGACGGCCCCCGCGAAGCGCTCCTGGGTGCGGTAGGCGTTCATCCAGGCCCCCGAGCGCTTGCCGGGGCGGGCGTAGGGGTCGAAGTACCACAGGCCCACGTGGCCCCCGGCCTCGTTCGTCACCTCGAAGACGCGCACGTCGGGGTGGAAGACGGGAAGCCCCGAGACGGGCGTGAAGGTGAACCCGAAGAGCCGCCCCGCCACGTAGAACATGCCCTCGCGCAGCTTGTCGAGCTGGAGGTAGGCCTTCACCTCGTTGTTGTCGAGGTCGTACTTGGCCTTGCGCACCTTCTCCGCGTAGTAGCGGTAGTCCCAGGGCTCGATGGTGACCTGCGCCCCTTCCTTGTCGGCGATGGCCTGCATGTCCGCCACCTCCTGGCGCACGCGCGCCACCGCCGGCGTCCACACCGCCTCCATGAGGGCCATGGCCCGCTCCGGCGTCTTCGACATCTGGTTCTCCAGGCGCCAGTGGGCGTGCGTCCGGTAGCCCAGGAGCCGGGCGCGCTCGGCGCGCAGCTTCAGGATCTCGGTGATGATGGCGTTGTTGTCGTTGGCGTCGCCGTTGTCGCCGCGCCCGTAGTACGCGCGCCAGACCTTCTCGCGCAGGTCGCGCCGGTGGGAGTAGGTCAGGAACGGCTCCATGCTGGAGCGCGTGTTCAGGACCGCCCACTTCCCCTCCATCCCGCGCTGCGCGGCGGCGGCGGCGGCGGCGGAGCGCACGGAGTCGGGCAGGCCGGCCAGGTCCGCCTCCCCCGCGAGCACGGTGACGTGGCCCGTCTCGTCGGCGAGGACGTGCTTGCTGAACTCGGTGAACAGCGTGGCCAGGCGCTGGTTGATCGCGGAGACCCGCGCCTTGGCCGCCGCCTCGAGCCGGGCGCCCGCGCGCACGAAGTTCGTGTGGTACAGCCAGCTCAGCCGCTTCTGCTCCGCGGTGAGGGAGGCGCTCTCCCGCGCCTCGTACACGGCGGCGATGCGCTTGAAGAGGGCCTCGTTCTGGGTGATGAGGTCCTGGAAGGCGGCCAGCTTCGGCTCCATCTCCTCTTCCACGGCCTGGAAGTCGGGGGTGCTGAGGTTGTTGCTGTAGATGCCGTAGACGCTGGTGACGCGGTCGAGGGCGCGGCCGGAGCGCTCGAGGGCGGCGATGGTGTTCTCGAAGCTGGGGGCGGCGGGGTCCTGGGCGATGGCGTCGACCTCGCGGAGCTGCTCCGCCATGGCCGCCTCCAGGGCGGGCTTGAAGTGCTCGACCTTGACCCGGTCGAAGGGGGGCACCCCGCCGTGGGGGCCGGTCCACGGGGCGAGCAGCGGGTTGGTCACGGGGGCCTCCGCGGTCATGAGGGCGGCGACGGCGACGGTGGACAGGACAATGGACATCGTTCGTTCGGACTCCTGAGTGTTGGTGTCGGCAGGAAGACGCGCCGGGCGGGCCGCGGGACGACCCTCCATTGTAGCGCGGGGTAGGATCCGGGCGATGGCGACGGGCGAGCTGGCCCTGCGGGCCACCATCTGGGCGGCGCTCCTGGCCTGGACCGCCCGCGAGGCCCTGGCCCCCGGTGCCCGCTGGCTGTGGACGGCGGGGGCGCTGGGCAACCTGGCCCACGCCCTGCTCGCCTTCCACCTGCGCCACGCGTGGAGCCATGCCGCGGCCGTGGCCGACACCGCCCGCCAGACGGAGGCCCTGCTGGGCTCGGCGGTGGGCGCCGGCATCTACGTGAACTACGCCTTCGCCGCCTGGTGGACGCTGGAGGCGGCCTGGTGGTGGCGCGACGCGCCCGCCTTCCGGCGCCGCCCCCGCCCGCTGGTCGTCTTCTCGCGCGCCTTCTTCGTGTTCATGTGGGTGAACGGGGCCATCGTCTTCGCGCGCGGCCCCATCCGCCTCCTGGGCGTCGCCTGCGTGCTCGCGGTGTCCGTCGCGTGGTACCGTCGCGCGGGGGGCGCGGAGCAGACGGCATGACCGAGGCGACCGCGGGCACGCTGCCCCGGCCGGCGCCCGCGCGCTGGCCCTTCTACTACGGCTGGGTCACGCTGGGCGTGGCCGCCATGAGCATGGTGGCCACCCTGCCCGGGCGCACGCAGGGGCTCGGCCTCGTCACCGAGCCGCTGCTGCGGGACCTGCGCCTCGACCGCGTGCTCTTCGCGCAGATCAACCTCGTGGCCACCCTGGTGGGGGCGCTCTTCTGCCTGGGCGTCGGGCGCCTGGTGGACCGCGCGGGCAGCCGGCGGGTGGTCACGGTCGTCACCGCCGCCCTCGGAGCGGTGGTCCTGGCCATGAGCGGCGTCCAGGGAGCGGCCGCCCTGCTCGTGCTGGTGACGCTGACGCGCGGCCTGGGCCAGAGCGCGCTCTCCGTGGTGAGCCTGGCCATGGTGGGCAAGTGGTTCTCGCGCCGGCTCTCCGCGGCCATGGGCGTCTACGCGGTGGTGATGAGCGTCGGGTTCATGCTGGCCTTCCCCCTGGTGGGGGCGGCCGTCCAGGCCGGCGGCTGGCGGGCCGCCTGGCGCGGCGTGGGCCTCGTCCTGGTGGCCGTGGTGGCGCCCCTCTGCTGGCTGCTCGCCCGCTCCAGCCCCGAGGAGTGCGGGCTGGAGGTGGACGGCGGCCGCCGGGCCTCCGCGGAGACGGGCGCGCTGGAGGGGGCGACCCTGGGCGAGGCCCTGCGCACGCCGGCCTTCTGGGTCTTCGCGCTCTCCGCCTCGGTGTACGGGCTGGCCGCCTCCGGCATAGCGCTCTTCAACGAGGCGATCCTGGCCGAGCGCGGCTTCTCTCCCGCCACCTACTACCGCTCGCTG
>DATBIO010000240.1:0-27878 GCA_036556965.1 Vicinamibacteria bacterium
CCGGAGACGAACGCCACCAGCATGCTCAGCACCCAGATCGCGAGGCTCAGCGCGAAGGCGGCCCCGTGCACGAGCAGGCTCTGGAAGGCGTGGAAGCGCAGGAACCGGCTGCTCTTCTCCGCGATGGCGACGACGATGGAGAAGATGAGGCCGATGCAGCACGGCGCGTAGCACAGCAGCCCGCCCAGGTTGGGGGCGATGCCGAGGCTCGTGCTCCCTCCCGGCCCGGACGGCGGCGGCAGGTTGGGCGGCTCGCCGCCGTACATCGGTGGCGGCGGGGGCGGGGGCGGAATCGTGGCCATCGTGCCTCCTTCGAGTGGTGCGGCGCCAGACGGAGCGGACGCGCGGGGCGCGCGGCGCGCGAATTATCCGGGCCGCTTCCGCGCGTTGTCAAGGAACGCGGCGAGGGCCTTCTCCAACAGGCCGGGCTCGTCCGCGGAGATCAGGATCACGCGCCCGTCGCTCTCGCCCCAGGCGAAGCGGCGCGCGCCGTAGGTGAAGACGCTGAAGCCGCGGTCGTCGCGCCGCGGGTAGGGGGCGAAGCGCGCGCGCGCCCCGGCCAGGAACTCGGCGCGGTCGGAGGCGGTGTCCCAGGACGACGCCCACACCAGCAGGGTGCGGCCGTGCACGTCCCACACCGCGAAGCGGTCGCCACCCCAGCCCCGCGCCGCCTCCTCCGCGCCCGCCCCGAGGAGGCTGCGCGTCATCAGCTCCCCCAGCACGCCCTCCTTGACCAGCGTCCCACCGTCCGGACGATAGCCGAGGACGACCTCCTCGGGAGCCTCCCCGGCGAAGAACTTCTCCGGGTGCAGGACCTGCTCCGTCGAGCGCGGCGGCGCCGACCACGCCGCGCGCACGGCGTCCCAGCCCCCCCGCTTCCAGACGGCCATGGCGAAGTCGCGCCCGGCCAGGTAGGGCATGACGAGCTGCGCCTGCAGCACGGTCGGCACTCCCTCGAAGCCGGCGCCGGGCAGCGCCATCTCGCTCAGGTCGAGGTCGCCGAGCCGGCGCTCGTTGTCGACTCCCCCGGGGAGCCGGCGCACGAGGTAGCGCTCCATGACCAGGGTGGCGTCGCCCTCCAGCAGGCTGATGAGGGCCAGGCGCCGGTCGTCGAAGTCCCCCACCTCGTCGGGGAGCGCGCGGTGGAGGTCCAGGTACTGGTCCTGGAGGGCGTGGCGCAGCTCGTGCGCCATCACCAGCTGGTTGGCGGGGGTCAGCCGGCGGTCGTCGCTGACCGCGTAGAGCTTCCGCCGGTCGGGCCGCTCGTCGTAGAACCCGACGATGTTGTCCTCGAGCAGGCGCGCCCGCATCCCGCGCAGGTCGGCGTCCGGGGCGATGAGGTCGAAGGCCACCAGCGTGCGCTGGTCCGCCCGCGCCTTCTCCTCGGGGTACTCGTCGCGCAGGACCTCCTCGAGGTACCGCGTGAGCTCGGCGCGCGTCATGAAGTGCAGGGGCACGGAAGCGCGGAAGGCGATGCCCCCGACCTCGGCCACGTCGCGCTCGAGTTCCTCGGGCTTGACCTCCGTGAACCCGAGCAGGCTCCCCAGCAGCGCCTCCAGGATGCCGGCCGGGTCGGGCTCCTCCTCCTGCGCGGCCAGGGGCCCCGCCAGGAGGGCGGCCGCCAGGCAGGCGGCGCCGAGGACGCGCCTCATCGGGAGGCCGCTTCGAGCAGCCGCAGGGCCGGGGAGAGCCCCATCCGCTCCTGCAGCGGATCGCGCCAGAAGGCGGAGGGGACGAGCACCAGCACCAGCAGCAGGAGGACCCACATGGCCTCGTAGGCGCGCGAGCCGCGGGCGTAGTCCCAGAGCCAGAAGCGCGCGGCGGGCGAGAGGGGCGCGGCCATCGGCTCCCATCCTAGCCTAGGCGGGGGCCACTTCCAGGAGGCCGGGCCCCCCGCGCCGCCCAAGGGCACGGGCGGGGATGCCGAAGGCGGAGACGACTTCGGCCACCGTCTCGAGGTGCAGGCTCACCTCGCTCGTGCTGACGCGCCCCCCGCGGCCGCTGAGGGCCATGGGCAGGGCGAGCTGGTCGGCCAGGTGCGGGTCCACCGCGCCTTCCGCGTCGAGGAAGCGCAGCAGCGTGCGCGCGGCCCGCTCTCCCAGCACCTCCGCGCGGACGCCCCTCTGCCCGATGAAGCCGAAGGCGCAGCGGCCCTCCTCGAACACGCCCTCCACGAGCAGGAAGGAGCCCGGCGAGGCCGAGGGCGGCTCCACCACCTCCCACGTCGATTCCAGGCGCCGCGCCTCCCACAGCCGCTCCTGGACGGCGCGGGCCTGGCGCGCGCCCACCTCGCCCTTGAGACGGCAGCTCCCGGACACGCCGCGCACCTCGAGCAGGGCGCCGCGCTTCTCCGCCACCAGGGGAGCCGGCTCCCCCCACGGCAGCGCGCGCGCCGCCGCTTCCCCTCCGCCCGGCGGGTAGAACCCGGCCCGCCGCAGCTCCAGCTCGGCGCGCAGCCCGCAGCGCGCGGCCATGGGCGCCCAGTGCCGGGCGAGGTAGTGGAAGGACGGGCTGGCGGACACGTGCGTGCCTCCCGTGACCTCGACGCGGCTGGGGCCGCCCGCGCGGCCCAGCGGGCCGAGCACCGTCTGCAGGACCAGCGTGAGCGCGCCCGCGGTGGCGATCTCGAACCGGAAGTCTCCGGGGGCCAGCGCCGCCGGCTCGAAGCGGAGGTCCGGCGAGCCGTCGAAGGCCCCGCCCACGCGCGCCCCGCACACGAGGGCGACCGCGCGCACGGCGGCGAGGTGCTGCGGGCGCAGGCCCGGCTGCGGCCGGTGGGCGCGGATGCGGGCGATCTCGAAGCCCTGCCCGGTGGCCGCGGAGAGGGCCAGCGCCGTGCGCAGGACCTGTCCCCCGCCCTCGCCGCGGCCGCCGTCGATGGTGAGCAGGCGCGCCATGCTCAGGCGCGCGCGCGGCGTTCCCGGCGGCGAGAAACGAGGCCGCCTAGGCCAGCTGGGTGACGGCCGCCGTCTCCGCGTCCCGCACGCGCTTGGGGACGAAGTAGCCGGGGATCGCGGTCAGCTCCCGGCAGGACCCGGCCGGGAAGTGGCTGAGGAGGGCCTCCTGCGCCTCGGGGTAGCTCTCGGCCGGGAAGTAGCGCTCGATGGTGACCATGGTGCCCTCCCGCGCCACGAGCTGCAGGCGGAAGTGCAGCACCGGCTCCAGGTCCTCCGGCTCGTAGCCGGAGTTCCAGCGCGCCGCGTCCTCCACCACCCAGACGGAGGTCTCCTCCACGGTCACCGTGCGGCCGTGCTTGGTCTCCATCAGGTGCTTCCAGAGCCCGAACTCCGCGTACGGGATGTAACGGAGCGTCCGGGCCGGAACGTCGTCGACCCCGTCCAGGCGGCAGCGGACCATCGTGATCGGCTCGGACACACTCATGCCTACCGCCAGCAAAGCAACGCCCGTGCCCGGCCGCGGCCCGTCCCATCAATGTGTTGCTGCACAAGCGACTTCCTTCCCGTGCCTGCCGGCGTCTGCCGGCCGCACCCACAGCCCGAATGTTACCCTTCGGAACGGCCGGGCTCGAAACAGCGGCGGCAGCGCGCCTCGTACTGCTGGGCCCCGCCCACCACCACCCGGTCCTGCGAGGTCACCAGCCGCTGGCTGCGGTTGGCGGGCGCCCCGCAGCGCATGCAGATGGCCAGCGTCTTGTCCACGTACTCGGCCACCGCCATGAGCTGCGGCATGGGGTCGAAGGGCCGGCCCAGGTAGTCCTGGTCCAGGCCGGCCACGATGACGCGCACCCCGCGGGCGGCCAGCTGCTCCGCCACCGCCACCAGGCCGGGGTCGAAGAACTGGCCCTCGTCGATCCCCACCACCTCGGTCTCGGACTTGACCCGGGCCAGGATGTCGCTGGAGGCCGCCACCACCTCCGAGGGCATCTTCATGTCGGAGTGGCTGACCACGTGGTCGCTCGCGTAGCGCTCGTCCACGCCGGGCTTGAAGAGCTGCACCTTCTGGCGCGCGATCTGCGCCCGGCGCACGCGGCGGATCAGCTCCTCGCTCTTGCCGCTGAACATGGACCCGGTGATCACCTCGATCCAGCCGGCGTCCGGGGCGAGCCTGGGATTCAACGGTACGCCTCCGGGTTGAAGAAGGGGGCCAGCGCGTTGAGGAGGGCCAGCTCGAAGGAACGGGCGCGGTCCAGCAGGCCGCGGGTGAGCACGCCCCAGGTGCCCTGGCGGCTGCGCACGTCCACCTCGCCGGCCAGGGCGTCCGCAGCCTGGCCCAGCTCCATGCCGTCGTCCACCACGGCGCGGGCGAGCCGGGCGGGCACCTCGATGGCGCCGCCGCAGCCCCAGGCGCCGCGGCGTCCGTCGGTGACGTAGGCCCAGGACATCAGGAAGGCCCGCCCGTCGCCCTGCACGCTCAGGCCGCCCTCCAGGCCGACGCCCAGGCCCGCTTCCCGGCCCTCGGCGCGGGCCAGCTCCAGCGCCCGCGCGGCCCGGCGGCGCGCCCCCTCCTGCAGCGCGTCGAGGCTCAGCGGCATGGCGGGGGCAGCCTCGCCGACGTCACGGGCCACCACCTCCGCCCGCGACAGCTCCGGGGCCAGCGCGGAGAGGGCGGAGAGGGCGCGGGCCACGGCCTCCAGCTTGGGCGGGCGCGTGCTGCCGAGGACGACGAGCACCTGAGGGGCGGCGCCCCGCTACCGCGCGCGCTCGATGTAGGCGCCGGTGGCCGTGTCGATGCGGATCCGGTCGCCCTCGTTGATGAAGGGCGGGACCTGCACCACCAGCCCCGTCTCCATCGTGGCGGGCTTGCCCACGTTCGAGACCGACGCCCCCTTGATGCCCGGCTCCGTCTCCGTGACCGTCATCTCCACCGTGAGCGGCAGCTCGATGCCCACGGGCCGGCCCTCGTAGAGCTCGATCTTCAGCCGGATGTTGGGGGTCAGGTAGGACACCGCGTCCCCCAGCACCTCGTCGGAGAGGCCGATCTGCTCGTAGGTCTCCGCGTTCATGAAGTGGTACATGTCGCCGTCCTGGTACAGGTACTCCATCTCCGCCTCGTCCAGGATGGCCCGCTCGACCATGTCCACGGAGCGGAACCGGTGCTCGATGATGGAGCCGCTCTTCAGGTGGCGGATCTTGGCCTGCACGAGGCCGCGGAGGTTGCCCGGCGTCTTGTGCTGTGTCTCGACCACGCGGTACAGGTCGTTGTCGTGCTTGATGCACATGCCACGCCGCAGCTGGGTGGCCTGGATCATGTCGCTCTTCCCCCCGGATGGGTGTGGAGCCGGCGCCACGGACGGCCCTCGGCGCCTCCCCGAAAACGGGGATTATAGCTCGCGGACGCGCACGCCCTCGAAATCCAGGGCGAAGGACACGGGAGGGAACCCGGCCGCGCGCAGGGCGGCCTCCGCCTCCGCCCGCCGGCCGGGGGCGCACCAGACGGCCACCATCCCCCCTCCCCCGGCGCCGCACACCTTGGCCGCGCCCCCCGCCGCCCGCGCCACCTCCACGATGCGGTCGATCTCGGGGGAGGTGACGCCGGGGGCGAGCTGCTTGCGCGCCTCCCACTCCGCGTCCATGAACTCCGCCGCGAACTCGTAGCGCCCGGAGACCAGGGCCTCGCGCAGGCGGCCCGCGGCCTCCACGATGCGGGCGAGGCACCCGCGCACTCCCGGGTCGCCTTCGATCTGGGCCTTGAAGACCTCCCAATTGTTGATCCCGGAGAAGCGGGTGACGCCGGCGTCCACCAGCAGGAGCGCGTCCTGCACGAGGGCCGCGTCCACGGGCAGGCGCTCCGTGCGCAGGGCGCCCGGCTCCAGGTGGATGGCCAGCACGCCCCCGTGGATGGCGGCCAGGTAGTCCTGCACCCCGGTGGGCACGGCGATCGTCTGCGCCTCCGCGTCCCGTACGATGGGCCAGAGGGCGTCCGCGTCCAGCGGCCGGCCCACGGCCGCGGAGGCGGCGGCGGCGATGGTCACGGCCAGGGCGGACGAGCCGCCCAGGCCGGAGCCGGCGGGCACCCGCGAGTGCGTGACCACGCGCAGGCCCGCCTCCACTCCCAGCGCGCGCAGCACGTGGGCCACCAGGGAGAGCGCTCCTCCTTCCAGGACCTCGGCCACCCCCGCGGCCTCCACCGCCGCCCCCGTGTCCTCGGACTCGATGCTCAGGCCGGTCACTCCCGTGACCACGCGGCAGGAGGCGCGGCGGTCGATGGCGGCGTTCACCGTCACCGCGCCCGGGTGGAACAGGTACAGCGGCCAGATGTCCAGCGTGCCGCCGGCCAGGTCGATGCGCGTGGGGGCCATGGCCTCGAAGGTGCGGAAGGCGGGCATCCGGCCATTCTAGCGGCGGACCGCGCTCCTGGTACCATGCCGCGTGGCTCCCGAGAGCTGCCCCCGCTGCGGCCAGACCGACCCGGGCCCGGTGGCCTGCCCGCGCTGCGGCGTCGTGTTCGCCAAGCTGCGGGAGCGCATGCCCGGGCCCCCGCCTCCGCCGATCATCGTGCCCCGGGCGCGCGAAGGCCTGCCCTGGAACGGCATCCTGGGCGTGGCCGCGGCCCTGGCCCTCCTCCTGTTCGGCATGAGCCGGCTGCGCCCGCGCACCGGGCCGGCGCCGGCGGCGGAAGCGACGCCCGCGTCCGCGCCGGCGGAAACGCCCGCCGCGGTGGCCGAGGCCCCGCCCCCCGACCTGCCCGATGCGGCCCCCCTCCTCCCGCCCTTGTCCAGCGAGCTCGCCTCGGCGCAGGGGGTCACCGACGCGGAACGGACACGGGTCGAGGACCTCCACCGGCGCCTGTCCGGCGGGAGCGGGATGAGCCCCGAGGACGCGGCCGCCGCGGAGTCCCTGCTCGCGGCCCATCCCGACGAGCCGGCGCTCAAGCAGCTCGCGGCGGCGGTCCTCAACGGCGCCGCCTTCCGGGAGAGGGAAAAGCGGCGCTTCGCGGAGGCGGCGGGGCTGCTCCAACGCGCCACGGCCCTCCTGCCCGGCAACGCCCAGCTCTGGCTCAACCTCATGCAGGTGCACATCGAGGCCGGCGACTGGGCGGGGGCGGAGGCGGCCGCCCGCGCGGCCCTGGCCGTCGAGCCGCGCCACGCCGACGCCCTCAAGGGGCTGGGCTACGCGCTCTTCCGCCAGGACCGCAGCCGCGAGGCCGGCGAGACCCTGGCCACGGCCCAGGAAGTCGCGCCCGACGCCCGCACCCAGGCCATGCTCGACCGCATCCGCAGGGGCATGCTCACCGAGCGGGGCATGGCCCAGCAGTCCCTCTCCCACTTCAACGTCCGCTACGACGGCGGGGAGCACGCCGACGTCGGGCGCGAGATCCTGCGCGCCCTCGAGCGCCACTACGCCACGCTGACGTCGTCCCTGGACCACCAGCCTTCCACCGCCATCCCCGTCATCCTCTTCACGAGCCAGGGCTACTACGACGCCAGCGGGGCGCCCGCGTGGTCCGGCGGCAGCTACGACAACATCGACGGCCGCATCCGGCTGCCCATCGGCGGCCTGACCGCCAGCCTCACCCCGGACCTCGACGAGACCCTCATCCACGAGCTCACGCACGCCTTCGTCGCCGACGCCACCCGCGGCACGGCGCCGCGCGAGGTCCACGAGGGCCTGGCCCAGTACATGGAGGGCAAGCGCTCGGCCAACCTCCTCAACGCCGAGCAGATGCGCGCCTTGGCCGACGGCCGGATCGTCGGGGTGAGCGGCTTCTACCTCGGCGCGCTGTCCTTCGTCGAGCACCTCATCGCCACGCGGGGCATGGGCGGGGTGAACGACCTCCTCGACGCGATGGGGGCCACGGGCAACGTGGACGAGGCCTTCCGGCAGGTCCACGGCCAGCCGTATTCCGCCGTGCAGCAGGCCTGGCGGGCGCGCCTGGCCCAGCAGCACGGGAGCTGAGCGCGCCAGGAGCGGCGCGCCGAGGGAGCCGTGGCGACGTTCGATCGCGACCGCCTGATGTCCCTCTTTCCCGCCCTGGCCTGGGAGTCGCCCACGGTCGTGCGATGCACCCAAGAGACGCGCGGCGACGGCAGGTACATCAGCGCCACGGACGGCAGCCCACGATTCGGCCACGTCTCCATAGTCTGCTCGCCCGCCTTCGTGTTGACCGTCACTCACGAGCACCACTGGCCGGATCATGTCGCCCCTGAGGAGCGCTCCGCGCTCGACGAAGGGCTCCTGGCCGGCATCATGCAGGGGCTGACCTCCGGGGAATACCCGGCGTGGCTCTGTGCCGTCACCACCGTGAACGTGGGGTACATGCCGGAGCAGACAACGAGGCAGGCCGTCCAGGCGGCCGCCGCACTGGCGGTCCAGGATGCCCTCCAGCGCGCACGCTGGAAGCTCCAGACATGGCCGCCGGGGGCGGCGCCACACGGAGATGAGCCGGCATGACGTGGGACGTTCGTGACCCTGGGCGTCGTCAACCGGGCCCCCGGCGGTCCCGATTCGGCGTCCTTCCGTGGGTCGCCATTGACGCGCGCGCCGCGTTCGTGGACGCTACGCGCCCGGGAGGCCGAGCGGAGGTGGGAATGCGCGTGCGCCGCGGGACGCTCCTCGGGTTCGTCGCGAGCTTCGCGTCCGCCTCCCTGGCGGCCCAGGCGCCGGCGCCCTCGCCGCTGCCGCCTGTGAGCGAGCACGCCTACCGGGTGGAGCCCTCCACCGGCACCCTCACGCCGCTGGAGCAGGTCAAGGAGAAGGGCCAGGAGAGGACCGGCTGGTCGGAGTACCGGTACCTGGAGGGTGCCCAGTCCAGCGTGTCCATGCCCGGCGACGAGACGCTCCAGTTCGTGATACGAATCGACGGCAGCGCGCGGACACTCAAGGACCGGCGCAGCCTGTGCCACTTCCTGGAGCGGCTGGTACCCGGGGAGGACCGGCGCTACCGGTCGGACGCGAAGGTGCGGATCGAGCAGGAGTTCTCGGAGCTCGTCCCGGGTCTCGATCCCAGGAAGCCGAAGAACGGCACCCTGCGCATCGCGCTGCGCGTGCCGGGCACGCTGCCGCCCGGGGAGTACGCCGTCGTCCTCGGCACCTGCGGCCAGGACATGCCGATGCCCGGCCCCCAGTACGGCGCCTTCCACGTGGCGGCGGCGCGGCCATAGGACGGCTTCCCTCGGTCGGAGCCTGCGGGTGGTCACGGATCCCGAGGACGCGCAGGGGCTGATCGCCGCGTGGCGCACCAGCCACCGCGTGACCGTGCACCTCGTGGAGAACCTGCCGCCCGCGCTGTGGTCGCGGAGCGTCCCCGGCGCTCCGCGCCGCACGGTGCGCGCGATCGCGGCCCACATCCACAACGCCCGCTGCATGTGGATCAAGATGCTGGGCGCGCGCCACGGCATCGCGGTGCCGCGATCCGTCGACGCCCGGCGGGTGCGGCCTGCCGAGCTGGCGCGCGCGCTGTCCCGCAGCAGCGAAGGCATGGTCCGGCTCATGCGGCTCGGCCTGGCCCGCGGAGGCTCCCTCCCGCCGGCGGCCTGGCAGAACTTCCCCACCGACCTCGCGCACTTCCTCGGCTACTTCGTGGCGCACGAGGGTCACCACCGCGGACAGCTGTGCCTGCTCGCGCGGCAGCTGGGACACCGCCTGCCCGCCGGCGTCACCGCCGGCCTCTGGCAGTGGAAGAAGCGCGCGCGGGAGGCACAGGCTCGAAGAGGGCGGAAGCGGCCCCCATGAGCCCGAGCCCCTCCTCCGTGCCCGTCGTCCGCGCGGCGCGGGGCGCGGGTTAGCGGACGCGCAGCTCGAAGGGCAGCCGCGCCAGCGGCTGGCCGTCGCCCAGGAGCGTGGCCCAGCGCAGCACCGCGCGCACGTCCGCGGGCAGCATGCTCTGGACGCCCTCCTCCTGCCGCTCGAGCAGGGTCTCGATGAGGCCCTTGCGCTCCGGGAGCACGACCAGCCGGACCTCCTGCTTGCGGTCGATCTTGGCCTTCTCCTTGGCCACGTCCACCGCGGCGTCGAGGCCGCCCAGGCGGTCCACCAGGCCCAGCCGCAGGGCCTCGCTTCCCGTCCAGACGCGTCCCTGCGCCACCGCGTGCACGTCGTCGTAGGACTTGTCCCGCCCCTTGGCCGCCTTGGTCACGAAGTCCACGTAGAACGTCTCGAGCAGGGTGCGGATGCGCGCGCGCTCGTCGTCCGTCCACGGCCGGTACTCCGTGAACATGCCGGCGCGGCGGCCGCGGGCCACCGTCTCCTTGCTCAGGCCGATCTTGTCGTAGAGGCCGCGCAGGCTGAACTTGCCGCCGAAGACGCCGATGGAACCGGTGATGGTCCCCGGATGGGCCACGATGGCGTCGGTGCCCATGGCGATGTAGTAGCCGCCGGAGGCCGCCGTGTCCCCCATGGAGGCGACCACGGGCTTGCTCTTGCGCGCCAGCTCGACCTCGCGCCAGATGACGTCGGAGGCGGTGCCGGAGCCACCCGGGCTGTCCACGCGCAGGACGATGGCCTTGACGGAGTCGTCCTCGCGCGCCTCGCGCAGGGCCGCCGCCACCGTGTCCGAGCCCGCGAAGCCTCCGCCGAAAGGCCCGCCGCCCTGGCTGTCGCCCGGGATGATCTCCCCCACCGCGTAGACGAGGGCCAGCTTGGGCCGGCCGTCCATGGAGAAGCCACGCGACGACTTCACGTAGCGGGCCGGGGAAACCTTCTCCGCGTCCTTGAGCTTGTCCTCGAGCTGGTCCCTGTACAGGAGGTCGTCCACCAGGCCCGCCTGGCGGGCCGAGGTGCCGTCGTAGGGCCCCTCGTCCAGGATGGCCTGCACCTGCTCGCGCGACTTGCCCCGCCCCTCCGCGATGCCGCTCAGGAACTGCTCGTAGAGGCTGTCCAGGAGCGCGTTCATCTGCTCCCGGTGGGCGTCGGTGAAGGCGGACTCCGTGAACTGGTTGGGCGCGTTCTTGTAGCGGCCGATGCCCTCGAACTGCGCCTCCACCCCGACCTTGTCCAGCGTGCCCTTGAAGAAGGTGACCTCGGTGGCCAGGCCCGTGACGTCCAGGAGGGCGGTGGGCACCGCGTACACCTTGCTGCACGCGCTGGCCAGGTAGTACTCCTTGTTGCCGCTGAACTCGAGGTGGGCCAGCGCCGGCTTCCCCGACTTGCGGAAGCGCTGCACGGCGTCGCGCAGCTCCTGCACCTTGCCCCACCCCGCGTCGGACATGAAGCCGACGCGCATCACGATGCCCGTGATCTTGGGATCGGAGGCCGCGCGGTCCAGGCTCTCCACCAGCGCCTTGAGCGAGGGGGGCCGCCGCTCCAGGAAGCTGCCCAGCTCCGAGGAGGGCTGCTCGGGCAGCTCGCCCTGGAGGTCGAGGTACAGGTACCGGTCGGACCCCCAGCTGGCCGAGCCCGACTGGCGGCCGCGGAGCATGAGGGCCAGGCCGCCCACCGTGGCCGCGCCGATGGCCACCGCGGCCACCCCGGCGACGAGCACCCAGGCCGTGCGCGTGCGCACTAGGAGGCCTGGCCGGTCGTCGGCCCGAGGTAGTCCGCGCGACGCCGCGCTTCCGCGGCGTACACGCTGGCCGGGAACTCGTCGGCCACGCGCCGGTAGGTGGCCTGCGCCTCCCGGGCGCGGCGCGCCTCCTCGAACAGCGCGGCCAGCATCATCAGGGCGTGGTCGCGGGGCAGGGCGAACGAGCTGTCGTCCACCATCTGCCGGTACGCGTCCGCCGCCTTGTCCACGCGCCCGGCCTGGCGGTGCAGGTCGGCCAGGGCCATGCGGGCCAGGGACGCCACCAGCGGGTCCTGGCGCCCCTGGGCCAGCTCGCCCAGCGCCTTCTCCGCCTCCGCCGTCTCTCCCAGGCGGGCGCGGCACAGGGCCGCGTAGTAGCGCGCGCGCCGGCCCGCTTCGCGCGAGCCGTGGGCGGCGGCCACCGCGTCGAACTCGTCCCTGGCCTTGCGCCACCGGTCCGCCTCGCTGGCGTGGACCAGCGGCGCCTGCCCGCCCGGCCCGAGCTCCGCGCGCGTGGGCGCGTGGTAGGTCTCCAGGGCCTTGGCGTAGGCGGCCGCCGCCGCGTGCTGGCGGTTCCCCTCGAACAGCCGCCACCCCCCGACCAGCGCCACCGCCGCCGCCAGCGCGAGGATGCCGACCCTCAGCTCGCGCACGTGGGCTCGCACCCAGGCCGCCGCGCGCTGGAAGGTGCCGACGAGCTCGTCCTGCTTGATCTGCCTCTTGAGTTCCTTGCGCATCCTCTTCCTGGTGGTGTGGTGCGCCTGGAGGGACTCGAACCCCCAACCTTGAGCTTAGGATGCTCCTGCTCTATCCTGTTGAGCTACAGGCGCAAACAGACCGTGCCCGGCGCCCCGCCGAGCACACAAGATTACCACAGCGGCTCAGTAGCGGATCAGGCTCTGCACGGCGCGCGAGCCCAGCCGCTCGCGCCCCTTCAGGAAGGCCAGCTCGATGAGGAAGAGCAGGCCGGCCACGTCGCCCCCGAGCTGCTCCACGAGCTCGGCCGTGGCCAGGGCGGTGCCCCCGGTGGCGATCACGTCGTCCACCACCAGCACGCGCTCCCCGCGCACCAGCGCGTCCTCGTGCACCTCCACGGCGTCCGTGCCGTACTCGAGGTCGTAGGAGCGGCGCACGCGCCGGAACGGCAGCTTGCCCGGCTTGCGCACCGGGATGAAGCCCACGCCCAGCCGGTCGGCGACGGCGCTGCCCAGGATGAAGCCGCGGCTCTCCACCGCGGCCACCTTCGAGGGCCGCGTGGCGTCCGCGGCCTCCGCCAGCAGGTCGATGGCCTCGCGCAGCCGGGGCCCGTCCCCCAGCAGGGGCGTGATGTCCTTGAAGACGATGCCCGCCTTCGGGAAGTCGGGCACGTCGCGGATGGCCGCGCGCAGGCGGGCGATGCGCTCCTCGCTCATGGGGCGCTCAGCGGATGTGGAAGCCGGCGTCGCCGCGGGCGGCGAGCGTCTCGCGGTCCAGGGCCTCCACCAGGGCGAAGGCGGGCCCTTCGCGCAGCCGCGCTTCGAAGGTCACGATGGTGTCGTGCGGAGCCTCCCCGACCACCTCGACGCGGCCGTCGGGGAGGTTCCGTACGAACCCGCTGACACCGAGCGACTCCGCCTGGCGCAGCACGAAGTACCGGTACCCGACGCCCTGGACCCGTCCGCGGACGAGGTACCGATAGGCGGGCAACGTCAGGCGCGCTTCTTGCCGCCCTTCTTCGCGGCCTTCTTGGCCACCGGCTTGGCCACGGAGACGGCGGGCTTGGCGGCGATCGTGGGACGGGCCATGGGCCGCATCGCGGTGCGGGTGGCCATGGGACGCCGGGACAGCGACCCGGGCTTGAAGGCGAAGCTGGGCTTGGCCACGCCCGACTTGCCGATGCCCATGCGCGACTTCCGCATGCCCGCGGACCGCGCGGCGCGCGCGGCCTCCGCGGCCTTCTGCTGCATGGCCTTCAGGCTGGTGGCGGTGATCTTCTTGCCGCCCGCGGTGGACACCTCGATCTGCGGCTTGTGGTGCGTCTCGAGGAGCTTGTGGCCCACCTCGATGCCCTTCTCCGCCTCGTTGCCCAGCGCCTGCCGGTAGCCCCACTCGAGGTCGTCGATGATCTCGTCGCCGATGCGGCCCCACTGGGCCCCGGCGTCGAGGCGGTCGGCGGCGCGCAGCGCATAAATGGCGGCCAGCCAACCCGCCGCCGCGTGCTTGTGGGTCCCCTGCTTCTGGTGCAGGGTCATCAGCTGCTTCACCCAAAGCAGCATCACCTCGCGGCGCTTGGCGGCCCTGGCACTTGCCGAAATAGCGGTCATGGTCTTTCGCCCTCCTGGAACTCTCGTTCTCTGTGGAAATGTGCCCCGGACCCTACCACAGGTGCGGGCACGGAGTGAACGGCTTTCATGGAGGGAACGGCGCGAAACCCGATCCTATCGCGGTCCGTTGCAATCCGTAACACGGCCGACACACGCCAGACAGGTTCCTTCCCCACACTGCCGGGCGGCCCCCGGGAGGGGGCCGCTCCATGAAGAAGCTCGCGCTCTCCTCCGCGGCGGCCCTGGCCGCGGTGCCCTTGCTCGTGCTCGCCCGGGGGGCCGCCTCCCGCACCGACGCTCCGCGGGGAGGCGACCGCGTCCGCGTGGCGCGCCGCGACGTGGGCTCCGTGGTCAAGGCCACCGGCGTGGTCAGGCCCCGCGTGGGGGCCGAGGTGAAGGTGGGCTCGCGCGTCTCCGGGGTGGTGAGCCGCCTGCACGTACGCATCGGGGACCGCGTGGCGGCCGGCGACCTGCTGGCCGAGCTGGACACCCGCGAGCTGGACGCCCGGCGCGACCAGGCGCAGGCCGCCCTCCTCTCGGCCCGGGCCAGCCTCGACTACGCGCGCGCCGACGCCGCGCGGAGGCGCGCCCTGGCCGCCGCCCGGCTCGTGGCGCCGAGCGACCTGGAGCTGGCGGAGCGCGCCGCCGCCGTGGCCGGGCAGCAGCAGGCGGAGGCGGAGGCCAACCTGGCCTACGCCGTCACCCAGGTCGGCCACGCGCGGATCCGCGCGCCCATCGCCGGGGTGGTGGCCTCCGTCTCCACCCAGGAGGGGGAGACGGTGGCGGCCAGCCTCGCCGCTCCCACCTTCGTGACCCTGGTGGACCTGGGACGCCTGGAGGTCCGGGCCTACGTGGACGAGACGGACATCGGGCGGATCCGCCCCGGGCAGGAGGCCCGCTTCACGGTGGACACGTACCCCGACCAGGAGTTCGAGGGGCGCGTCACCGCCATCCACCCGCAGGCCGAGATCCGCGACAACGTCGTCAACTACGTCGCCGTCCTCGCCTTCGAGGTGCCGGCCGGGCGCACGCTGCGGCCGGAGATGACGGCCTCCGTGGCCATCGCCCTCGAGAGGCGCACGGGCGTGCTGGCCCTCCCCCGCCGCGCCGTCCGCCGGGAGGAGGGCCGGACCTACGTGCTGTGCCCGGAGGGCCCGGAGGCCGTGCGGCGCTGGGTGACCACGGGCCTCCGCGACGAGGGCTGGTGGGAGATCGTGGACGGCCTGCGCGAGGGCGAGGAGGTGCTGGTGGGCGACCAGGGTCCCGAGGGGGGAGGCGCGAGGTGATCGAGCTTCGCGACGTGGAACGGGTGTACCGGCGGCCCGGCGGTGACACGGTGCGCGCCCTCGACGGCGTGTCGCTGCGCATCGAGCGCGGGGAGCTCCTGGCCGTGGTCGGGTCCTCCGGCTCGGGCAAGACCACTCTCATGAACGTGCTGGGGCTCCTCGACCGGCCCGACCGGGGGCGCTACCTCCTGGACGGGCAGGACGTGGCGGGCCTTCGGGTGGACGAGCAGGCCCGGCTGCGCAACGCGCGCATCGGCTTCGTCTTCCAGGCCTTCCACCTCCTCCCCCGCACCAGCGCCCTCGAGAACGTGGAGCTGCCCCTGCTCTACTCCGACCGCGCCGACACGGACGGGCGCGGGCGCCGGGCCCTGGAGGCGGTGGGCCTGGGCGACCGCGTGCACCACAAGCCCTCCGAGCTGTCCGGCGGACAGCAGCAGCGCGTGGCCATCGCGCGCGCCCTCGTCAACGAGCCCGACCTCCTGCTCGCCGACGAGCCCACGGGGAACCTGGACGCGGGCTCGGCGGGCGAGGTCCTCTCCCTCTTCGCCGCCCTGAACCGCGACGGGCGGACCATCGTGATCGTCACCCACGACGCGGCGGTGGCGGCCCACTGCCGGCGGGTGGCCCGCCTCGAGGACGGGCGCATCGTGGCCGACGAGCCGACGGCGCGCGGCGCGGAGAGCGGCCGATGACCCTCGCCCGCCACCTGCGCCTCGCCCTCCGCGCCATGCGGCGCTACCGCCTGCGCAGCGCCTTCGTGATGCTGGGGACCTTCCTGGGCGTGGCCGCCCTCGCCGTCGTCCTCTCCGTCGGCGCCGCCGCGGAGCGCCGGATCCTGGAGACGGTGCGGCAGATCTTCGGCGCCTCCTCCATGGTCGTCTACGCTGGCGGCGGCATGTTCCGGGGCGGCCCCCGCGGCCCCTCCGCCCGGCTGACCCTCGACGACCTGGCCGCCCTGGCGCAGGACGTCCCCGGCATCGAGGCCTGGGACCCCATGCAGGCCCTGCCCTCCGAGGTGCGCCACGGCGACCGCACGGTGTCCGCGCGCGTCCTCGGCCACTCCGAGCGCTACGAGCGGGTCTGGGGGCGCGCGGCCGTGCAGGGCGAGCACTTCGACGCCGCCGCCGTGGCCGGGTCGGCCCGCGTCGCCCTCATCGGGCGCACGGTCGCGCGCGCCCTCTTCGGGCAGGAGGACCCGCTGGGGGCCGAAGTGCTGGTGGGGCCCGTGGCCTGCCGCGTGGTCGGCGTCCTCGAGCCCTTCGGCACGGACGCCCACGGCATCGACCGCGACAACGAGGTCGTGGTGCCCATCTCCACCGCCATGCGGCGCCTGATGAACGTGGACACCATCCGCGCGGCCAAGCTGCTGGTGGCGGAGGGGACGCGGGTGGAGGACGCGGCGGGCGCCGCCACTCGCCTCCTCCGCGAGCGGCATGCGCTGGGGGCCGGGCAGCCCGACGACTTCACCGTGGTGACCGCGGTGGAGGTCCGCAAGAGGGTGGACGGCGTGCGGCGGGTGCTCTTCGTGTTCCTGCCCCTGGTAGCGGGCATCACCCTCCTGGCGGGCGGGGTGTTGGCGGCCAGCCTCATGCTCGCCTCCGTCAACGAGCGCGTGGCCGAGATCGGGCTCCGCGGCGCGCTGGGAGCGCGGCCGCAGGACATCCGCGGCCAGTTCCTGGCGGAAACGGCGGTCACCACGCTGGCGGGCGGCCTGGGCGGCCTGGCCGCGGCCGCCGTGATCTCCCGCCTCGCGGCCGGCCGCATGGGCCTCGACGGCGGCCTGTCCCTCACCGCCGTCGTCCTCGGCCTGGCCCTGGCCGCGGGCATCGGGCTCCTGGCCGGAATCCTGCCCGCGCGCCGCGCGGCGCGGCTGCCGCCGGCCGACGCCTTGCGGTGAGGCTCTGGCGGGCGCTCCGCCTCTCCCGGCGCGCGCTCGCCGCCCACCGGCTGCGCGCGTCCCTGGCCGTGGCCAGCGTGGCCGTGGGCGTGGCCGCCCTCGTGCTCACGCGGGCCGTCGGCCAGGGCGCGCAGGAGGCCGTGGCGCGCACCATCGAGGCCATGGGCGCCGACCTCGTCGTGGTGAAGCCGGCGCCGGTCAGGCGGCTGGCCGCGCGCACGCAGGTGCGCGGCCTGGCCACCACCCTGAGCCCGGACGACGGCGCGGCCATCGCGGCGCTGCCTTCCGTGCTGCGCGCCGCCCCCGCCGCGGAGCGCGCGCTGCGCGTCAAGGCCGGCACGCGCGCGGCGCCGGCGAGCGTGCTCGGCACGACGCCGGCCTTCGAGGAGGTGCGCAACCTGCGCCTGCGCAGCGGGCGCTTCTTCGACGCGGAGGAGGAGGGAGCGGCGCGCCGGGTGGCGGTGCTGGGCGCGCGCGTGGCGGACGCCCTGTTCCCGGGCGAGGACGCCACCGGCCGGAGCCTGCGCGTCCGCGGCGTCCCCTTCGAGGTGGTGGGCGTGCTGGAGGCCAGGGGGGTCATGGCCGACGGCTCCGACGAGGACGGCCAGGTCATCATCCCGCTGCGGACGGCCCTGCGCCGCGTCTTCAACACGAGCTGGCTGACCCTGGTCTTCGTGCGCGCCGCCGACCAGGGCGCGAGGGAACGGGCGGCCGCGGAGATCGCGGCGCTCCTGCGCGAACGGCACGGGCTGGCCGCGCGCGCGCGCCCCGACGACTTCGCCGTGCAGGGGGAGGACCGGATGCTGGCCGGCCAGAGGGACGCCGCCGCCTCGTTGACCCTGCTCACCAGCGGCCTGGGGGCGCTGGCCCTCCTCGTGGGAGGGGCGGGCATCCTGGCCCTCATGCTCCTCTCGGTGAAGGAGCGCACGCCCGAGATCGGCCTGCGCATGGCGGTGGGCGCGCGGCCGCGCGACGTGCTCGCGCAGTTCCTGCTGGAGGCGGCGGCGCTGGCCGTCGGGGGCTGGGCCGCCGGACTGGCCCTCGCCGGCCTGGGTGCAGTGGCGGTGAGAGTGCTCACGGCGTGGCCGCTGGCCGTGCCCCGGGGCGCGCTGGCGGCCTCGCTGGCCATGGCCGCGGGCACGGGCCTCGTCTTCGGCGCCCTGCCCGCGCGCGCGGCGGCCCGCCTCCCGCCCGTCCAGGCCCTGGGGCGCGCCTGATGGGCCATGATTCGGGGACCATGCCGGCCCTCTCCGCCGCGGGGACGCGCGTGCTCCTCATCGACGACGACGAGGCGCTGGGCGCGCTCCTCACCGAGTTCCTCGGACAGTTCGGCTTCCGCGTGCGGGCGGTGGCCCGCCCCGAGGAGGGCCTGCGCCTCCTCGCCGCCGAGCCGCCCGACATCCTCGTCCTGGACGTGATGCTCCCGGGCATGGACGGCTTCACCGTGTGCCGCCGCGTGCGGCAGCGGAGCGCCGTGCCCATCGTCATGCTCACCGCCCGCGGGTCGGTCACGGACCGCGTGGTGGGCCTCGAGCTGGGGGCGGACGACTACCTGCCCAAGCCGTTCGAGCCGCGCGAGCTGGTGGCGCGCATGCAGGCCGTGCTGCGCCGCGGCCACGCCGCCCTCCCCGGTCCCGAGGACTGCGTGCGCGTGGGCCCGCTGGAGATCAGCTGGTCCGCGCGCTCCGTGCGCGTCGCCGGGCGGTCCCTCTCCCTCACCACGGCGGAGTTCGCGCTCCTCGGCCTCCTCGTGAAGAACCGCGGCCGCGTCCTGAGCCGGGACCGCATCCTGGACGAAGCGCGCGGCGCGGAGGCGGAGGCCTTCGACCGCTCCATCGACGTGCTGGTGAGCCGTCTGCGCCAGAAGCTCGGCGACGACGCCCGCCGTCCCGTCTTCATCAGGACCGTGCGCGGAGCCGGCTACGCCTTCATCGGGGGGGACGGTGGCTGAAGGCCGGCCGGCCCTGGGCGTCCACGGGTCGGTCTTCGCGAAGCTGGTGGCCATCATGCTGGTGATGGCGGCCAGCCTCCTGGCCATGGTGTCCTGCTTCTTCTTCCTGATCGTCCATCCGCGCCTGGGCGCCGCCGTGGACCGGCTCTTCCTCGACCACACGCGGACCCTCGCCGCCGCCGCCCCCGACCGCGCGGCAGCCCAGAAGCTCGCAGCCCGCCTCGGCCTGCACGTCCGCTACGAGGGCCCCCGGGGCGCGTGGTCCACCGCCCCCGGCCTCCCCGCCATCGAGGAAGTGCGTCGGCGGGACGCGCGCAGCCTCGCCCGCCCCGCCTGGGGCCGCGGCCAGTACCTGGTGGAGGCGGGCGACGGGGGCACCTACCTGTTCGCCTGGGACTTCCTGGGCGAGATGAAGATGGCCCACGACCGGCTGCTCCTGCTCCTCCTCGTCCTCATGGCCGGCGTCGTCTTCACCGCGCACGCCGTGCTCCGGCGGGCCCTGCACCCCCTGCGCGCGCTGCACGGCGGCGTGGCGCGCCTCAGCGAGGGAGACCTCGAGGTGGCGGTGGACGTGCGGACGCGGGACGAGTTCGGGCTGCTCACGGACGCCTTCAACCAGATGGCCCGCCGCGTGCGCGACATGGTGCGGTCGCGCGACCAGCTCCTCCTCGACGTCAGCCACGAGCTGCGCTCGCCCCTCACGCGCATGAAGGTGGCCCTCGCCCTGCTCCCCCCCGGCGAGAAGGCGGAGCAGATGGGGAAGGACGTGGCGGAGATGGAGGCCATGATCGCCTCCCTGCTGGAGCGGGAGCGGCTGCGCGACGGCGGGGCGTTGCGGCGTGTGCCCCTTGACCTGGCGCCCCTCCTGCACGAGACGGCGCGGTCCTTCGGGGACGCGCCCCCCGGGCTCCGCGTGGAGGCCCCGCCCGCGCTGCCCGTCACGGCCGACGCCGAGCAGGTGCGCGTAGTCCTCCGCAACGTGCTGGACAACGCGCTGAAGTTCTCCCTTCCCGACAGCCGGCCGGTGGAGGTCAGGGCCGCGCGCGACGGACAGGCCGTGGTGGTGCGCGTCTCCGACGACGGCCCGGGCATCCCGCCCGGGGACCTCGCGCGGCTCTTCGAGCCGTTCTTCCGCGTGGACCGCTCGCGCTCGCGCAGCACCGGCGGCTACGGCCTGGGCCTCAGCATCTGCAAGCGGATCATGGAGGCGCATGGCGGCGGCATCGCCGCCGTGGGCGGCCCCGGCCGCGGCGCGACCTTCGTGCTGAGGTTCCCCCTCCAGGGCTGAGCGGACACCGGCCCGACGGTGGTACCTTTCCCGCACCGGCATGATGTCCCTGATCCGGCACCTCCGCGCGCGGCCCCGGCTGCGCCGGGTCCTCGTCTGGAGCTCGGGCGCCCTCGCCGCCGCCGGCCTCGGCTTCTTCGCCTACATGAAGGCGGTGGAGGGGGCCTGGATCCGCTACAACGAGTGGGACCGCCGCGAGCGGGGCACGCTGCGCGTCGGCCACCAGGCCCCCGACCTCGAGCTGCCCTTGGTGGACGCGGGCAGCGTCCGCTTCTCCGAGCTCTGGCGCGAGCGCCCCGTGGTCCTCATCTTCGGGAGCTGCACCTGACCGCCCTTCCGCAAGAAGATCGGCGATCTTCATGACCTCTACGACCGCTACAAGGACCGCGCGCGCTTCCTCACCGTCTACATCTCGGAGGCGCACGCCGACGACGAGTGGCAGATGGAGTCCAACCGGAAGGAGGACTTCGTCTTCGACCAGCCGCGCACGCTGGAGCAGAAGCACAAGCTGGCGCGCCTGCTGCCCGACCGCCTGAAGTACCGCATCCCCCTCGCCCTCGACCCCGTGGACGCGCCCGCGGAGAAGGCCTTCGCCGCCTGGCCGGAGCGGATCTACGTGCTCGGCGTCGGGGGACGCGTGGTGTACAAGGCGGAGCCGGGGCCGTTCGGCTTCAAGCCCGAGGAGGCGCGCCAGAGCCTCGAGCGCCTGCTCTCCGGGGACTGAGGACCGGAGAAATGGCAAGGGCCCCTCGCGGGGCCCTTCACCGGCGTCCGGTCGATCGGATGAAGCTGGTCGGGGCGAGAGGATTCGAACCTCCGACCTCGTGGTCCCGAACCACGCGCTCTAGCCAGGCTGAGCCACGCCCCGAATCGGAAGAACCGTCACTCTACCACGCGCGCCCCGGGGCGCGCCACGGGCCGCGGCTAGGGCTTGTGGCCGTTGGCGAGGACCGCCTCCCAGGCTTTGAGCGTGGCCAGGGCCTGATGGTGCGTGGTGTCTGTGTGCAGCGGCGTCACCGAGATGAGGCCGCGCTTCACCGCGCTGACGTCGGACACGTCGTCGGTCAGCCAGCGGTCGGAGCCCTCCTCGATCCAGTAGTACGTCCGGCGGCGGGGATCGAGCCCCTCGAGGATGGTGCCCTCGTGCTCGCGCCGGCCCTGCACCGTGATCACCGGCCGGCCCGGCGTGCCCGCGGGGACGTTGACGTTGAGCAGCGTGCGCTCGGGCAGCCCGTGGCCCAGCACCAGGCCGGCCAGGCGGGCGGCGAAGGCCGCCGCCGGGCCGTAGTCCGGGGCCTCTCCCCCGCGCGCGGCCAGCGAGACGGCGATGGCGGGCGCGCCGAAGAAGGTCGCCTCGCGCGCGCCGCCCACGGTGCCGGAGTAGAAGACGTCCTCGCCGAGGTTGGCCCCGCGGTTCACGCCCGAGACCACGAGGGCCGGACGCTGGGGCAGCAGCTTGACGAAGGCGAGGTTGACGCAGTCGGCGGGCGTGCCGTCCACGTGGAAGACCCGCTCGTCCACGCGCTCGGCGCGCAGGGGGTGCTTGAGGGTCAGGGACTGGGCGCAGGCGCTGACCTCGCGGTCCGGCGCCACCACCCAGACCTCGCCCAGGGGGACGAGCGCCCCCGCCAGGGCGCGCAGCCCCCCCGCGTTCACGCCGTCATCGTTGGTGACGAGGATGAGTGCCATTCGTGAAAAGGCCCCAGGCGCGAGACCACCGCCTGGGGCCAGGGATCAGCGGAAGGAAAATGAGGATGGTCGGGATGGCGGGATTTGAACCCACGACCACCTGCACCCCAAGCAGGTGCGCTACCAGGCTGCGCTACATCCCGTACGCCGGCGACAGACGCTCAGGCACGACTTCTATCACCCGTGTTCAGGAGAGTCAATATCTCGCGGAGCTGCTTCTTGACCTCCTGGAGCGTGAGCTTCAGGTCGGGCGCGCCCTCCTCCACGGGGAGGGGCGTGTTGGCGGCGGCGGAGTTGGGCGTGGTCACCCGTCCCGCCTGCTCGGCCTCCAGCCGCTTCTTCGCCCCCGCGATGGTGAACCCCTCCTCGTAGAGGAGCTGCTTGATCCGGAGCACGGTCTCGATGTCGCGCCGCCGGTAGATGCGCTGGCCCGAGCTGTTCTTGGCCGGCGCCAGCGCCGGGAACTCCGACTCCCAGTAGCGCAGCACGTAGGGCTGCGTGTCGGTGATCTCGCAGACCTCCCCGATCTTGAAGAAGAGCTTGTTGGGGATGGCCTTGTCCATGGCGGGGCGCCCGCGCCTACTCGCTGGCCGCGAACAGCTTGGACGGCCGGAAGACGACCGACCGCCGGGGCTGGATCACCATCTCCTCCCCCGTCTGCGGGTTCCGCCCCCGGCGCTCCCGCTTCTGGCGGATCACGAAGCTCCCGAACCCGGTGATCTGGACCTTCTCCCCGTCCCCGAGGCGGTTCTTGATGGAATCGAAGATGATCTCGACCAGCCGCGCGGCCTCCCGGTTGGAGATGCCGCCGTGGCGCTCGTAAACGATGCGCGCGATATCGGCCTTGGTCATGGGCGCGTCATCCCAAACAGGAAAAAGCGCTTGTTTTATAGCTACTTAGCCGACGAATTTCAAGGATTCTATGAGTGTCGCCCATGGCTGTCAAGCGGTTTCAGTGGGGACGGTGCCGGACCTTGAGCACGACGGGCGTCCCCTCGAAGTCGAAGGTGTCACGCAACTGGTTCTCCAGGTAGCGCTTGTAGGAGAAATGCAGGTCCACGGGGTGGTTCACGGACAGCCCGAAGGTCGGGGGCGCCACCCCGATCTGGGTAGCGTAGAGAATCCGCAGCGGCTTGTCTCCCTTGGCCGCCTTGGGGGCGTGCCGCTCGGCCGCCCGCGCCAGCACCCGGTTGAGCTGGCCCGTGGTGACGCGCCGGCGGCTGGCCGCGTGCGCCTTGCGCGCGGCGCCGAGGAGCGCATCGAGGCCCTTGCCCGTGGCCGCAGAGACGAGCTGGACGGGAGCGTAGGAGAGGAACTTCAGCTTCTCCCGCACGGCCGTCTCCGCGCGCCGGGCCGTGGTCTCCCGGCCCACCTGGTCCCACTTGTTCAGGGCCAGCACCACGGGCCGGCCCGCCTCCTGCACGTACCCCCCGATGGTCGCGTCCATCTCGCGCACGCCCTCCGTGGCGTCCAGCACGAGCAGCACCACGTCCGCGCGCTCGATGGCATGGCGCGCCTGCACCACGGAGACGTGGTCCACGTTCTCCTTGAGGTGGCGCTGGCGGCGGATCCCCGCCGTGTCCACGAACAGGTACCGATGACCTCCCTTCTCCAGCAGGCTGTCCACGGCGTCGCGGGTGGTGCCGGGGATGGGCGAGACCACCGCGCGGTCCTCGCCCAGGAGCCGGTTGAGGAGGGACGACTTGCCGACGTTGGGCCGGCCCACCAGCGCCACCGCCAGCGGGCGCCCGGCCTCGGCGGGCTCGCCCACGCGGGGGATGCCCTCCACCACGCGGTCGAGCAGGTCGCCGACGCCCTGCCCGTGCTCCGCGGAGATCACCACCGCCTCCTCGAAGCCGAGGCGGGCGAAGTCCTCGGGACCCGAGGCGCGGCCCTCGCTCTTGTTGACGGCCACGAGCACGGACTTGCCCTCGCGCCGCAGCTGGGCGGCGATGGCCTGGTCGTCGGGCAGGAGGCCGGAACGCCCGTCCACGATGAAGACCACCACGTCGGCCTCGCGGATGGCGCGCCGGGCCTGCTCCGCCGCGGGGCCCAGGAGCGGGTCCCGGGTGCCGAGCAGCAGGCCGCCCGTGTCCACCAGCTCGAAGGCGGCCCCCTGCCAGGACGCCTGCGCGTAGTTGCGGTCCCGGGTCGAGCCCGGGCGGCTGTCCGTGATGGCCTTGCGCCGGCCCACGATGCGGTTGAACAGCGTGGACTTGCCGACGTTGGGCCGGCCGACGAGGGCCACCTTGGGGATCGGGATCATCTCTGTTGGAGGTTTGACGGCCGTGCGCCGCTAATCCTATACTACGCGGACACTTAGAGTTGAGGGCGGAGCAGCGAAGCACATGATCAAGGTCGACATCATCAACGAAGTGGCCAAGGCCGCGGACATCACCAAGGTGAAGGCCGAGGTGGCGGTGGAGGCCGTGCTCGACGCGATGAAGGCGTCGATGATGAAGGGCGAGAGGATCGAGCTGCGCGGGTTCGGCGTCTTCCAGGTGAAGCCGCGCAAGCGCGGGATCGGCCGCAACCCGCGCACGGGCAAGGAGGTGCGCATCCCGCCCGGCCGCACGATCCGCTTCAAGCCGGGCAAGGACCTCCAGAACCTCAGCCAATAGTCCGTTGACCCAGGCGTGGTGGGACGACCGGGCGTCGCCTGCCCCGCTGCCGCGGCCCACGGTGCGCTCCGCCTGGCGCAACGTGCTGCTCTTCGCCCTCACCGCGGGGTCCATCTACGTGACGGGCGGGCCGCGCCTGGCCGTGGCCCTGCTCGCCATCCTGCTCGCCCACGAGATGGGCCACTACCTGGCCTGCCGTCACTACCGGGTGGACGCCACCCTCCCCTTCTTCATCCCGCTGCCCATCCTCAGCTTCGTGGGCACGCTGGGCGCGTTCATCCGCATCCGGAGCCGGATCCCCCACCGGCGGGCGCTCATCGACATCGGCGCGGCGGGGCCGCTGGCCGGCTTCGTGGTGTGCCTGCCCGTGCTCTACCTCGGCGTCCGCGAGGCGCAGGTCCTCCCCCGGCCGCCCGGCGGGGACGGCCTCTCGCTGGGCGAGCCGCTGCTCTTCCAGTGGGCGGCGCGCGCGCTGCTGCCGCCCATCCCCGAAGGGATGGAGCTGGCCATCGGCCCCCTCGGCCTCGCCGCCTGGTTCGGGCTGCTGGTCACTGCGCTCAACCTCATGCCGGTGGGCCAGCTCGACGGCGGCCACGTGGTGTACGCGCTCGCGCGCCGCTGGCACCGCCACGTGTCGCTGGTGGGCGTCGGCGTGTGCCTCGTCCTGCTCTACTTCCACCCCGCCTGGCTGTTGTGGTCCGTGTTCCTGCTCGTGCTGAGCCGGCAGCACCCGCCCACGCGGGACGACGAGCGCCCGCCGGGCCCCGCGCGCCTCGTGCTGGGACTGGCCGCCTTCGCCGTCTTCGCCGTGTGCTTCACGCCCAGCCCCTTCCTCTTGAGCTGGGCGGACTTCGGCCAGGCCTGGAGCGAGCTGCTCACATCACGCTGACGGGGTCCACGTCCACGGAGACGCCGGGCCAGCGCACTTCCCCGTAGCGCTCCACCAACGCCCGCCGCACGGCCTCGCGCAGCTGGGCGCGGCCTCCCTTGAGCAGGAGCTGGACGCGGTGCTCGCCGCGCAGCCGGGCCAGGGGCGCGGGGGCCGGGCCGAGCAGGCGGTAGCGCCGCGGGGCCCACTGGCGCAGGCGCGCGGCCACCGCTTCCGCCTCCGCGGCCGCGCGCGCGGCGTCGGCGGCGCGGAAGACGAGGTTCACGAGGGCGGTGTGGGGCGGGTAGCCCATGGTCCGGCGGAACTCCATCTCCCGCGCGAAGAAGGCGTCGTAGTCGTGCGCCCAGGCCAGGCGCAGGGCGTAGTGGTCGGGCAGGTGCGTCTGCAGGATCACGTCGCCGGGGAGCGACGCGCGCCCGGCCCGCCCCCCCACCTGGGTGAGGAGCTGGAAGGCGCGCTCGGCGGCGCGGAAGTCGGGCAGGCCGAGGCCCACGTCCGCGTCCACCACCCCCACCAGCGTCACGCGCGGGAAGTCGTGGCCCTTGGCGATCATCTGGGTGCCCACCAGCACGTCGATGGCGCCCGCCTCGAAGGCGCCCAGCACCGCGGCCAGGGCGCCGCGCCGGGCGGCGAGGTCGCGGTCGAGGCGCGCCACGCGCGCCTCGGGCAGGGCGGCCTTCACCGCCTCGACCACCTTCTCCGTGCCGTAGCCGCTCAGGCGCAGGTAGGCCCCCTGACAGGTGGGACAGGCCGCGGGCGCGCGTGCCTCATAGCCGCAGTAGTGGCACTGGGCGCTGCGCCCGCCGTGGTGCAGCACGAGGGCGACGGAGCACTGGCGGCACTGCGCGGTCTCGCCGCACTCGCGGCAGAGGAGGCTGGTGGCGTAGCCGCGGCGGTTGAGGAGGAGGAGGGCCTGCTCGCCGCGGGCCAACCGCCCGGCCAGGGCCTCGCGCAGGACGGGGGTGAGGATGGGGTCGGCGCCCCGTCGCAGCGCCTCGCGGCGGTCCACCACCTCCACCCGCGGCAGCCCCTGCGGCCCCACGCGCCGCGGGAGCTCCAGGCGCACGTACTTGCCGCGCAGCGCGTTCTGGTGGGACTCCAGGGAGGGCGTGGCCGACCCGAGCACGGCCACCACCCCCTCCAGGCGCGCGCGCATCACCGCCACGTCCCGCCCGTGGTAGCGGGGGCTGTCCTCCTGCTTGTAGGCCGCCTCGTGCTCCTCGTCCACCACCACCAGCCCCAGGTCGGGCACGGGGGCGAAGACGGCGGAGCGGGCCCCGATGACGACGCGCGAGCCGCCCTCGCGGATGCGCCACCACTGGTCGTGCCGCTCGCCCGCGCTCAGCTCGCTGTGCACCACCGCCACCGTGGCCCCGAAGCGGTGGCGGGCCTGCCGCACGAGCAGCGGGGTGAGCGCGATCTCCGGGACCAGGATCAGCACCCCGCCGTCCCGGGCGAGCACGCGCTCGGCCAGCCGGAAGTAGACCTCCGTCTTGCCGCTGCCCGTGACGCCGTGGAGGAGGAAGGCCCGGAACCCGCCCTCCTCCACCGCGCGCAGCAGCGGCTCCAGGACGCGCGCCTGGTCGCCGGTGGCCGCGCGCTCCGCCTGCGCGCCCCCTGGGAGCACGTCGGGCTCCCGCATCTCCCGCTCGTCGAGCACGCGCACCACGCCCAGGGCGGTCAGCCGCGCCACCGCTCCGCGCAGCGAGGAGCGCCCGCGCACCAGGTCGCTCAGCCGCGCCCTGCCCCCCGCCGCGCGCAGCCTCTCCACCACCTCGGCCTGCGCCGTGCCCCGCAGCTTGAGGGGCGCCTGCGAGAGCACCGCCACCTTCACCTCGCGGAAGCCGGGCGCGGCCAGGTCCTGCTCCACCTCCACCGCGCCCGCGCGGCGGAGGCGGCCCAGGGCGGCGGAGGGATCGCGGCCCAGGCGGTGGGCCAGGGTGGAGACGCGCAGCGGGCCCTCGCGCAGCGCGGCCAGCACGGGCTCGCCGCGGCCCGCCTCCCCCACCAGGCGCGCCACCGCGCGGCTGGCGCGCACGCCCGCGGGGGGCAGGGTGAGGCGGTGGCACTCCCCGGGCGGCGCCAGGTAGTGGGCGGCGATCCACTCCGCCAGGTCGAAGAGGGGCGGGGGCACCAGCGGCGCCTCGTCCAGGACCTCGAGCACGTCCTTGAGCGCGCGGCCTCCCGCCGCCGCCGCGGCGCCGGTGACCACGCCGATGACCTTGCGCCCGGCGAAGGGGACCAGCACGCGCGCCCCGCGCACGGGCAGGGGCACGCCCTCGGGCACGCGATAGGAGAAGGCCGACTGGACGGGCAGCGGCAGCGCGACGTCGACGGCTCGGCTGGCCATGGACCGGCTACTCTACCGGCCGGCCGGCCCGCGGAAGGTCAATCGCCCAGGAGCGTGCGCACGACCTTCATGTCCTCCCACACGTCCTTCTTGGCCGAAGGCGTGCGCAGGAGGTAGGCCGGGTGGTAGGTGGGCATGACCCGGATGCCGTTGTACTCGCCCATCCGCCCGCGCAGGCGCGTGATGGGCTCCGCCGTCTTGAGC
>DATBIO010000241.1:0-69127 GCA_036556965.1 Vicinamibacteria bacterium
ACGATGGCGCGTGCCCCTGACCTACGGCGAGTACCTCAAGGTGCCCGAGCTGCTGGAGCTGCAGAAGGAGCTCTCGTCGCCGAAGCACCACGACGAGGCGCTCTTCATCATCATCCACCAAGTCTACGAGCTGTGGTTCAAGCTCATCCTGCACGAGGTGGACTCCGCGGTAGGTCATTTGCAGGGCGACCGCGTGGGGGAGGGGACCCGGCTCCTGCGCCGCGTGGTCGAGGTGCAGCGGCTCCTCATCCACCAGGTGCGCATCCTGGAGACCATGCGCCCCCAGGACTTCCTGGGCTTCCGCTACCACCTCAACCCCGCCTCCGGCTTCCAGTCCGTGCAGTTCCGGGAGCTGGAGTTCACCCTCGGGCTGAAGGACCCGGAGATGGCGGCCCGCCTGAGCTGCTCGGCCGCGGAGAGCGAGCGCCTCCGGCGCCGCCTGGAGGCGCCCAGCGTCGGCGACGCGCTGGACGCGCTGATGGCCCGGCGCGGGCTGCTGGTGGCCCCCGCGGACGGCGAGCGGCGCCTGGGCGCCCTCGTCCGGATCTACGAGGACGAGCAACGGCACCCGGACCTCAACGCGCTGTGCGAGGTGCTGATCGAGATGGACGAGTGCCTGGCCCTCTGGCGCGCGCACCACGTGCAGATGGTGGAGCGCATGATCGGCTCGCGGCGGGGCACGGGGGGGAGCGAGGGCGTGACCTACCTGAAGTCCACGCTGCCCAAGCGCGCCTTCCCCGACCTGTGGGCGGTGCGCGCGCGCATCGGGGCGGACAGCCCCGACCCCGAGGCGCTGGCGGCGGCTAGCGCTGCCGGCGCAGCCGGACCAGGCCGCTCAGGGTGCTGACGGAGATCGACCCCTTGCCCTCGCCGGCGGTGAAGCTCAGCTCGCTGCGCTGAACGTGGCGCCCGCGCCGGCGGGCGTCCGGTCCGAAGTCGTTCTCGATCTCGCCGCTGAAGCTGGACACGCTGACGTGGCCGTTCAGCCCGCCGGGGAAGATCAGGTCCGCGCCCCCGCTGACCGTCTCCACGTCCAGGCTTCCGTTCACGGCCAGGCTGCCCTCGAAGACGAGCGAGCCCGAGACGGATTCCAGGTGGGCGCGCTGGACGCCGCTGGCCGCCACCTCGAGGGGGCCGTTGACGGTGCTGGCCTCCACTTCCTCGCGCGCCCCGCGCACGGTCACCGGCCCGTTCACGGAGCTGGCGCGCACGATGAGGGCCGGCCCGTCCACGGTGACCCCGCCGTTGACCGACTCCAGGTCCACCTCGCGGGGCGCACCGTGGACGGCGATGCTGCCGTTCACCGTCTCCGCCTGCACGCCGCCCACCACGTCGTTGACGGTGATGCGCGTGGCGAAGCCCTCGATCTCCACCGTGCTGCCGCGCGGCACCTTCACCTCCAGGCGGGAGTGGACGCCGTGCGGGTTGCCGGCCGTGTCCACGCTCACGCTGGTGGATCCCTTCTCCCCCTGGATCTCGATGCCTTCCGCGCCCTCGCCCAGCGTGCCCGTGACCTCGACCTCGTTGCGCTCCCAGCCCACCACGTTCACGGTGCCCGCGTGGTTCTCGACGTACACGCGCCCCTTGGCGTCGGCGGCCCGCCGTTCCTGGACGTCCTGGGCCCACGCGGCCGTGGAAAAGACGAGCGCGGCCACTACCGCCGTCGCTCCCTTGCTCATCTCGATCATTTCGTTGGTTCCTTCTAGGCCTTGGTGGAGAGCCGCACCACCTGCTCGAGGAGGTCGAGCTTCTTCCGGTGCGTGGAGACCAGCATGTGCGCCAGGCGCGTGCTGGACGGATCCTGGGCCAGCGCGGCACGGATGTCGCCCAGCGCCCGGTCGATGGCCTGGAGGTTCTGCTCCACCGCCGCCACCGTCTCCGGGGGCAGCCCTGCCCGCTGGCCCTCCAGCGCGGTCATCAGGGTGGCGGCGGCGCGCAGGTACTCCTCCTCCGAGCGCCGCAGGTCGTCGGTGGCTCCCGCCGCCACCGGCCGCGCGACGGGCGCGGGCGCGCCCGCGGGGGCGGGACGGGAACGCAGGGCGATGGCGGTGAGGGCCGAGGAGGCGGCGGCCAGCGCGGCCGCGGCGGCCAGGCCCGACGTCCAGGACAGGGCGAAGCCGCTGCGCCGGGCGGGCGATCCGCTCCCGCGCGCGCGGCGGGCGATCTCCGGCCACAGGTCGCGGGAGGGCTCCATCTCCTCGGGCAGCGCCGCCACCCGGGCCAGGAGCGCCCGCTGCAGGGCGAGCGCCTCGCGGCAGCCGGCGCAGCCCTCCAGGTGCCGCCCCACGTCGTCCGGAGGCGCGGCCTCGCCCGCCTCGTCCAGCCAGTCCTCGACTTCGTCGCAGGTCATGATTCGGCGTCCTTCCGTCCCAGGGCCACGCGCAAGAGGCGGCGCGCCCGGTGGAGCTGTGCCTTGCTGGTGCCGGTGGCCACTCCCGTCATCTCCGCGATCTCGTCGTGGCGGTAGCCCTCGACGTCGTGCAGGACGAAGACCTGGCGCGCCCCCGGGGGGAGGGTGGCCATCGCCCGGTCGAGGTCGAGCCCGTGCTCCGGCCGGCGGACGGGCGCCGGGCCGTCGTAGGCCTCGAGGTCGTCGGTCGGCGTGATCCGCGAGGTGCGGCGGCGCCGGGCACGCCGTTCGGAGAGGGCGGTGTTGACGGTGAGCGTGTGCAGCCAGGAGCCGAAGGCGCTCTCCCCCCGGAAGGAGGAGAGCTTCTGCCAGGCCCGCACGAACACGTCCTGCGTCAGCTCTTCGGCCAAGGTCGCCTCTCCCGCCATCCGGTAGCACAGCGCATACGTCCGGCGCACGTGGGACCGGTACAGCTCCTCGAAGGCGGAGAGGTCTCCCGACTGGGCGCGCCGCACCAGCCCCCGCTCGGCCTCCCGCCTCTCCGCGTCGGCAACGACCCTGATGGCCTCCTCCTGGCGCGTCACCGGGCTGCACAAGGCCAACGTCGTCACGCACTTCTGAGATGCCGCCCGCCCCGGCCCGGTTTGAAGCGGGGCGGCCGCAGTATGACAATCCGGCTCCTTCCAAGCGAGGTGTGCATGTCCCTGCGGCTCTGTGCCTTCCTGGCCCTGCTGGCCACCCCTGCCCTGGGCGCCACGCACCGGCTGACCCCCACTTCGGGCTTCCCGACCTTCGCCGTGCGGCCCCCCATCCTGACCGTGCAGCCCGGCGACGTCCTCGAGAGCGAGACGCTCTGGGGAGAGTGGTACGAGAAGCCGGGCGGGAAGTGGCCGGGGGAAGTCGGGCCCGTCGCGGTGGCCGGCGCCGAGCCCGGGGACACGCTGGTGGTGGACATCCTGAAGGTGCGGCCCAACCGCGACACGGCCGTCTCCACGCAGGGAGGCCGCTTCGGCGCCCTGGTGCCCGACCGCGGCACGGCCTTCCTCAACGACGTCTTCCCCCAGGGGCGCTACGTCTGGCGCCTGGACCGCCAGCGCATGACGGGCACGGTGGACCTGCCGGGGAGCACCCTGCGCCAGGTGACGATCCCCCTGCGTCCCATGCTGGGCCGCGTGGCCACCGCGCCCGAGGACGAGGAGGCCTTCGGCGGGCTCTGGCCGGGTCCGTTCGGCGGGAACATGGACGCCTCCGACGTGCGGGAGGGGACGCGCGTCTATCTGCCCGTCTTCCATCCGGGCGCCCTCTTCTACTTCGGCGACGGCCATGCGGCCCAGGGCGACGCCGAGGTCTGCGGCTCGGGACTGGAGACGTCGATGGAGGTGGCCTTCCGGTTCTCGCTCCTGAAGAAGAAGGCCATCGAGTGGCCGCGCTTCGAGGACGCCGAGCACCTCATGGTGGCGGGGAGCGCGCGGCCCCTCAGCGACGCCCTGCGCATCGCCTTCGTCGAGCTGGTGAACTGGCTGGTGGCGGAGCACGGCTTCGCGAAGGCCGACGCCTACCAGCTCGTCTCGCAGACGGCGGTGGTGCGCGTGGCCAACATGGTGGACCCGATCTACACCGTGGTCGCGAAGTTCCCCAAGCGGTACCTGCCCGCGGCCACCGGGGCCGCCGCCCGCCCCGGCGTGCGCCTGGGGGACCTGCCGTGGACGGAGGCGGAGGCGGCGCTTCGGCCCGACCGCCTGGTCGTGCTCCCCCTGGGTGCCGCGGCCAAGGAGCACGGGCCGCACCTGCCCCTGCGCAACGACCAGATCCTGGCCGACTACCTGGCCGCGCGGGTGGTGGCGTCGCGGCCGGTGGCCCTGCTTCCCACCCTGACCTACGGCTTCTACCCGGCCTTCCTGGAGTACCCGGGCTCGGTCTCCCTCTCCGCGGACACCCAGCGCGACGCGGTGGTGCAGATCGCGCGCTCCATCGCCCGCTACGGTCCGCGCCGCCTCTACGTGCTCAACACCGGCGTCTCCACCGCGCGGCCGCTGAAGGCGGCGGCCGAGCTGCTGGCCGCGGAGGGTGTCCTCCTTCGTTACACGGACGTGCTGGAGGCGGGGCGGGAGGCCGAGGAGCGCGTGCGCCAGCAGGCCAAGGGCACCCACGCCGACGAGATGGAGACCTCCATGGTGCTCTACATGGAGCCGGGCGCGGTGCGCATGGAGAGGGCGGTGGCGGACGGGCTCGGCGACGACGCCGGCCCCCTCACCCGCGACTCCGGCAACCGGGCCGGGCACTTCTCGCCGAGCGGCGTCTTCGGCGACGCCACCCTGGCCACCTGGCACAAGGGCGAGCTCGTGACCGAGGCCAAGCTGGCCCACATCCTCGTCGACCTGGACGCGCTGGCGGCGGCCCCCCTGCCCCCGGGCGCGCCGCGCTCGCCGCTCGACCCGGTGCCCGCCACCGCCCGCTGAACATCGCCTATCATCAGCGGCCATGCCCGTCGGGACCCCCTTCCATGCGCGCACCCAGGCCCTCTGCCAGAGCATGTCCTGGAAGGACTGGTCGGGGTACTTCGCGGTGGTCAGCTACGAGGTCCACCACGAGCACGAGTACGCGGCCATCCGCAACGCGTGCGGGCTGATCGACATCACCCCTCTCTTCAAGTACCGCGTCGCCGGGCGCGACGCCTGCCGCCTCATCGACCGCGTGATCACGCGCGACGCCCGCAAGGTCGAGGTCGGCCAGGTCGTCTACACGCACTGGTGCGACGCGGCGGGCAAGGTCATCGACGACGGCACCGTGCAGCGCCTCGACGACGGCGAGTACCGCTGGACGGCGGCGGAGCCCACCCTGCGCTGGATCCGCATGAACGCCCACGGACTCGAGGTGCGGGTGGACGACGTCTCGGAGTCCACGGCGGCGCTGGCCCTCCAGGGCCCCACCAGCCGCGACGTGCTGCGCGCCTGCGCGGAGACCGCGGTCGACCTGCGCGCGCTCAAGTACTTCCGCCTCACCCGCGGCACCATCGCGGGCGTGCCCGTGGAGATCTCCCGCACCGGCTACACGGGCGACCTCGGCTACGAGATCTGGGTCGACGCCGCGCGCGCCCTGCCCGTCTGGGACGCGGTGGTGGAGGCGGGCCGGCCCCACGACCTGCGGCCGGTGGGGCTGGCCGCGCTCGACGTGGTCCGCATCGAGGCCGGCCTCATCCTCCTCGACGTGGACTACGTGGGGGCCCGCACGGCGCTCATCGAGTCGCAGAAGTACACGCCCTACGAGATCGGCCTCGGCCGCCTGGTGAACCTGGGCAAGGCCCCCTTCGTGGGCCAGGCCGCCCTCCGCGGGGAGGCGGGGCAGGACGGCCGGCGCCTGGTGGGCCTGGTGGTGAGCTGGGACGACCTCGAGGCGCTCTACGACGAGGCGGGCCTGCCGCCGCAGATCCCGAGCACGGCTTCCCGCCTCTCCCTGCCCCTCTACGACGGGGAGCGGCAGGCGGGCAAGGCCACCAGCAGCACCTGGTCGCCCATCCTGAAGCGGATGCTGGCCCTGGGCACGGTGTCGTCCTCGCTCGCGGAGGAAGGGACGGCCCTGGACATGGAGTGGACGGTGGACCACCGGCGCCGGAGGGTCGGCGTGCGCGTGACCCGGCTCCCCTTCTTCGACCCCCCGCGCAAGCGCGCCTAGCCGCGCCGGCGCTCAGTCCTTCTTCTTCACCTTGTCCGCGATCCACTCGACCAGGGGCAGGATGTTGATCGAGCCGGGGTGGACCGGCGTCTGGATGTTGTAGCCGCGCCCGTAGACGGACGACTCGAGGGAGTAGTGGCGCCACCAGACCTGCATGGTCTCGTTGGGATCGGGCGGAACGTACGCGCGCACCTCCACGCGTGACTCGAAGCGGGGCAGGTCGAGCACGTCGTGGACCGGCGGCGCCTGCTCCCCGCGGCCGTAGGGACCGAGCTTCAGGCCCCCGCGCGGCGCGGCGGTGGGGACGGGCGAGGGTGACGGCGCGGGAGCCTGCGGCGCGGCCGCCGCGGAACCGGCGCCGAGGAAGAGCAGCACGAAACGCGCGGCCCGCATGTTCCTACTATGGACCCTGAGCGGGCGGCGTGCCAGCGCCGCCTCCGCGGCTAGAAGCTGGCGGAGAGGGCCAGACCCGCGCCGGTGCCGCGCAGGTCGGTGGACGGCGCGAGCCTCAGCTCGAACCCGGCCCGGTCGTCCAGGGGGCTCGAGTTCACCCGCACCACGGTGCGGCCCACGAGGACGCCCAGGGCCGCCCCGAAGGCGACGTCGCTGAGGTGATGGCGGTCGCGCTCCACGCGGCTCAGGCCCACGAACCCCGCGAGGGCGAAGGCGGGCACGCCGACCTTCGCGCCGTAGTGGCGGTGGAGCACGGTGGCCGTGGCGAAGGCGTTCGAGGTGTGCCCGGACGGGAAGGAGAGGCGGTCGGAGCCGTCGGGGCGTGTGCGGCCGGCCAGCGACTTGAGCGCGAAGGTGTAGGCGCCGTTGATGAGCGCGGCCTGCGCGACGTCGTAGGTCGCGGCTTTCAGCCTGCCTCCGCTCGCCTGGCCGACCACGAAGAGACCCGCGGTGACGCCCGCCACCACCGACAGGCTCCCCATCCTGGCCCCGGCGTTGCCCGCGTCCGGGAACCGCGAGGCGAGCATGCTCTGGGCGCTGTCGTCGAGCAGCGAGGTGCCGGCGAAGAGCGCGGTACCCACGGCCAGCGGCACCAGGTTGTCCCGGCCCATTACGCCCTTGGCTCCGTGGACCAGGTTGGCGCCGAAGCGCGACAGGGTGCGACGGTCGTCGAGGCCAGTCTGGCCGAATCCGTCCAGGCCCTTGACGACGGGGGCCGGCGGCTCGAGGGTGACGGCGCCCGGGGGCCCGAAAATGCCCGTTTCGCCGGCGGCGGACCCGGCGGGGAGGATGAAGACCGCCGTCACGGCGGCGCCCAGGGCTCGTCGCAGTTCTGTCACCTGCGTACTTTACACTAGAACGGCCCGTTTGACCCCGCTCCGCGCCCCGGGTACGTTTGACGGACGTTTCCCTGGCGGTCGTATTCGCGGTGGGGTTTGAGGCCTTGCAGTTGAGAGAGCGCCGCCGGCCGGGCGCGTCGCGACGCGTGCACCTGGCTTCGCCGAGGACCCTGCGTGCGCTCGCCTGGGCGGCCGTCCTCGGGCTGTGGGCGGTCCCCGCCTCCGCCCAGCCCTCCCACCCCCGACCCCTGGTCTACGGCGGCGACGCCTACTTCCCGCCCTACGAGTACCTCGACGACCAGGGCCGGCCCGCGGGCTTCGACGTCGAGCTCATCCGCGCCCTGGGGCGGGCCGCCGGCCGTCCCATCGAGGTGCGCCTGGCGCCCTGGGCCGAGGTGCGCGCGGGCTTCGACCAGGGCGCCATCGACCTCCTCACCCTGCCCTGGTCGGAGCAGCGGGCCGCCCGCTACCTGCTCCTCGACCCGATCTGGACCCTCAACCAGTCCGTCTTCTTCCGCCCCGGCCGCACCTCCTACCCGCGCGGCGTGAACGAGCTGCTGGGGGAGGCGGTGAGCGTCGAAGCGGGCACCATCACCCACGAGCGGCTGCAGGCCCTGGCCGACGGCCGCCGGCCGCGGCTGCTCCTGGGGACGACGGTGGGGGACGCCGTGCGCCTGTTCGCGGAGGGTCGCTCGAGCGCCGTCGCGGGCAACTCGCTGGCCGTGCGCGTGGCCGCCCTGCGCCTCGGGCTGGAGCAGCTGGTCGAGGTCTCCTACGACAACATCCCCTACCACCTGGCCGCCCGCCGCGGCCGCGAGGCGGAGATGGCCTGGCTGGACGAGGCCCTGGCCAGCGTCCGGCGCAGCGGCGAGTTCGACCGGCTGGTGGAGCGCCACCTCGTGATCCCGGCGTCGTCCCGAGGCTGGCGGGAGTTCGCGGGCGCGCTGGGGGCCGCCGCCGCCCTGGTGGCCGTGGTGCTCGGGGGAGGAGTGGCCTGGAACCGCGCCCTGCGCCGCAAGGTGCGGCTGCGCACGCGGGAGCTGGCCACGGTGGCCGGCAACTTCCGCGCCGTGGCGGAGACGGCGCGCGACGCCATCGTCACCGCCGACGCGCGCGGGGTCATCACCGACCTGAACGCCGCCGCCGAGCGCCTCTTCGGCTACCTGCGCGAGCAGCTCATGGGCGAGCCGCTCACCCTCCTCCTGTCCGGCCGCCTGGGCTCGGTCCCCCCCCGCCGCCTCGGCCGCCTGCTGCGCGCCTTCCACGCCTTCGCGCGCGACGAGCGCCTGGAGATCGAGGCGCGGCGGCGGGGCGGGGAGCGGGTGCCCCTGGAGCTCTCGCTCACGCGCTGGGAGGCGGGCGGCGCGTACTTCTTCACCGCCATCGGCCGCGACATCACCGAGCGCAAGCGGGCGGAGGACGCCCTGCGCCGGAGCCAGGCGCGGCTGGCCGAGGCGCAGCGGGTGGCCCGCGTGGGCGACTGGGAATGGGACATCGTGAGCGACCGCTTCGCGTGGTCGGAGGGGCTGACCCGCGTGTTCGCCATGCGGCCGCCGGTGCGCGACCTGACCTACGACGACTACCTCGAGCTGGTCCATCCCGACGACCGCTACCGCGCGCGCGAGCTGGCGCGCCGGGCCTGCGCCGAGCAGGGGGCCTTCGCCTTCGACCACCGCATCATCACCCCCGACGGCGAGGTGCGCTGGGTGCACGAGCGGGGGGCGGTGGTGCTCGACGAGGACGGCCGCCCGCGGCGCATGGTCGGCACCTCGCAGGACATCACCGCGCGCAAGCTGGCGGAGCAGGAGCTCCAGAACAGCGAGGCGCGCTTCAAGGCCCTGGTGCAGGGGGCCAGCGAGATCATCTACCGCACCGATGTCAACGGCATCTTCACCTTCGTCAACGCGGTGGCGGAGCACGTGGTGGGCTACCGCGAGGACGAGATCGTGGGCCGGCGCTTCACGGACTTCGTCCACGCCGACCATCGCGCGCGCGTGGAGGCGGGGCTGGCCAGGCAGTTCCGCGAGCGCACGGAGAGCAGCTACGACGAGTTCGTGGTGGTGGGCAAGGACGGGCGCGAGGTGTGGATCGGCCAGAACGTGCGCCTGGTCCAGGAGGGGGCCTGGGTCATGGGCTTCCAGGCCGTGGCCCGCGACATCACCGAGCGGCGCCAGGCGCAGGAGGCGGCGGAGCGCGAGCGCCGGCAGCTCCGCACCATCGTCAGCCACGCCCCCGTGGCCATGGCCATCCTCGACCGGGACCTGCGCTACGTGGCCCACAGCGCCAAGTGGCTGAGCTACTGGGGCCGCCCGGGGCTGGACATCGCGGGCCGGCGCCACGTGGACGTGCTCCCCGTGCTGCCCGGCCGTTACGAGGCGGCCTTCGCGCGCGCGCTGGCGGGCGAGGTGGTCTCGGAGCCCGAGGACGCCGTGGACCTCGCAGACGGCGGGCGCCGGCACTTCCGCTGGACCATGCAGCCCTGGCGCGGCCCGGGGGGAGAGGTGGAGGGCGTGGCGGTGGCCCTCCAGGACGTGACGCTGCTGGTGCGGGCGCGGCAGGAGGCGGTGGAGGCCTCGCGGCTGAAGTCGGAGTTCATGGCCAACATGAGCCACGAGATCCGCACCCCGCTGAACGGCCTCATCGGGATGACGGGGCTGCTCCTCGACGCCTCCCTCGACCCGCGCCAGCGCGAGTACGCCGAGATCATCGCGCAGTCGGGGCGCGACCTCCTGGAGGTGATCCAGGGGATCCTGGACTTCTCCAAGGTGGAGGCGGGCAAGCTGCAGGTCGAGGCCCAGGAGTTCGACCTGCGGCGCGCCCTCGACCACGTGATGTCCGCCTTCGGCGAGCGGGCGGCGGCGAAGGGGCTGGAGCTGGCCTGCCTGGCCGAGCCCTCGATGCCCGACCGCGTGAAAGGGGACGAGGCCCGCCTGCGCCAGGTGCTCACCAACCTCGTGGGCAACGCGCTCAAGTTCACCGATCGCGGCGAGGTGGTGGTGCGCGTGATGCTCCCCGGGGACGGCGCGCCGGGCCTGCGCTTCGAGGTGGCGGACACGGGCATCGGGTTCGACGAGGCCGTGCGCGCCCGCCTCTTCCAGCCCTTCGCGCAGGCCGACGGCTCCACCACGCGCAAGTACGGGGGCACGGGCCTCGGCCTGGCCATCAGCAAGCAGGTGGTGGAGGCCATGGGCGGCGGCATCGGCGTGGAGAGCCGGCCCGGGGTGGGAAGCCGCTTCTGGTTCACCCTGCCCCTGGAGGCCGTGCCGCGCGGCGCCGCCGACGGGACGGAGCTCTCCACGGGACTGCGCGTCCTCGTCCTCGACGACAGCGAGGCCAGCCGGGCCGCCCTCGCCGAGCAGGTCCGGCGCCTGGGCTCGGAAGCGGAGGTGGTGGCGGACCCGGGCATGGCGCTCGGCCTCCTGCGTGAGCGCGCGCGCGGCGGGCGGCCCTTCGACGTGCTGCTGGTGGATGCCGCGCTCCTCGCGCAGTGGCCGCCCCTCCTGGACGCGCTGGCCACGGACGAGGCGCTGGCCGGCGTCCGCCTCATCGTGCTCACCGCCCTGGCCCGGGAGAAGGCCGACCCGCGCCCGCGCGGCGTGGCGGAATGGCTGACCAAGCCGGTGCGCCAGTCCCAGCTCCGCGAGTGCCTCCTGCGCGTGCGCGGGAGCGCCCTGCCCGCGGCTCCGGGCCCCGTTGCCTCCGTCCCCGCCGTCGAGGCGCCCCTGGTCCTGATCGTGGAGGACAACGAGGTCAACCAGCGCGTGGCCCAGCTCATGGTGCAGAAGCTGGGCTGGCGCACGGAGCTGGCCGGCGGGGGCGCGGAGGCGGTGGAGTGCGCCACGCGGACGGCCTACGCCGCCATCCTCATGGACTGCCAGATGCCGGGCATGGACGGGTTCGAGGCCACGGCGCGGATCCGCCGGCACGGAGGACCGTCGCGGGCGACGCCCATCATCGCCCTCACCGCCAGCGCGCTGCCGTCGGACCGCGAGCGCTGCCTGGCGGCCGGCATGGACGACTTCCTGGGCAAGCCCATCACCCTGGCCGAGCTGGCGGCCGTCCTCGGGCGCTGGCTGCGCCGGCCGGCACCGGAGCTCGCGGTGCTCCGCGCCGCGCCCCCCGGGCCGCGCCCCGCGGGCGACCCTTCCCCGACGATGGTCGCCTACCTGCGCGGCCTGGTGGAGGACAGCTCGCCGCGCATCGTGCGCGAGGTGATCGGGACCTTCCTCCAGACCACGCCGCCCCGCCTGCGCGCGCTCCGTGACGCCGCGTCCCGCGGCGACGTGGTCACCGTCCAGCGCGCGGCCCACAGCCTGAAGGGCAGCTTCGGGCAGATCCGGCACGAGGCCAGCGCGCGCCTCTCCGCGCGGCTCGAGGCGCTGTGCCAGGACGGCCGGCTGGAAGGGGCGCACGAGATCGTGGGCGCGCTGGAGGAGGAGTACCAGCTCATGCGCGTGGCGCTGGAGGCGGAGATGCAGCGCCTGGGGGCCGCCTGACCGCGCCCGCGCCGGCAACCACCACGGTGACGCGCACGTACCTGGAGCGCACCGAGGCACCGGCCGGGCCCGCGCCCGCGCCGCCTGCCGGATATCGGCTGGAGCGGGCCTCGGGCTGCCCCGCCTCGTTCTATCGTTACCTTTACGCCGAAGTCGGCAGGGCCCACCACTGGACGGATCGCCTCGCGTGGAGCGACGAACAGATCAGCGCACACCTCGCGTGTCCCGGCGTGTCCCTGCACGTGCTCGGCGCGCAGGGGGTGCCCGCGGGGTACTTCGAGCTGGTGCGTCACGACGACGGGTCCGTCGAGATCGCGTACTTCGGGCTGCTCCCCGGGTTCCTGGGCCGCGGCCTGGGGCGCTACCTGTTGGAAGCGGCGGTGGCCCGCGCTTTCGGCGAGGGGACCGCGCGCGTCTGGCTGCACACCTGCACGCTCGATCATCCAGCGGCGCTGGGGAACTACCTGGCCCGGGGCTTCCGGGCCTTCCGGCAGGAAACCTACCTCCTCGGGGCCTGAAAACCTCCCAAGTCGTTGCGCTCCAACATATGGGCTGCTAAGATGAATGGCCACAACATGTTGCGGTTTCTCCTTGACAGGCCCGTGACGCAGGTTTACAGTCCGGCCCAATTCACCGGCCGACAGTCGTGACCATCGAGAACCCGGAGGCACCCATGTCCACCCACCCCCTCGACAGCTCCAAGACGGATGCACGGAATACCGTGCCTTCAAGCGGTCGAAAGGGGCTCGGGTTCAAGCGTTACTTTACAAAGGAGGGGCGCCATCCCTACGACGAGCTGACCTGGGAGCTGCGGTCGGCGGTCATCAACGACGAGCGGGGCCAGCCGGTCTTCGAGCAGCATGGAATCGAGGTCCCGACGACCTGGAGCCAGACCGCCACCAACATCGTGGCCTCGAAGTACTTCCGTGGCCAGCTCGGGTCCCCCGATCGCGAGACCAGCGTGCGCCGGCTGATCTCGCGCGTCGTGGACACCATCACCCGTTGGGGGCAGGAGCAGGGCTACTTCGCCGAGGAGCAGGACCTGCGCGCCTTCTCGGACGAGCTGACCCACCTGCTCGTCCAGCAGAAGGCGGCCTTCAACAGCCCGGTCTGGTTCAACGTGGGCATCGAGAAGCACCCCCAGGCCTCGGCCTGCTTCATCAACTCCGTGAACGACACCATGGAGTCGATCCTCGGCCTGGCCAAGACCGAGGGCATGCTGTTCAAGTACGGCTCCGGCACCGGCTCGAACCTCTCCGCCATCCGCTCCTCGCGCGAGCCGCTGGCCGGCGGCGGGACGGCCTCCGGCCCGGTGTCCTTCATGCGGGGCTACGACGCGTTCGCGGGCGTGATCAAGAGCGGAGGCAAGACCCGCCGCGCCGCCAAGATGGTGATCCTCAACGCGGACCACCCCGACATCGAGGAGTTCATCACCTGCAAGGCGGACGAGGAGAAGAAGGCCTGGGCCCTCATCGAGGCCGGCTACGAGGGCGCCTTCAACGTCAAGGGCGGCGCCTACGACTCCGTCTTCTTCCAGAACGCCAACCACTCCGTGCGCGTCTCCGACGACTTCATGCGCGCGGTGGTCGAGGACCGCGAGTGGACGACGCGCTACGTGCTGGGGGGCGAGCCCTGCCAGACCTACCGCGCGCGCGACCTCATGCGGCTGATGGCGGAGGCGGCCTGGCAGTGCGGCGACCCCGGCATGCAGTTCGACACCACCATCAACGACTGGCACACCTGCGCCAACACGGCGCGCATCAACGCCAGCAACCCGTGCTCCGAGTACATGTTCCTCGACGACACGGCCTGCAACCTGGCCTCCCTGAACCTCATGAAGTTCCGGCGCGACGACGGCGAGTTCGACGTGGAGGCCTTCGGCGCCGCCTGCCGCACCATGATCACGGCCCAGGAGATCCTGGTCGACAACGCCAGCTACCCCACGGCTTCCATCGACCAGAACAGCCACGACTACCGCCCGCTGGGGCTGGGCTACGCGAACCTGGGCGTGCTGCTCATGGACCGCGCCCTGCCCTACGACAGCGACGCCGGCCGCGCCTACGCCGCCGCCATCACCGCTCTCATGCACGGGGAGGCCTACGCCCAGAGCGCGCGCCTGGCCGCGGCCATGGGGCCCTTCGCGGGCTACGCCCGGAACGCGGAGCCCATGCTGCGCGTGGTGGACAAGCACCGGCAGCACGCGCACATGATCGACTCCACCCTGGTGCCGCGCGCAATGCTGCAGCGGGCCCTCGTGGTGTGGGACGAGGCCTACGCCCTGGGGGCCCAGTCCGGCTACCGCAACAGCCAGGTCACGGTGCTGGCGCCCACGGGCACCATCGGCTTCATGATGGACTGCGACACCACCGGCATCGAGCCCGACATCGCCCTCGTCAAGTACAAGAAGCTGGTGGGCGGCGGGATGATGAAGATCGTCAACCAGTCCGTCCCCGGCGTGCTGGCCAAGCTCGGCTACGGCCCCGCCCAGGTGCAGGAGATCCTGGGCCACGTCGACGAGCACGAGACCATCGAGGGCGCGCCCCACCTCCGCGACGAGCACCTGCCCATCTTCGACTGCGCGTTCCCCGCCCGGAACGGCAGCCGGTCCATCGCCTACATGGGCCACGTCAAGATGATGTCGGCGGTGCAGCCCTTCCTCTCCGGGGCCATCTCCAAGACCGTCAACATGCCCGCCGACTCCACTCCCGACGACATCGCCCAGGCCTACGTCGAGTCCTGGCGCCTCGGCCTGAAGGCGGTGGCCGTCTACCGCGACGGCTCCAAGCGGTCCCAGCCCCTGGCCACCTCCAGGGAGGAGGCGGGGGCGCGCGAGGCGGCGGCGCAGCCGCGGCGGCGGAAGCTGCCGGACGAGCGCCGCTCGATCACGCACAAGTACTCGATCGCGGGCCACGAGGGCTACATCACGGCGGGCATGTACGAGGACGGGAAACCGGGCGAGATCTTCCTGGTCATGGCCAAGGAGGGCTCCACCATCTCCGGGCTCATGGACGCCTTCGCCACCGCCATCTCCATCGCCCTCCAGTACGGGGTGCCGCTGGAGGCGCTGGTGGAGAAGTTCGCGCACGTGCGCTACGAGCCCAGCGGGTTCACCAAGAACCCGCAGATCCACTACGCCAAGAGCATCACGGACTACATCTTCCGGTGGCTGGCCACGAAGTTCCTGCCCGAGGACGGGCAGGAGGAGGCGGCATCGGAGGCGGAGGCCGGCGACGCGCCCGAGCCCGCGGCGGCCAAGGCCCGGCCTGCGGCCGGGACCTCGCCCTCGACCAGCTACCGCAGCCAGGCCGACGCGCCGTCCTGCCACTACTGCGGCAGCATCATGACGCGCAACGGCAGCTGCTACCGCTGCGCGAACTGCGGCTCCACCTCGGGCTGCAGCTAGGAGGCGCCCATGCTCGGAGCCGCCGCACGCGAGCTCGTCCCCGGACGGTCGGCCGCCCCGCCCCCGGGGATGCCGCGCGACCAGTATTGGGACGACTGCCGGAACAGCCTCGGCATCGCGCGGCTCCTGGTGCAGGACGGCCGCCCCGAGGCCCTCATCACCACCGCCTGCCGCATGGCCGTGGAGAGCGCGTGCCGGGCCGCCCTCGAGCAGGCGGGGCTGCCCTTCACCGGCGACATGAACGAGGGCCTGCGCCGGCTCGGCTGTTTCGACGCCGTGGGCGCGGTAGAGGTGGACGGGCCCGCCCGCGCGCGCCTGGCCGCCGCGGAGAAGGCGGTGAGCTGGGTCGCGGTGTACCTGCGGGGAGTGGCCCCCGAGCGTCCCTGGGGGTACTGAGTCTGCGCCGCCCGCGCCGGCGGCTGAGCCCGTCGGCGCGGCACTCGCTCCTCCTCGCCCTCGCCCGCCACCCGCCGCTGGTGCGCTTCTCGCGCGCGCTGGTGCACCGCCTTCCCGAGGACCGCCTGGCGCGCGTGGCCGCCGTCTTCACCTTCGTCCGGCGCCTGATGGAGATGCCGGAGGAGGCGGACCGGCATGCCCACGGCGCCCTGGCCCGCATCGCGGGGGCGCACGAGGGGCCCGCCCTGATCCTCTCCTCGATGCTGCTGGCCCTGGGGGAGCGCGTCCGCATCGAGGACGCGCGCGAGCTCACGTTCGTGCGCGTGGCCCTCGACGCGGCCGACCTGCGCCGCCTCCCCCCCCACGCGCTGGTCATCTACCGGCGGGGCGTGGCGCGCTGCGACCTCGCCCTCGACCCGCGCGGCGCGGGCGGGCCGTTCGGCTTCCTGCCGCGCCCGCTGCGGCGGGGACTCGGCCGGCGGCGGGCCATCCAGGCCGAGTCCTTCTAGCCTCCCGCGGTCAGAACGACAGGCGCAGCTGGAGGCCGAGGATGTCCACCTTGGCCTCGTAGGAGCCCAGCAGGTCGCCGCGCGGAGGCGCCTGGGCCGAGTCCTGGTTGGGGAGCGCGCTCTCCGCCTCGTCGAGGAAGAGATGCGCGTACCCCAGGTCGATGGTCGCCGTCTTGCTCAGCCGCCACTGGAACCCGGCCGCGGCCCAGATGCGGTCCGTGTCCGGCAGCCGGGGCGTGCGGAACTCGTCCTGGACGGGCGTCTTGTCGTAGGCCGTGCCCAGGCGGACGAGCCACGTCTCGTTCAGGCCGTAGTTCAGGCCGAGGCCGGCGCGCCAGGTGTCCTCGAACCGCAGGGGCACGCTGCTCAGCGCCGCGCCGTCCGCGCGCGTGATCGACAGCGTCTGCACCGAGCTCCAGCCGGTCCAGGTCCAGTCCGCCAGCACCTCCGCCTTGCCCATCTGGTAGGCGGCGGCGACGGACAGCGTGTCGGGAAGCGTCACCTCGGTGCCCGCGGGGCCCGACGCGAAGCGGGCGTTGATGCCGGTGCCCAGGGCGCCCAGCGGTCCGGTGACGGAGAAGACGGGTGCGCCCTCGAAGGTCGCGTCGCCCTGCAGCTCGTGCGTGACCTTCGAGCGGTAGCTGGCGGCCAGGGAGCCTTCGCCCAGCGCCAGGCGCGCCCCGACGTTCCAGCCCCAGCTGGTGTCATCGCCCTCCACGCGGGCGAGTCCCTCGCGGGCGAGGCCGGGAGCGCCCCCCAGCTGGGCCAGGATGCCCGCGGCCGCCGCGGGGCCGGCCGCCACCGCCGCCGCCGCCACGGCGATGCCGCCGTAGGGAACGCTCTGGCTGAGCGTGGCCTCCAGCCGCTGCAGGCTGGCTCCCGCGCCGAGGGAGAACCCATCCGTGACCTTGAAGGCGACGGTGGGGTTGACGTTCAGCGTGCGCACCTCCGACTCCACGGCGTGGAAACGGCCCACCCAGGACGGGTCCCACTCCGTGGCGAGGCCGAAGGGAGCGTTGACGCCGAGCCCGATCCACCAGCGCTCCGCCGCCTGCCAGGAGGCGTACGCGTTGGGCACGGGGACCCAGCCCCCGGCGTCCCCCCCCGCCCCGCCCAGGGGGACGGGCAGGAAGGCGGCGGTCCCGAACGGCAGCGCGGGGCCGCGTGAGCCGGAGTCCACGAACTCGGTGGCCACGCCGATGGGCTCGGTGGAGACGACGATCTGGAGCCCCTTGATGCGGGTGAGCGCGGCGGGGTTGAAGTAGACGGCGCTGGCGTCCTCGACCCCCGCCGCCTGGCCGGCGAAGGCGTTGCCCAGCCCGCTGGCGTTCTGCTCCACGAGCTGGAATCCCGAGGCGGACAGGGCGGCGGGCAGGGCGGCGAACATGGCCGCGACGAGCAGGGTCCGGCACTCCCTCGAACCGATGGCGCATCTCATTGGGTCTATCTCCCGAGGCCGTCGCCGCCGGCGCTGCGCGCGCCGGCCGTGCAGGGACCGGACGGCCCTCCCTCGATGATGGTCCAGGGAGCCGCGGCCGCCATGGAGCAAACGCCTCAGCGCCGGCGCGTCAGGCCGAGCACTCTCCTGCCAACGTCTCCACCCGGTACTCGCCCTCCTCGCCCAGGTCCACGAAATCGGCGGGCAGCGCGTCCTCGGGCGTGAGGCGCTCCAGGTCGGCGAGGGCGGCCTTGAGGCGCGCGTCGTCCGCGGAGCGCAGCCACTCCAGCGCCGTCTGGCCCGGAGCGCGCTCCTGCCGGTAGAGAGCGACCAGCCGCTCCACGGCGTCGGGCACGCGGCGGGCCGGGATCTTCGCCACCAGCCGGCCGAACTGCGCGTGGCCGTTCACGCCGCCCCCCACCATCACGAAGTACTGGGGGACGACCCGGTCCCCGAGCCGGCGCACGCTGCCCTGGAAGCCGAGCCCCGCCACGTGGTGCTGGCCGCACCCGTTGGGGCAGCCGCTGATCTTGAGGTCGAGGGAGCCCGCGGCGTCCACGAGGTCCGGACGCGCGCGCAGGCGCTGCTCGAGGGCGCGCCCGAGCCCGCGCGACTGGGTCACGGCCAGGCGGCAGGCTTCCGCCCCCGGGCAGCTCGTCACGTCGGCCAGCGTGCGCGCGCCGTCCGTGGCCAGGGCGGCCACGGCGAGGCGGCGGTAAAGCTCGGGCACGTCTCCCGCGCGCACCCAGCGCAGCAGGAGGTCCTGGTCGTGCGTCGTGCGCACGGTCCCGTCGCCGTAGGCCTGGGCGAAGTCGGCGAGCAGCCGCAGCTGGGCCGCGGTGACGTCCCCCAGCGGCAGCGTCACCGTCACCGTGGCGTAGGGCGCCTGGCGCTGCGGCCGGACGTTGGTGCCGCGCCACCGCAGGAAGGCGCCGTCGAGGACGGGCAGGAACCGCCGCGGCTCGGGCACCAGCCCGGGCCCCTTCACGCGGCCGGCGGCGGCGCGCGCCGCCACCTCGCCCAGCGTCGGCGGACGCGGCCGCGCGCCGGGCGGCGCGTCTTCGCGGGGTGAATCCCCGGCGGGGAAGGGAAGCGGTGCCTGCACCGCGGCCAGCTCGTGCGCGTAGTGCCCGCGGAAGGCCTCGAAGCCGCCGAGGTCGCGCACCAGGAACTTCAGCCGGTTGCGCTGCTTGTGCTCGTAGTCGCCGAGGCGGTGATAGACGCGCACCACGGCCTCCGCCACGCGCAGGATCTCGCCCGCGGGCAGGGCCTCGTGCAGGACCTCGCCGGAGCGCGGGAGGATCGAGGTGCCCCCGCCGGCGGTGACGCGGAAGACGCGCCGCCCCTCCAGCACCGCCGCCCGGAAGCCGAGGTCGTTGATGGCGGTGAGGGAGTGGTCGGCCGCGCAGCCCTCGAAGGCGATCTTGAACTTGCGCGGCAGCGTCGAGCTGAGAGGGTGGCGCAGCAGGTGGCGCGTGAGCGCCTCCGCGTAGGGCGTCACGTCGAAGGCCTCGTCCGCCGCCACTCCCGCCCAGGGGCAGGCCGTGACGTTGCGCACCGCGTTGCCGCAGGCCTCGCGCGTGGTGAGGCCGGCCTCGGCCAGCCGCGCCAGGACCGGACCCACGTCGTGCAGCTTCAGGAAGTGGAACTGCACGTTCTGCCGGGTGGTGACGTGGCCGAAGCCCCGCGACCAGCGCTCGGCCACGTCGGCCAGGGCGTGGAGCTGGGGACCGTCCAGCACGCCCTGCGGGACCTTGACCCGGATCATCTGGGCGTCGCCCGCCTGGCGCTGGCCGTAGGTCCCGCGCACGAGGCGGTAGGCGCGCCACTCGTCGGGCGTCAGCTCGCCGCGCTCGTAACGCTCGACGGTGGCCACGAACTCGTCCGCCTCCGAGGCCTCGGCGAAAGAGGCCCGCGTGCGGCCCTCAGCGAGAAGCGGCATGGCGTTCCTCCTCCTGCGTCCCGGCGATGGCGCCGGCCAGGGCGGCCACCGCGCCGACCACCAGCGTCCCCGGGAGGTCACCCGGTTCTTCGTCCGCCGCGGCCAGGCCGCGCAGCGTGCCGTGCCATGCGGACTGCGCTTCGGTCCCCGCGCCGCGCACGACCGCGGCCGGCGTCTCCGCGCGCCACCCGCGCGCCAGGAGGGCGGCGCCGATGGCCGGCCGCGCGCGCAGCCCCATGAGCACCACCACCGTGGCCGCTCCCGGCTCCAGGGTGTCGAGCACCGGGCGCCAGGCCGTCTCCGCGTGGCCGGACACCACGACGAAGGCGGAGGCGAGGCCGCGGTGGGTCACCGGGATGCCGGCCAGGGCGGGAGCGGCGACGGCGCAGGTGACCCCGGGCACCACCGCGAAGGGCACCGAGGCCGCGCGCAGGGCCAGCGCCTCCTCGCCGCCCCGCCCGAGCACGAAGGGGTCGCCGCCCTTGAGCCGCACCACGCGCCGGCCGCGACGGGCCGCGCGCACGAGCAGGCGGTGGATGGTCTCCTGGCTCACGGAGGCGCGGCCGTGTCGTTTCCCGACGCTGAAGCACTGGGCGCGCCGAGCCAGGGCCAGGGTGGCCGGGGAGACGAGCGCGTCGTAGAGGACGAGGTCGGCCTCGGCCAGCACGCGCGCGGCGCGGAGCGTGAGCAGCTCGGGGTCGCCCGGGCCCGCGCCCACCAGCCAGACGAAGCCGCTCACGGCCCGCTCCGCGCCGGCGCCTCGTAGAGGCGGTTGAGCGCGCGCAGGAGCAGCGGCCGCCGCTCGCCGAAGGCGACGCCCTCCGCGCGTTGCCGTAGGCGCAGGTCCTGGGCCGCCGCCACCCATTCCGCGGCGTCCTCGGGCAGCACCGCGTCCAGCGCCTCTCGCAGCAGGCCGGCCAGGGCGGGGGCACGGCCCCCGGTGGAGACGGCCACGGTGACGCCGCCACGCCGCAGCACGCCCGCGGCGTAGGCGCTGGCCTGCTCGGGATCGTCCACCGTGTTCACGAAGATGCGGCGCGCCTCGGCGGCCACCGCCACCTCCCGGTTCACGGGAGGCACTGCGGCGGCCACGGCCAGCCAGGCCCCGTCGAGGTCGGAGGCCGCGAAGGGGCGGCGCGCGACCTCCGCGCCCGAGGCTGCGATCTCGGGGTGGACGTCGGGCGCCACCACCAGCACCCGCGCGCCCGTTCCCAGGAGGAGGCGCAGCCGCGAGGCGGCGACGCGCCCGCCTCCCACGAGCACCACGCGCCGCCCGGCCAGCTTCAGGAACAGCGGGAACAGCTCGGCGCTCACGAGGCCAGCGCCCTGGGTGCGCCGCGCGACACCAGGCCCCGCTCCTCCAGGGTGGCCACGATGAGCTCCAGGCTCTCCTCCACCGTCTGCGTGGCCGTCTCCACCACGACGTCGGGGCGCGGGGGGGCCTCGTAGGGGTCGGAGATGCCGGTGAAGTGGGGCAGGCTGCCGTCCAGGGCCTTCCGGTAGAGACCCTTGACGTCCCGCGCCACCAGGGCTTCGAGCGGCGCGCGCGCGTAGACCTCCAGGAAGGGGATGCCCTCCGCCGCTGCCTCGCCCCGGAGCTCCTCGCGCACGGCGGCGTAGGGCGAGATGGCGGCGGCGACCACGCCCGCGCCGTGCCGGGCGAGAAGACGCGCCACGAAGCCGATGCGGCGGATGTTCGTGTCGCGGTCCTCGCGCGAGAACCCGAGGCCCTTGGACAGGTGCGTGCGCACCTCGTCCCCGTCCAGGACCTCGAGGGCCCGCACGCCCTGAAGCCGGCGGACGAGGGCGGAGGCCAGCGTGCTCTTGCCGGCGCCGCTGAGGCCCGTGAACCAGACGATGAAGCCCTCCCCGCCGCGGGAGGCAGGGGCGGCGCCTGCGCGCTCGACCCCGCCCGCGCTCCCGGGCACGGCGTGGGGAGCGTGCGCGCGTCCGCCGGAGGCGGCGTAGTGCGCGCGGAGCACCTCCGCCACCTCCGGACGCGTGAACTGCCGCGGCAGCTCGCCGCCGCCCCGCAGGATCTCGCGCACCTTCGTGCCCGAGAGCTCGAGGCGGGCGGACTCCCCGTGCGGGCACGTCCGCTCGGAGGCGAGGGCGTCGCACTCGCGGCAGAAGAAGGTGGGGCGCAGCCGCAGGGGCTGGACGCCCAGCTCCTCCGCCGGGAAGCGGTCGAAGATGGCCTGGGCGTCGTAGGGGCCGTAGTAGCGGCCGACGCCGGCGTGGTCGCGGCCCACGATGAGGTGCGTGATGCCGTAGTTCTTCCGCACCAGGGCGTGGAACAGGGCCTCCCGCGGCCCCGCGTAGCGCATGGCGGCGGGGAAGGCGGCCAGCAGCGTGCGCCCCGCCGGGTAGTAGCCCGTGACCAGGGCCTCGTAGGCGCGGAACCGCACCTCCGCGGGCACGTCGTCGTCCTTGGTCTGCCCGATGAGGGGGTGGAGGACCAGCCCGTCCGCGATCTCGAGGGCCAGCTTGGTGAGGTGCTCGTGGGCGCGGTGGATCGGGTTGCGCGTCTGGAAGCCGGCCACCGTGCGCCAGCCGCGCCGCGCGATCTCCGCGCGGAGGGCGCGCGGGGTGAGCCGGTAGCGGGCGAAGGGCAGGTCGGCGGGGGGCGGCAGGACCGTGACCTCGCCCCCGGCCAGCCAGGACGGACGCTGGAGCAGGTAGGCGACGCCCGGGTGGGCGGGGTCGTCGGTCCCGTAGACGGCGCGGGCCTCGCGCCCGGCGTCGCGCGGGAAGACCTCCGCCACCCTGAGCAGGCCCCGGAGCCGCCCGCTCTCGTCGTGCCGGGCGGCCTCCGCGCGCGGGCGCAGAAGGGCGCGCGCCTCGTCGGAGACGGAGAGCGTCACGGGGAGCGGCCACACCGTGCCGTGCGCGAGGCGGAGCCTCTCCAGCACGCTCTCGTAGTCCTCGCGGCCGAGGAACCCGGTGAGGGGGCTGAAGGCGCCCACCCCCAGCAGCTCGAGGTCGGCCGCCTCGCGCCCGTCGAGGCACAACGACGGCAGGTCGGCGGCACGGCGCCGCACGGCGTCCACGTCGTGGGCGGCCGCGAGCCGGTCCACGAGGGCGCCGCCGTGCGGCGCGACCAGGGGCTCGCCACCGGGGTTGATGCTCATGGGCAAGGGTTCCTTTCCTTCGAAGGTGACGGCGGGGACGGCGACGGCGCGGGGACGGGTGTGCAGGCCGCACTCGCGGCGGTGCGAGCCGCGCCAGCGTCCGGCGCGCTCGTCCTCGTCCTCCGCCACCGCGGTGGTGCACGGCCAGCAGCCCAGGCTGGGATAGCCGCGCGCGTGCAGCGGGTTGGTGGGAACGTCGTGGGCGCGCAGGTAGCTCCACACCTCCGACCGGCCCCAGTGGGCGAGGGGGTTGACCTTCACCACCCCGAAGCGAGGGTCGCGCTCGACGAGGGCGGAGGCGGCGCGGTCCGCCGATTGCTGCCGGCGGATGGCGGTGACCCACGCGTCGAGGGAGGCGAGCACGCGCTCGAGGGGCGCCACCTTGCGCAGCGCGCAGCACCGGCCGGGGTCGCGCGCCCACAGGGCGTCGCCGTGGGCCGCCGCCTGCGCGGCCACCGTCTGCCCGGGCACGACGCCGCGGATGGTGATGCCGTAGCGCTGCTCGAGGCGGCGCCAGAGGTCGTAGCTCTCGGCGAAGAACAGGCCGGTGTCGAGGGTGAAGACGTCGATGGGCAGCCGGTGGCGCGCGACGAGGTCCACGAGAAGGCAGCCTTCCGGGCCGAAGGCGGTGGCCAGGGCCAGGCGGGGTGCGAAGCGCGCGGCCGCCCAGGCGAGGACCTCCTGGGGCGGACGCCCCTCCAGGCGTCGGCTGGCTTCGGCGAGTTCGGCGGCGGACGGCGTACCCATCGGGCTCCCTCGTGCGTGGTGCTCCGGAAAAGCCAAAGGCCCGGGGCTTTCGCCTCCGGGCCTGTGGGGGTCCGCCGCCGGCGGGCCCTAGCGCATGAGGGCCGTGAGCGTGGAGCGACCGCAGGGGCCGGAAGCGGCCCGGGCCTGGCTACAACAGCACGCCATTCGCTCGCTCACGAGAAAGAGAAGGTACGCCCCGCTCGCCATGCCGTCAAGGGAACGCAGTGTCATGGCTGGCGCGCCAGCCACGCCTCGAGGGGCGCGCGGTCATCCGGGTCCTTGATGCGGCCGAGGATGGCCGCGCGCCTGGACGCCACCACCGCCGGCTGGTCGAACGGCAGCTGGTCGTACATCTGCCCGCCCGGGTTGTGGCAGGGCCCGCACCGCCGCGCCAGCATCGGCTTCACCGCTCCCGCGAACAGGTCGGGCTCGGTCGGCCCCTCGGCGGCGGGCGCCGCCTCCATGGCGGGGATGGACGCGGGCAACGGCTCCTGCGCCGCGGCGGGAGGGGGAGGCACGGGAGCGGCCACCGCGCGGGGCGCCTCCGCCCTTCCCGCGCCGCACGCCGCGGCCAGCCCGGCCACGACCACGGCCACGAAACGGGAGGAGGGCATCAGGGTCTCGAGGGAGAGACGGATTCGCCCGCCGGCATGTTTCGGTGAAAATTCTTGAAGCCATGCCCGCGCGGCTCACCCCCGGCCCCGCCGATGCCCTCCTGGCGGTGGACCCGCAGAACGACTTCTGCCCCGGCGGCTCGCTGGCCGTGCCCGAGGGCGACGCGGTGGTGCCGGCGATCAACCGGCTGTTCGGCCGCTTCCGGCATGCCGTGATCACCCAGGACTGGCACCCTCCCGGCCACGTCTCCTTCGCGTCGTCGCACCCGGGGCGCCGCCCGTTCGAGACCATCGAGGTCGCCTACGGCCCCCAGGTCCTCTGGCCGGACCACTGCGTGCCGGGCACCCGCGGCGCGGAGTTCCACCGGGAGCTCGAGACCGGCCGCGCGTCGCTCGTCCTGCGCAAGGGGAACGACCCGATGGTGGACTCCTACTCCGCGCTCTACGAGAACGACCACCGCACCCCCACCGGCCTCGCCGGCTACCTGCGCGAGCGCGGCCTCCGCCGCCTGTACCTGGCCGGCCTGGCCACGGACTTCTGCGTCCTGTACTCCGCGCTCGACGCGCGCCGCGAGGGCTTCGCGGTGGCGGTGGTGGAGGACGCGGTGCGCGGCATCGACCTCGACGGCTCGCTGGGCCGCGCCTGGGAGCGGATGCGCGAGGCGGGCGTGGAGCGCGTGCGCCTGGCCGACCTGTCCTGACGCGGCCGGGCGCTCACACGCCGATGCGCCGGTACCTCGCCTCGAACAGCGCGAAGAGGCCGTAGGACACCAAGCCCAGGGCCACCACGCCGAGGAAGAGGGCGCCGTGCTCCTGCCCCTGGAGGAAGCGGAGAGCGCCCCCCACGTTGCGCGCCTCGCCCGGATCGGCGTGGCGGGCGGCGCGGACCAGGAACACGCCGATGATGCCGAAGGTCAGGCCCCGCGCGAGCACGCCGAAGCGCCCCAGCCGGCGCATCCACATGCGCGCCCGCGCGCCCATCCGGTCCACGGCCAGGTCCTTCTCGAACTCGACCACGGCCGCCTTCCAGAGCTGCTGGACGGCGGCGGCGGCGAAGCCCAGCCCGGCCAGCCCCACCAGCCACGCGCCGGCGGGGGCGCGCAGCGCCCGCGCCGTCCAGGCGCCCGGCGCCGCCGAGGGCCCCGCGCCCAGGCCCAGGGCGATGGCGAACGCGCTGAGGGCGAGGGCGAGGTGGACGAGGGCGTTCACGAGCGACTCGCCGCGGCTGGCCAGGCCGGCGGCCCCGCGTCCGCGGTGCTCCGTGTCGGCCAGCGCGCGCGCCGCCTGCCAGGCCGCGTAGGCGAGCAGCCCGAGGCCGATGGCGGCCGCGGCCAGGGCGCCGCCCGGCTGCTGCCGCACGGCGGCGATGGCCCCGGGAGTGTCGGTGGGACGGCCGCCCCAGCCGACGGCCGCCTTCGCCGCGAGCAGCCCCACGGCCACGTAGACGGCGGCCTTGGCCAGGAAGCCGGCGCGGGCCAGGGGGCGCACCCAACGGCGAACGGGGGCGGGCAGGACGACGCGCGCGGAGGACGCCACGCCCCATCTTGGCATCCGCTCACGGCGGGCGCGTGATGTCGGCCAGAATTGCGGAACCATGGAGGAGGTCCCTGCGTTGAGCATCCCGGTGGAGCCGATCGTCTCCTTCGAGGGCCTCGTCGTGTCCTACGGCCTGGTGCGCGCCCTCGACGGGGTGACGGGCGCCTTCCGCCCCGGCGCCACCGGCCTGCTCGGCCCCAACGGCGCGGGCAAGTCCACCTTCCTCAAGACCCTCCTCGGCTTCCTCGATCCCGACGCCGGCCGCATCGCCGCCTTCGGCCTCGACCCGACGCGCGACCCCCTGGAGGTCCGGCGCCGCGTCGGGTACATGCCGGAGAGCGACTGCCACCTGCCGGGCATGACGGCGGCCTCCTTCGTGGCCTTCGCCGCCGAGCTGAGCGGCCTCCCGCGGGCGGAGGCCATCAGCCGCGCGCACGAGGTGCTCTACTACGTGGGCCTGGAGGAGGCGCGCTACCGCACCGTCGACACGTACTCCACGGGCATGAAGCAGCGCGTGAAGCTGGCGCAGGCGCTCGTGCACGACCCCGCCCTGCTCCTGCTCGACGAGCCCACCAACGGGCTCGACCCCGCGGGCCGCGAGGAGATGCTGGCCCTGATCCGCGACGTGGCCACCCGCCGCGACATCAGCCTGATCCTCTGCTCGCACCTGCTGCACGACGTGGAGGAGGTGTGCGGCGAGGTGGTCGTCTTCAACCAGGGCCGCGTGGCGCGCAGCGGCCCCCTCGCGGAGCTGACCGGCCCCCGCCGCTCCGTGTTCGAGGTGCGGGTGAAGGGCGACCCCACCGCCTTCCTCACCGACCTGCGCGACGCGGGCGGGGAGTGGCACGACGGGGAGGACGGGCATCGCGTGTCGCTCCCGGAGGGGCAGGGGCCGGAGCTGATCTTCCGCACCGCGCTCCTCTGCGGGGTGCAGGTCCGCAGCCTGCGGCCGAGCGCCCAGAGCCTGGAGGACGTCTTCCTCGACGCCCTGGGGCACCCGCCCCCCGCGGCCTGAGCGCGTGCCCGTCTACGAGCAGACGTACCGGCACTACGAGGCGCGGGAGGCGCTGCGCCAGACGCGCTTCTGGCCCATCACGCGGGAGGCGCTGCGCCTGGTCCTCTCGCGCCGCGCCTTCGTGGTCCTGCTCATGGGGGCCTGGCTTCCCTTCGCCGGGTTCTCCATCTACCTCTACGTGCTCACGCAGACGCAGCTGGGCCCCATGGCGCAGGTGCTCCCGGTGGGGGGACCCCTGTACCTCCGCTTCTACGCCTGGCAGATGCCCATCGCCTTCGTGCTCACCACGTTCGCCGCCTCCGGCCTGGTGGCCAACGACCGGCGCACGGGGGCGCTCGTCGTCTACCTGTCCCGTCCCCTCACGCGCCGGGACTACGTGGTGGGCAAGCTCGCCGTGCCGCTCCTGCTCACGCTCTTCGTGACGGCGGTCCCCGCGCTCCTCCTGTACCTCGTGGGCCTGGCCCTGGTGCCCTCCCTCCTCCTGACCCGCGCGCACGCCTGGCTGGCGCCGTCCGTCGCCGTGCAGGGCCTGCTGGTCTCGGTGACCATCAGCCTCGTCGCCCTCGCCGTCTCCGCCCTCTCCAAGAGCGCGCGCGCCGCGGGCCTGGCCTTCTTCGGCCTGCTCATGATGCTGGACGTCGTGCAGGGCGTCCTGCAGGAGATCTACGACAAGCCGTACTTCGCGCTGCTCTCCCCCCAGGCCAACCTGCGCCTGCTGGGGGAGGCGATGCTGGGCGGGCCCGCCCCCGCCCTCCCGTGGTACCTGCCCGCGCTGGTGCTCGCCGCCACGGGCGCCGCCTGCCTGCTCGTCCTGCGGCGGCAGGTGCGCGCGGTGGAGATCGTCACGTGAGCGCGGAAGCGGCGGCCGCGGGGGCGTCCCCGGCGGGGGCGCCGGCCCCGGCGGGCGGCATCGAGTTCGTCCGGGCGTCGCGCTGGTACGGGCAGGTCATCGCCCTCAACGACGTGACCGTCCGCCTCGGGCCGGGCGTGACGGGGCTGCTGGGGCCCAACGGCGCGGGCAAGTCCACCTTCCTCAAGCTGGCCGCGGGCCAGCTCCGCCCGAGCCAGGGCGAGGTGCGGCTGCTGGGGGAGCCCGCGTGGGGGACGCCCGCCCTCTTCCACCGCGTGGGCCTCTGCCCGGAGCCGGACGCGTTCTGGGAGGGTCTGACCGGGCTCGACTTCCTGCTCACGCTGCTCCGGCTGACCGGCTTCGACGAGGCGGAGTGCCGGACGCGCGCGGAGGACGCGCTGCGCCTGGTCGCGCTGGTGGAGGCGCGCGACCGCAAGGTCGGCGGGTACAGCAAGGGCATGCGCCAGCGCCTCAAGATGGCGCAGGCCCTGGCCCACGACCCGGAGGTGCTCCTGCTGGACGAGCCGCTCACGGGCATGGACCCCGTCAACCGCCGCCGCATGGTGGACCTCGTGAAGCAGCTCGGCCGCCAGGGCCGGACGGTCCTCGTCTCCAGCCACATCCTGCACGAGGTGGAGGCCATGACCCGCACCGTGCTCCTCATCCACCAGGGGCGCATCCTGGCCGAGGGCGACGTGCGCGAGATCCGCGACCTGCTCGACGAGCACCCGCACACCGTGGCCCTGCGCGCGCGCGAGCCGCGCCGTCTCGCCGCGGCGCTGGTGGGGGCGGGGCACGTGCTGTCCCTCTCCTTCGGCGCGGAGGGGGAATGGCTCACGGTGCAGACGGCGAAGCCCGACGAGCTCTACCAGGCGCTGATGCAGGCCGCCCTGGACACGGGGGTGAGCGAGATGTACTCGCCCGACGAGGACCTCGAGTCCGTCTTCCGGTACCTGGTGCACCGATGAGCGCGGCGCCGTCCGCGGAGAAGCAGCTCCCTACCCCCCGCGTGGGGGAGAGCTGGGAGGGGCCTCCGGTCGCCGCGCCGCGGGCGAGGCCATGAGGGACACCACCCACCCCGTGCCCACCCTGTCCGCGGCGCGCCGCGTCTTCGACCTCTCCCTCGAGGGCATGCTCTGGGGACGCCGGGCCGTGGTCATGACCGTGCTCCTCGGCCTGCCCGTCGTCTTCGCCCTCCTCTACCGGGGCGTGCTGCTGGCCAGGCTGCCCGCGCGCATCGCGGGCTACGACCTCTACCGTGGGCTGATGGCCTACTTCTACGTCGGCAACGTGCTGCCCCTGGCCGCGCTCTTCTACGCCACCTCCCTGGTGGCGGACGAGGTGGACGGCAAGACGCTGACCTACCTCACCAGCCGTCCCATCACGCGGCCCGCGATCTTCGGCGGCAAGTTCGCGGCCTTCGTGGTGGCGGCGGCGTGCATCTGCCTCCCTTCGGCGGTGGTGACGTTCCTGCTCCTGGCCACGGCGCGCGGGGTGACGGGGACGGCCCTGGCCGTGCCCCACCTGTTCCGCGACCTCGGCGTGATGGTGCTGACGCTCCTCGCCTACGGCGGCGTCTTCGCGCTGATGGGCGTGCTGATGCGGCGCCCGCTCATCCCCGGGCTGCTCTTCCTCTACGTGTGGGAGTCGCTGGCCAACCTGCCCGGCTACCTCCCGCGCTTCACCCTGACCGCGTGGCTCCGGTCGCTGCTGGGCCACGCCCCGGCCATGCGCGGCGCGGCCGCGGTGGGGGAGAAGCTGCCGCCCGAGTGGTGCGTGGCCGTGCTGGTGGGGGTGGCCGCCGCCGGCCTCGCCCTGAGCTTCGCCGTCTTCTCGCGCCGCGAGTACGTGCTCGAGCAGTAGGCGCCGTCCCGCGGAGGGGACGCTCAGCGCGAGGAGAGGCCCGGGTTGTCGAGGCCCGCCAGCACGGCCTTCTCGAAGAGGACCTGCAGGCGCGCCCGCCGCGCGGCGGACAGCCGCAGCACGGCCGTCTTCATCAGGGCGCTCATGGCCGCGTCCTCGGCGGGGGTGGTGGGCTGGCGGGACCGGACGCGGTCGATGTAGGCGCCGAGCTGCTGGCGCTCGCGCGCGCCCAGGGCGGCGTAGGCCGCGGTGTTGAGGGCGCCGAACTCGTTGGCCTCGGCGCGGCTGAGCGCGTTCACCCCGCGTCCGGCCAGCAGGTAGGCGCGCCGGAACGCGTCCGGCGGCTCCAGCACGCCCGCCGCGCTCTCCGTCATCAGCCGCGCGGCCACCGCGCGGGTGAGGTGGGGAGCCTCGCGGGCCACCGCCTCCGCGGCCAGCTCCGACGCGGTGGGCACGGGCTTGCCGGCGGGGAGGGCGGTGGCGTCCACGTCCGACGGGCCGAACACGAGGGGCAGCCAGCGGTCCGCGGTGGCCCAGGCCGCGCCCGCGATCGCCACCAGGCACGCGCCCAGCACGATCCCGGCCCAGGGCACGGGGCGCCGCGCGCGGCGGCGGGCGGCGGGAGGACGCGCGGGGGGGCCGGACGGCGGCGGCGTCGGCTTGAGGCCCAGCACCTCCGAGAGCCGCACCCACTGCGACGAGCCCGGAGACTGCACCTGGCTGTCCGCGGTGATGAGACCGCGCTCGAACCACGACCGGAGCTGCGCGCGGTCGAGGTTGATGACGCTGCCGTCGGCGAGGCGTACGCGATGCCCTTGAGGCACGCCCGGACTCCCTGGTGTTGAAGCCTCCAGCACGGCCCGGCGCCTGCCCGTCGCGGCGGGCGCGGCCCAGGAGGGCGCAGTATAGAACGGGTGGATCTTTTCTCCCCCTGGCTGCGTTAATCGGACAGTGACGCCGTACACTGGAGGCTCGGCTGGGCCTGGAGGGTGGAATGAGACGTAGCCGCATCGTGGTCGCTATCTCGCTGTTGGTCCTGGCCTTGGGCTCGGCGGGGGCCGCCGTGGCCTGGTACCTGGATCCCGGCCGGTCCGCGGTGGGGCCGCTTCCCGGCGAGGGGCTCAGCCTCCCCGCGGAGACCCGCTTCCTGGCGGGGCTGGACGTGCCGCGCTTCGTGGCCAGCCCCTTCTACGAGCGCGCGCGCAAGGGCGCCGGGACCGACGCCCTGGCCGAGATCGAGAAGCACACGGGCCTCGACCCCGAGCGCGACGTGGACACCCTGGTGATCGCGGGGCAGGGCGGCGCCTCGGCGGCGGGCGGGCTGGTCCTGGTGAAGGGCCGCTTCGACCGCTACAAGGTCACGCGCGCCATCGAGCAGGAGAAGAAGGCCGTCACCTGGAAGCAGCAGGACGGCGTCACCATCTACGTCCTGCGCGAGGGCAAGAAGGACGCGGGAGCGCTCGCCTTCCTCTCCGACGACGTGTTCGTCATCGGCGACCAGCGCGCGGTGGAACGGATGGTCAGCGGCCGCGCCGCGGGCAAGGCCGACCTGCGGGGCAACGAGCAGCTGATGGGCCTGCTGGGCCAGGTGCGCGCGGGGGCGACGTTCTGGGCGGTGGGCGACCAGACCGCGCTCAGCCACGCGCCGCGCTCGCTGCCCGGCGCGCGGGGCGCGAGCCTGCCCCTGCCGGGGTTGAAGTCGGTGGTCCTCACCGGCGACCTCGACCCCCTCATCGCGGTGGAGCTCACGGGCGAGGCGGAGGACGAGAAGGCGGCGCGCGGGCTGGGCGACGTGGTCAAGGGCTTCGTGGCCCTGGCCACCCTGCAGGCCTCCAGCAAGCCCGAGCTCGGGGAGCTGGCGCAGTCGGTCAGCGTCACCACCGACGGCACGCGCGTGCAGGTCAGCGCGCGTGTGCCCTACACGCTCCTCGACGCGCTGGAGGCCAAGCCGGCGGCCGCCTCCGCACCCATCGCCTCGCGCTGACCTTCGGCGCGCCGAGCCGGCAGCCGGGCGGTGAAGCCCCGGCTGTCGGCTCCGGTGCCCGCCGCCCCTAGTCGATGAACAGCCGCACGTCGAGCCGGATGCGGCGCACCCAGTGGTCCTGCTCCTCGATGCGCGGGCTGTCCTTGAACCGCTGCATCTGCCCGGTGACGTGGACGGCCAGCGCCTGCGCGACGCGGACGCCGAGGTCCACGCGGTGCCCCTCCCAGCCGGTGCCCCAGAAGAAGTCGTCGGTGGCGTAGGCGGCCACGGTGGCATCGCGCTCCACCCTGGCGTAGGTGTATTCCAGGCGGGCGCGCGCCGTGCGCGTGGACCCGAACACGCCGGCCAGCCACAGGCCGTTGTTGAGCTCGTCGGCGGCCACGTTCCAGCAGTAGTTGGCCACCAGCTCGGAGTGGAGGCCGCCCTCCCGCCTCACCCGCACCACCGCGTCGATCACCTTGTAGTCGTCGGTGAGGAGCCCGTCCACCCTGGAGTTCTGGCGGCGGATCATGGGCTCGAGCTCCGCCAGGTCGTTGAAGTAGACGAAGGACCCGGTCACCTCCACGCTGGAGTCGGGGCCCGAGGCCCAGCCCAGCTTGACCGAGCCCACCAGCATCTCCGTCTCGTCGTCCTCGAAGACGTGGCTGCCGCGCGTGGCCAGCAGCGTGAGGCCCGCCCGGTCGGCCCCCGAGGCGTCCTTGGACATGAGGCCCACCGTCACGCCCTGCGGGCGCAGGTCGCGGTCCCAGATCATCTCCGTGAAGCCCACGGGCATGAAGAAGCGCCCGGCCTGCAGGCGGAAGCCGCCCGCCTCCAGGCCGGCGTAGGCCAGGTCGAGGCGCACGTCCTCCGCGTCGTAGTTGTCGCGGATGAGCAGGGGCCGGATCTCGCCCACGTTCTCGGCGTCGCTGGTGTTGAGCTCGCCCCCCACCCCGGCCAGGAAGCCCCCCGCGTTGAGGGTGACGCGCGGGCGCAGCTGGAAGCGCCACCGCTCCGTGTTCGTGAACTCGGCCTGTCCCGGCGGGGGGAAGATCTCGCGCGTCCACTCGTCGCGGAAGAAGCTGTCGACCTCGAAGTCGAAGTCGGGGCCCTGGCCGCCCTGGGCGAAGGCGGCGGCGGCGGCGAGCACGAGCAGGGGGGTGGCGATCAGGGGACGCAGCATGGGCCGGCATTGTAGCCGCCGGAGTGGACCTGTCCGGTCCGGCGCGAATAGCATCGCACCGTGGCCGCCGTCCCCTCCCGCGACGTCCCGCGCGTGGCCGTGGTCATCCCCGCCCTGGACGAGGAGGAGGCCATCGGCGCCGTGCTCGCCGAGCTGCCCCCCGGGGCGCACCGCGTGATCGTGGTGGACAACGGCTCGCGCGACCGCACCGCGGCCGTGGCCCGCGCCGCGGGCGCCACCGTCGTGCACGAGCCGCGCCGCGGGTACGGCTCCGCCTGCCTGGCCGGGATCGCCGCCGCGCCCGAGGCGGAGGTGGTGGCCTTCCTCGACGGCGACCACAGCGACCATCCCGCGCAGCTGCGCGACGTGCTCGCCCCCATCCTCCGCGGAGAGGCCGACCTCGTGATCGGCTCGCGCGCGCGGGGCCGGCGCGCGCCCGGCGCGCATCCCTGGCACGCCATCCTCGGCACGCGCCTGTGCGTCGCCCTCATGAACGCCCTCATCGGAACGCGCGCCACCGACCTGGGCCCCTTCCGCGCCATCACCGCCGGCGCCCTGCGGCGCCTGGACATGCGGGACGGGGGGTTCGGCTGGACGGTGGAGATGCAGATCAAGGCGCGGCGTCGCGGCCTGCGCGTGGTGGAGGTGGCGGTGGACTACCGCCCGCGCGTGGGGCGGAGCAAGGTGAGCGGCACCCTCCGGGGGAGCGTGGGCGCGGGCGCGAAGATCCTGGGCCTGATCGCCCGGCATGCCCTGTCCGGACGCGCCTGACCGGGGCCGCGCCGCCCTCCGCCTGGTGGGGGCCGGCGCCGCCCTTTCCCTCTGCGTGGCCGTCTGGGCCCTCCAGGGCGACCAGACGCCGCGCGTCCCCTCCTTCCTCGTGCTGTACGCCGCCGCCTTCGCCGCCTATCTCGCGGCGGTGGCCACCAGCCGCGACGTCACGCCCGGGGCGCTGCGCCTCTGCCTTCTCGCGGCGGTGGCCTGGCGCGTGGCCCTGGTGGCCGCCCCCCCGCTGCTCTCCAACGACGTCCACCGCTCGGTCTACGAGGGGCGGGTGCAGAACGCCGGGGGCAACCCCTACGCCTGGCGGTTCCGCGCCGAGGTGGCGCCCGCGTCCCTGCGCGACGAGTCGTGGGAGCGCATGAACCACAAGCGGTACACCGCGATCTACCCGCCGCTGTGGCAGCTCGCGGCCCGCGCCGTCACCGCGCTCTGGCCCAGCGCCACCGCCATCAAGGCGCTGGTGGCCGCCTGCGAGATGCTGTCGTGGTGGCCGCTGGCCCTCCTGCTGCGCCGCCGGGGGCTGCCGCGGGGCCGGCTCCTCGTCGCGGCCTGGAGCCCCCTCGCCCTCGTGGAGGGCGCGGGCAGCGGCCACAACGACGCCCTGGCCATCGCGCTGCTGGTGGGGGCCCTCTGCGCCCTCGAGGCGGGGCGGCCGGCCCTCGCCGCCCTCCTCGGCGGCCTGGGCGCGGCGGCCAAGCTGCTGCCGGCGCTGGTGGCGGCGGCCTGGGCGCGGCGCTTCCGCCCCTGGCACCTGCTGGTCCCCCTTGCCGTCATGGCCGCCCTCCTCCTGCCGTTCCGCGGGGCCGGCCCGGGCCTGTGGCGCAGCCTCCAGGACTACGGCCGCTACTGGCGCTTCAACGAGACGGGCTTCGCGCTGCTGGCCGGCATCGCGGGGTCGCACGAGAGCGCGGCCGCGGGCGCCGCGGGCCTCCTGCTCGCCCTCGCCGCCGCCCTGGCCTGGCGGGGCGTGGACGCCGTCGGCGCGGCCATGGCGCTGGCCACGGCGTGGATCGTGCTGTCCCCCAACGTCCTGCCCTGGTACGCGCTGTGGCTGGTCCCGCTGCTCGCGCTGCGGGACGCGCCGCCGCTCATGGCCCTCACCGCGCTGCTGCCGCTGGCCTACCTCGTCTACCCGGCGTGGCTGGCCGGAGGCGAATGGCGCGTGGGCTGGGGCGTGCGCGCCGCCGAGTACCTTCCCCCGCTGCTGCTGGCGGGGCTCGCGTGGCGGCGCCGCGGCGCCGCTCGCCCTCTCGCATGACCGAGGACGTCCTGATCGTGTTCCTCAAGGCGCCGCGGCCGGGGGCGGTCAAGACCCGCCTCCTGCCCGCGCTGAGCGAAGAGGAGGCCGCCCTCGTCTACCGCGCCCTGGCCGAGGCCGCGGTCCGGGCCACGGCGCCCGCTCCCGGCGGATACCGGCGGGTGTTCTTCTTCACGCCGGCCGAGGCCCGGGCGGAGATGGCCGCGTGGCTGCCCGGCGCGGCGCTCTTCGCGCAGGAGGGCGGCGACCTGGGCGCGCGCATGCTCCACGCGCTGTCCGCGGCCCTGGCCGGCGGCGCCGCGCGTGCGGCCGTGATCGGCAGCGACGTGCCGTGGCTGACTCGCGAAGCGGTCGAGGCGGCGTTCGCCGGGCTGGAGGGCCACGACCTCGTCCTCGGTCCCTCGCCCGACGGCGGCTACTACCTGATTGCCCTGCGGCAGGCCCACCCCGGGCTGTTCGCGGACGTCCCCTGGAGCACGCCGGAGGTGCTGCGGGCGACGCGCGAGCGGGCGGCGCGCCTCGGCCTGCGCGTGCGCCTCCTGCCGCCGCTGCCGGACGTCGACACGGTCGAGGACCTCCGGCGGGAGTGGGGAAGGCTACGGCCCCTGCTGGCGGACCGCCCGGAGGCGGCGCGCCGGATGGAGGCTCGCCTCGGCCTCGCCGCGCCCGGCGGCTGAGAAGTGCATCGGCCGGACGGAGGAGCCCTCCGCCCGGCCGTCGGGCCTCGAACGTGCCCCGTGCCGCAGCCCGCTCCCGCGGCTACGGCTTGGGCGGGATCGGCGTGCCGCCGTCGAACGTGCCGGCCCGGTCGTCCTCGACCGCCGCGGTCCTCTCGAGGAACCTCCCGCGCGGGCCGTCCCAGCCCCAGTCCCAGAACAACAGCGTGAAGACGACGAAGAGCTCCGCCATCGTGACCTCCCTGCAGGCGTTATGGTCCTGCCGGGGGCGGAGCATGACATACAGCGTCAATGAATCTGACGAAAACGAGCGTCGGAAACCCGGGAAATCTGTACCCGACGCTTGCGGTCCGGTACGCGCCATCGCCTATAATTCGGCGGATTCTGTAAGGCGGTTGCCATGCTCGAACGACAGCTGTCGGAACTGACCCAACTGCTCCTGGCGGACGACCCGAAGCGCGGAGCGCAGCGCGCGCTGCAGGTCCTGGCCATGCGCAACAACGCGCGCGTGGCCGCGCTCTTCACCGTCGCCAGCGGGGACCAGCAGCGGCTGCGCCTGTTCGCCTCGGAGGCGCTCGACCAGGCCGCGCTCGACGTCGCGACGCAGCTCTTCGCCGCCCATCGCCGGGCCCTGGCCGCGGGCGAGCCGGCGCGCAGCGGAGGCGCGGTACCCCACGAGCTGCAGGCGGTCATGCTGCCCGTGCGCGACGAGGACGACGACATGGTGGGCCTGGTCTACCTCGACAGCGCGGACCCGCGCTTCCCGGAGGCCATCGACCTCGACGGCGTGCGGCGCTTCTCGGGCGTGCTGGCCGCCGCCCTCGCCGGCAACACGGAGCGTCCCGCCCCCGTGGCCCCCACCAACCCCGAGAGCTATCTGGAGCTCACCGCGCCCCACGAGGTGCGGCGGCACCAGCTCCTGCTCCTGCTCGAGCGGCACGAGTGGAACGTGGCCCGGGTGGCGCGCGCCATGGGCTGCGCGCGCATGACCATCTACTCCTGGCTCGCGCGCTACGGCATCGAGCGCCGGCGCATCCGGAAGACCAAGCCGAGGATCGCGCCCGCGGACTGATGCTCACCCCGGCGCAGGGCGCGCTGGCCCTCGCGAGCGAAGCCGGGTTGCTGGCCGCGTGCGCCGGCCTCTTCCGGCGGCGGCGCCTGGACTCCTGCTGGACGTTCACGGCCTACCTGTGCGTGGTGTTCGCGGGGGAGGCCCTCGTCCTCTGCTGGCCCGCGCGGTTCTACAACCTCCAGTTCTGGGTCCTCAAGGAGGCCGCCTACGACACCCTCAAGCTGGGGATCGCCCTCGAGCTTTCCGCCCGCACCTTCCAGGCCTTCCCCGGTGCCGCGGCCTTCGCCCGCGCCGCCGCGGTGGCGGTGGCGGTGGTCACCGCGACCGTGCTCGTCGTCCTTCCCGCGTCGCCCGGCATCGTGGGCCAGGCCGCGCAGCTCCACCCCCGGGTGCTGAGCGGTACCATCTGGCTCATGGCCTCGGTGCTGGCCCTCGCCGTTTGGTTCCGCGTGCCCATGGAGCCGTTGCACAAGGCCATCCTCCTCGGCTTCGTCCCCTACCTCTTCATCTTCTCCACCGGGCTGAGCCTGCTCGACCTCACGGACTGGGGCTTCCGGCCCTGGTTCAACCGGCTCAACCCCGTCGCCTACTTCGCCGTGACGGTGCTGTGGGCCCACGCGGCCTGGCGGCGCCGGGAGGCCGAGGGGCCGGTCGGGCAGGCGCTGGCGGTCGCCGGCGCGTGAGCGTGCTCTGGATCGTGGCCGCCGCCCTGGGCCTCGTCCTGTTCCTGCGCGTCTTCCACCTCCACAACAACCAGGCCATCCGACGGGACTGGGAGATGCTGCTGACCCCCGCGGGCCTCCAGGCGTACCGCCAGCTCAAGGCCTCCATCAGCCTCGACCTCGAGACCGCGGGCTACTCGTACGGCGAGGCCCTGCGCTTCCGCGACGCGGGCTCGGTGGACGACGCCATCCGCCTCCTCCGCTCCGGCTGCGCCGTCATCGCCCAGGCCGCGCCCGACCGCCTGCGGCTCCTGGCCGGCATGTCCGTCTACTCGCGGATGGTGGCGGCGATGCTGCCCGTGCGGCCCCTGCCGGTGCGCGGCTTCCGGCTCCCGGGGACCTGGGGCGTGGCCGGGCTGGCCACCGTGCTCCATCACGTCGTGGTGACCTCGGTGGAGCAGTTCCGCATCAGGCTCTGGGCGCTGCGCGAGGGCTTCCGCATCGTCCCCCGCGTCGTCGCGCGCTCCACGGACCGCGTGGCCGCCCACCGCACCCTCGCGGGCACGGACTGGGAGCGTGTGATGGCGGGCCAGGCCGACTTCCAGCTGCTCAGCGACGAGTCGCTGGAGAGCTTCCGCATCCTGGTGACCGCCCTCTGCGCCGAGAAGCGCGAGCTGGTCCTGTCCTCCCCGGTCGTCTGACCGGAGTTCCGCCGGCCTCCGCCGTCCCCCGGACGCCCGGCGTTATCCTCTCTGTTACGACGGAGAGGAGGGACGCATGGCGGTCAAGGTGAAGCGGCTGACGCTGTGGCGGCGCGAGGACGGCAACCGTCCGGGCCTGCTGGCGGAGGCGCTGGGGCCCCTGGCCCAGGCCGGCGCCGACCTGAAGGTGGTGATGGGGTACCGCATCCCGGGCCGGGAGGACAGGGCCGTCATCGAGCTGGCGCCCGTGTCCAACCGGAAGCAGGAGGAGGCGGCGCGGGCGGGCCGGCTGGCCCCCGCCACCGCCATCCCCACGCTGCTGGTCGAGGGCGAGGACCGTCCCGCCCTCGGACACGGCCTGAGCCGTGCCCTGGCCGAGGCCGGCATCGACATCGCGTTCCTGGTGGCGCAGGTGGTGGGGGATCGCTACTGTGCGGTCTTCGGCTTCCCGGGCGAGGAGGACGCGCGGCGGGCGGAGGCCATCATCAAGAAGACGTCGGCCGCGCACGCGCGCGCCGCGCGTCCCGCACGCCGGCCCGCCCGCCGCGGCACGAGGAAGGCGGCGCGAGGCCGCCGCGCGAAGGCCCGCCGGCGTCGCTGACCGGGCGGGGCCCCTAGCCCAGGCCGTTGTGCTTCTTGCGGATCAGCGACAGGAACTCCTCGCGCGTCTGCTGCTGGTCGCGGAACGCTCCCTTCATGCACGACGTGATGGCGACGGAGTTCTGCTTCTCCACCCCGCGCATGATCATGCACAGGTGCATGGCCTCGATGACCACGCCCACGCCACGCGGCCCGAGCGTGTCCTGGATGGCCTCGGCGACCTGAACGGTCAGGCGCTCCTGCACCTGGAGGCGGCGCGCGAAGGCGTCCACCAGGCGCGGGATCTTGGACAGCCCCAGCACCTTGCCGTTGGGGATGTAGGCCACGTGGGCCTTGCCGAAGAAGGGCAGGAGGTGGTGCTCGCACAGCGAGAAGACGTCGATGTCCTTCACCACCACCATCTCGTCGTAGTCGACGGTGAAGAGCGCCTTGTTGAGCAGCTCGTCGACGTCCTGCGCGTAGCCCTGGGTCAGGAAGCGGAAGGCCTTGTCCACGCGCTCCGGCGTCTTGACCAGCCCCTCGCGGTCGGGGTCCTCGCCCACCCCCGCGAGGAGGGCCCGGATGTGCGGCCGCAGGTCGAAGGAGTCGCTCCCCACGCTCAGCCCCGCGCCGGAAGGGCCACCGCCTTCGGCCGCAGCTCCAGCCGCGTGGGCACCTTGGTCACCGCGCAGGAGCGGCAGATCGGCTCGCCGCCGGCCTCGTCGTCCCAGGTGCGGCGGCGGTGCGCCTCCCGCAGGCGCTCGAAGTTGGGGCTGGCCCAGGCCTCCTTGATGCTCTTCATCAGCGGGTAGCCGGGCAGGCGCACCACCGGCCCCCCGTCGATCTCCAGCGTGAAGCCCTGGCAGCAGGGCATGGTGTGGCGCCCGTCCCAGGTCACCACCATGCGGCGGAAGGGATCCGGGCACTGGAACTCGGAGGCGTCCATCTGCCGCCAGTGCGCGGCCTTCCAGTGGTGCTCGGTGCCGGCGGGGAAGTAGCACTCGCTGATCGACATCCAGTCCACGCCGATCTTCCCGCGCCAGAACTCCTCCATGCGCCCGCTGTCCACCGCCTCCGCGTTCACGTGCGTGCGCACCACGGAGGCGCGGATGCGGCAGTCGGGCGCGCCCTTGCCCTCCGCGCGCGCGCGCACCGCCGAGCGCACGGAGTTCAGGAGGATCTCCCAGCTGCCGCCCACGCGCTGCTTGTGGTAGCTGTCGGGGTCGCAGGCGTCCACGGAGAACATCAGGTCCGTGATGCCCGCCTCCACCATGTGGGCGAACAGGTCGGGGTTCTTGCGCGCGCCCCCGTTGCCGTTGGTGTTCATCATGATGTCGGGGAAGCCCAGGCCCGAGGCCTCGCGCACGAAGGACACGATGCGCGGGTGCAGGGAGGGCTCGCCGCGGTAGTTGAGCTTGAGCGAGCTGACGCCGGCGTCCGCGCACTGCTGGAGGAGGCGCCCGTAGAGGACGGGGTCCATGTAGCCCCGCTGGTAGGTGTAGGCGTCGAAGCCCTGGGTGCGGATGTGCTCGTGCGTCCAGATCTGGCAGAAGCCCTGGGGGTCCTCCTCCGAGCTGCCGCAGCGCAGGTCGCACACCGCGACCGACTCGAGGTCCACGTGCACCGGGTGGTCGGCGGGGTCGAGAAGGGCCTCGCGCCGGTCCCACTCGCGGCGGTACTCGTCGTAGCGCTGGGAGCGGCTGGGGAGGCTCCCGAGGACGCGGAAGGTCGGGTCTTTGCTCATCGCTCCTGCTTCACCAAACCGCGAGTGTAGCAAGGCGGTGCGGCCGGCCGGTAGCCGGTGGGCCCCTCCTCGGCGGGTGCTATGATGCCGGGGCCCGCAGGGCTGCATGGACCAACCCGACCGGCTCGGTAAGTACCAGATCATCTCCAAGATCGGCCAGGGGGCCATGGGCGAGGTGTTCAAGGCCCTCGACCCCTTCTTCAACCGCCACGTCGCCATCAAGACCATGCCCTCCGGCCTGGAGGACGACGAGCTGCGCAAGCGGTTCGTGCGCGAGGCCCAGTCCGCGGCCGTGCTCAGCCACCCCAACATCGTCACCGTCTACGACTTCGGCGAGGAGCAGGGCCGCATCTTCATGGCCATGGAGCTGCTCGACGGCCAGGACCTCAAGGACGCCATCGCGCGCGGGGTGGCCCTGAGCCTCGAGCAGAAGATCACCATCATGGAGGAGATCGCGGAAGGGCTGGCCTTCGCCCACTCCCGCGCCATCGTCCACCGCGACCTCAAGCCCGCCAACATCCACCTCCTGCCCAACGGCACGGTGAAGATCATGGACTTCGGGCTGGCCCGCCTGGCCTCCTCGGACATGACGCGGGTGGGCACCGTGATGGGCACGCCCAACTACATGTCGCCGGAGCAGGTCCAGGGGGAGAAGGCGGACGTGCGGTCGGACGTCTTCTCCCTGGGCGCCGTGTTCTACGAGCTGCTCTCGGGCAAGAAGCCGTTCGAGGCCCCCTCCCTGCACGCCATCCTCTTCCAGGTCATGCAGAAGGAGCCGGAGCCGCTGGAGACGATCAAGCCCGAGCTGCCCGCGGCCGTCTGCGACATCGTGGTGAAGGCCCTGTCCAAGGACCCGAACCGCCGCTACCAGGACGCGGGCGAGCTGCGCGACGCCATCCACGAGGTGCGCACGTTCCTGTTCCCCAAGGACCGGGGGCGGCTGGGATCGGGGCCGTTGCGCCGTCCCACCGACACCGGGGCCCATTCGCGGGCGGCCGCCATCGCCGCCGCCTCCACGCCGCCTCCGCCCGTGTCGGTGTCGCCGGCGGGCCGCGTGGAGGGAGCGGTGGCGCTGGCCCCGGACCCGGCGGCGCCCGGCTCCACGCTCAAGCCGCAGAACCCCCCCACGCTCTCCGGCTTCTCGCAGACGCAGGTGGGCATCGGCGCGGAGCAGGCGGGGCGCAGGCGCCTCGCGCTGTACGCCGGGGGGGCGCTCGTGGCCGCCGCCGTGGCGGGCGCCACCTGGCTGTCCATGCGCGAGCAGGCCGCGCCGCCGGCGCCGGAGGTGACCGCGCCCGCCGCCGCCGTCCCCGCCCCTCCCGCCGTGGACCAGCGCGCCGCCTGGCTCGCCGCGGCGCAGCAGGCCCTGCGGGAGCGGAGGTACGCGGAGGGGGTGTCGGAGGCGGAGAAGGTGCTGGCGGTGGACCCCGCCAACGTGGCCGCCACCGACGTGGCCCGCCTGGCGCGCCAGGGCCTCGCCGACGTGGAGCGGGCGGTGGCGGACGTGCGCCGCGCCCTCGCCTCCGGCGACACGCGCGCGGCCTCGCGCGGCCTGTCGCGCCTTCTCGCCCTGGACCCCGAAAACGCGGCGGTGGCCGAGTTCACGGCCCGCCTGAACAGCAGCTTCCGCACCGAGGCCCAGCAGGCGCGCGCGGCGTCGCAGCGGGCGGAGAAGGCGGCGCGGGACGCCGCCGCCGGCGCCCTGCCCGAGTTCGGCGCCGCCGCCACCGCGGCCGCCGACGCAGACGCCCTCTTCAAGCGCGAGGAGTACGCGGCGGCGGCGCGCCGCTACGGAGCGGCGGCGGAGGGATTCGCCCGCGCGCGCGCATCCGCGGAGAGCGCGGCGGCGGCCGCCGCGGCCGCCGCGGCCGCGGCCGCGGCCGCGACGCTGCCGCCGGCCCCCGCGCCCACCCCCGCGGCCGACCCGCGCTCCGCCGACGACGCCGCCATCCGTGCGGTGGTGGCCACCTACGCGCAGGCGCTGAAGACGCGCGACCTCGCGCTCTTCAAGAGCGTGAAGCCCGGCGTCACCGGCGCCGAGGAGCGCGCGCTGCGCCGCTCCGAGGCGGAGGACGTGGGCGTGAGCGTCGCGTCCATCGGCTTCAGCGGCGACCGCGCCCGGGTGCGCGTGACCCGCCGTGAGGTCAAGGACGGCAAGACCTCCCAGTCCCAGCAGACCCTGCTCCTCGTGAAGCAGGGCGCGAGCTGGGTGATCCAGCAGATCACCCGCTAGACCGGGCCCACCGCCGAGCGCGGCAGCGGGGGAGTCTCCGCCTCCCGGCCTGTCGTGCGGCGGCTTCCGCTCCTCCGGACCTCGTGCGGCCCCTCCTTCGCGGATCCTCCACTCGTTCACCCCGTGAGTGGTCCCACGTTGAGCCAGCCCCTGGTCCTGCGCCGCGACGAGGCGCTCTCTCCCGAGCGCGGCCTCCTGGCCGTCCTCAAGGCCTTCGAGATCGAGAAGACGCTCGGCGAGGAGCCGGTGCTCGCCGCCCTCCGCCGCTTCCCGCCCGAGCCCGCGCAGCACGCGGACTTCCCGGAGGAGCTCCACCCGCGCCTGCGCGCGGCCCTCCGTGCGCGCGGCGTGGAGCGGCTCTACACGCACCAGCGCGAGGCCTACGACGCCGCGCGGCGCGGCGAGAACGTGGTGGTGGTGACGCCCACGGCCTCCGGCAAGACGCTCTGCTACACGCTGCCCGTCCTCGATCGCATCCTGGGCGAACCGGACGCGCGCGCCCTCTTCCTCTTTCCGACCAAGGCCCTCTCCCAGGACCAGCTGGCGGGCCTGCACGCCACGGTGGAGGAGCTGGGGGCGGACATCGGCACCTTCACCTACGACGGCGACACCCCCCAGGACGCGCGCAAGGCCATCCGCGCGCGCGCCCACGTGGTCATCACCAACCCGGACATGCTCCACAAGGGCGTGCTGCCCCACCACACGAAGTGGGCGAGGCTCTTCGAGAACCTGCGCTACGTGGTGGTGGACGAGCTGCACGGCTACCGCGGCGTCTACGGCTCGCACGTGGCCAACGTCTTCCGCCGCCTCCACCGCCTGTGCCGCTTCTACGGCTCCGCCCCCCAGTTCCTCTGCTCGTCCGCCACCATCGGCAACCCGCGCGAGCTGGCCGAGGCCCTGACCGGCCGCCCCATGCGCCTCGTCGACCGCAGCGGCGCCCCCCGCGGCGAGCGGTTCTTCGCCCTCTACAACCCGCCGGTGGTGAACCGCCAGCTCGGCATCCGGCGCTCCGCCCTCAACTGCGCGCGCGACGTGGCCCTCTCCTTCCTGGGCAAGGGTCTGCAGACCATCGTCTTCGCCCCCTCGCGCCTGTCCACCGAGGTGCTGGTCAGCTACCTGAAGGAGGCCCTCGAGCGCCGGCCCGGCGCGGAGGGCGTCATCCGCGGCTACCGCGGCGGCTACCTGCCGCTGAAACGGCGCGAGATCGAGCGCGGGCTGCGCGACGGCAGCGTGCTGGGGGTGGTCTCCACCAACGCCCTCGAGCTGGGCGTGGACATCGGCAGCCTGGACGCCGCGGTGCTGCTCGGCTACCCGGGCAGCGTGGCCTCCACCTGGCAGCAGGCGGGGCGTGCCGGCCGCCGCCAGGGGGCCTCCGCCGCCGTGCTGGTGGCGAACTCGACCCCCCTGAACCAGTTCCTCGCGCGCAACCCCGAGTACTTCTTCGACGCGCCCGTCGAGCAGGGCCGGCTCAACGCCGACAACCTGCAGATCCTCCTGAGCCACGTCAAGTGCGCGGCTTTCGAGCTGCCCTTCGCCGACGACGAGCACGCGCTCTACGGCACGCGCGAGGACCTGGGCGAGGTGCTGCGTTTCCTGGAGGAGGAGCGGCTCCTGCACCGCTCGGGCGGGCGCTGGCACTGGACCTCCGAGAGCTATCCCGCGGACGCGGTCAGCCTGCGCAGCGTCTCCTCCGACAACTTCGTGGTGCAGGACGTGACCTCCGACCCGTGCGTGGTGGCGGAGGTGGACTTCGACAGCGCGCCCTCCACCCTGCACGAGAAGGCCGTCTACATCCTGGAGGGCCGCACCTACTTCGTGGAGCGCTACGACCACGAGCAGCGGCGCGCCCACGTGCGCGAGGCGGAGGTGGACTACTACACCGACGCCATCACCCACTCCAAGGTGCGCATCCTGGAGACCTTCGACGAGCGGCCCGCGCGCGCCGCGCGGCGCAGCCACGGCGAGGTGCACGTCTCCTCGCAGGTGGTGGGCTTCAAGAAGATCAAGTTCCACACGGGCGAGAACGTGGGCGCGGGCGAGCTGCAGATGCCGGAGAGCCAGATGCACACCACCGCCTACTGGCTGACGGTGCCGCGCGCGGTCATGGCCGCCCTGCCCTACGGGAGCGAGGATCGGCGCGACGGCGTGGTCGCCCTCGCGCACGCGCTGGGCCAGCTGGCCGCCCTCTTCCTGATGTGCGACCGGCGCGACCTGGGCCTGGCCCTGGGCGAGGGCGGCACCGCCCAGCACGCGGCGCGCCCCTCGCGCGGGCCCGGCGGCCCCGGCGACCGCTCCCTCTCCCTCGAATACGAGCCGCAGGTCTTCCTCTACGACGGCTACCCGGGCGGCATCGGCCTCTCCGAGCCGCTCTTCCGGCTGCACGAGCGGCTGCTGGGCGAGAGCCGCGCGCTGATCGCCGCCTGTCCCTGCGCGGAGGGCTGCCCGTCGTGCGTGGGCCCCCCGGGCGAGGTCGGCCGCCGGGGCAAGGAGGTGGCCCTGGCCCTGCTCGACCGGCTGCACGGGCCGGCCCTCGAGGAGGCGGCGCCGGAGTGAAGGCGCGCCTCCTGCCCGCCCTGGCCGCCCTCGCCCTGGGCGCCGCCGCCTCCGGCGCCCCCGCGCGGCCGCCGGTGCGGGCGGTGGTGCTCGGCATCGCGCAGGACGGCGGCGTGCCCCACATCGGCTGCGGCCAGGAGCTGTGCCGGCGCGCGCGGCGCTATCCCGCGCACGGCGAGCGCGTGGCCGCCCTCGGCCTCGTCGACGAGGCGGCGGGGAAGCGGTTCCTGGTGGAGGCCACCCCCGACCTGCCCGCGCAGGCCGACGCGCTGGGCGGACTCGACGGCATCCTGGTCACCCACGCCCACATCGGCCACTACACCGGGCTCATGTACCTCGGCCGCGAGGCGCGGGGCGCCCGTGACGTGCCGGTGTGGGCCACCCCGCGCATGGCCGCCTTCCTGCGCGCCAACGCGCCCTGGAGCCAGCTGGTGGCCCTGGGCAACCTCTCCCTGCGCGAGGTCGAGCCCGGCCGCGAGGTCGTGCTCTCGCCCGGCCTGCGCGTGACCGCGCTGCGCGTGCCCCACCGCGACGAGCTGAGCGACACGGTGGCCTTCCGCGTCCGCGGGCCGTCCCGCGCCCTGCTCTTCCTGCCCGACGTGGACAAGTGGGAGACGTGGGACCGCCGACTGGAGGACGAGGTGGCGGCGGTGGACCACGCGCTCCTGGACGGCACCTTCTTCGCCGCGGACGAGATCCCCGGCCGCTCCCAGGCCGACATCCCGCACCCGCTGGTGCCGGAGACGATGGCCCTCCTGGGGGGGGGCCGCGGGCGCGTGCTCTTCATCCACCTCAACCACACCAACCGCCTGCTCTGGGACGCGACCGCCCGCCGCTCTCTCGTGCGGCGCGGCTTCGGGGTCGCGCGCGAGGGCCAGGAGATCGCGCTCTGAGCAGCGCCACCTGGGACCGGCTGCAGCGGCTGCGCCGGCCGGGCCCGCCGCCCGAGCTGCCGCGGCTGGAGGAGTCGCTCCTGGGCAGCCGTCACGACGAGCTTCCCCTGAAGGAGCGCCTGCAGCGGTTGATGGCGGCGGCGGGGGCGAGCCGCGCGCGGCCCCCGGCCGCCGTGCGCCAGCCGCGGCTGGAGGAGCTGCTGCAGGGTCGCCGCGCGGAGAACCCGCGCGGCGAGTTCTTCGTGGTGGAGCAGGACCTGCCCGCGGACACGCTGCACGGTGACGTCAGCCTGAGCCGCTTCGGCGTGCTGTCGCCCTCGACGGTGGCCGTGCTCTCGGGCGAGGCCGCCCTGGGCGCCTTCGACCTGAGGCGCGCGGTCTTCCTCGACACCGAGACCACGGGGCTGGCGGGGGGCACGGGCACCGCCGCCTTCCTGGTGGGCCTGGGCTGGCTCGAGGGCGGCCGCTTCCGCGTGCGCCAGTACCTCATGCGCGACTACCACGAGGAGGCGGCGCTGCTGCACGCGCTGGCCGCCGACCTGCATCGGTTCTGTCACCTCGTCACCTTCAACGGCCGCACCTTCGACCTCCCCCTGCTGGAGGCGCGCTTCCGCCTCAACCGCGAGCCGTGGCCGCTCGCCTCCTGCCTGCACCTCGACCTGCTCCCGCCGGCGCGGCGCTTGTGGCGCGCCCGCCTCATGTCTTGCCGCCTGCAGTCGCTGGAGACCGACCTCCTGCGCCTGCGCCGGCACGGCGACGTGGGGGGGGAGGAGATCCCGCGCATCTACTTCGACTTCGTGCGCCGCCGGGACGGGCGCGCGCTGGTCAAGGTGCTCGACCACAACCGCCTGGACGTGGTCTCGCTGGCTGCCCTCTCCATCCTGGCCTGCCAGTGGGTGGACGGGGGCTGGGCGGAGGACCCGCTGGACGTGTACTGCCTGGCCCGCGTCTACGAGCGCGCGCGCCTGTTCGAGCGCTCGGACGCCGAGTACCGCCGCGCGGCCGACGGGCCCAGCCCCGTGCGCGTGCCCGCGCTGCTGCGCCTGGCCGCGCGCGCGCGGCGCCGCGGCGACCACGCCGAGGCGGCGCGCCTGTGGGAGCACGCCGCGGACGAGGGCGACTGGCGCGCCCTGCGCGCCCTGGCCATCCACCACGAGCGGCGCGGGCGCAACCCGCTCTCCGCGCTGCGCGCGGTGGAGCGCGCCCTGGAGCGGCTGTGGGAAGAGGGCCGCCCGCCGGCGGGGAAGGCGGCGGTGGAGCTGCTGCAGCGCCGCGCGCGCCTGCGCGCCCGCATGGTGGAGCCGGGGCCGGGCGGCCGCGCCTCCTGACAAGCCCCCCTCGGAACGGGGTAGACTCGCGCGCTTGATGTCCGCCCCGGACGAATCCCCTACGGACGCGCCCGGCGCGAGCCGCGTGCGGCGGCGCGCCGCCGACGCCCTCGGCCTCCTCCTCGTCTACGCCCTGCTGCTGGGCACGGTGCCGCCCTCGCTCCTCCTGCTGCCCACCATCACCGCGGGCGGCGACACGCCGTGCCATTACCCCACCGCGGCCTGGTTCGTGGAGCGGCTGCTCCCGCGCCTGCGGCTGCAGGGCTGGTATCCGGGGGCCTACCTCGGCCAGCCGCTGCTCCTCTACTACTTCCCGCTCCCGTTCCTGGCCATGGCCGCGCTCGCCCCCGTCTTCGGCCTGCCCGCGGCCTTCAAGCTCGGCGCCTTCGGCGGTCCCTTCCTCCTGCCCCTCCTCGCCTACGCCGCGTTCCGCCTGATGCGGTTCCGCTTCCCGGCGCCCCTGCTCGCCGCCGCCGCCGGCGCCGTCTTCCTGTTCGTCGAGGAGAACCCCATCTGGGGCGGCACCCTGGCCAGCGCCTTCACCGGCGAGTTCGCGTACGGGTGGGGCATCGGCCTGGCCGTGCTCTTCCTCGGCGTCGTGTACCGCGCCTACGCCACCGGCGCGAGCCCGGTCCTGCCCGCCGCGCTGCTGGCCCTGGTGGCCCTGGCCCACGGCTACGCCGTGCTCTGGGCGGGCCTGTCCGCCGCCTACTTCCTCTACGGCGCGCGCCGGCCGCTGCGCACCCTGGGCTGGCTCCTCGCCATCGCCGGGCTCGCGCTGTGCCTGGCCGGGTTCTGGCTGCTGCCTTTGCTCGGCGACTGGGGCTGGACCACGCCCTACGACGACCCCTGGATCACGGTGACCTGGCGCGGCCTGGTCCCTCCGCTGCTCTGGCCGCTGTTCGCGGCCGCCCTGCTGGCCCTGGCCGGCTCCGCCCTGCTCGCGCGCAGGGCGCGCGGGCACGACCAGCGCGTCCTCTTCATCGCCCACGCCGCCCTGGTGGCGGCCGCCCTCGCCGCGGCCGCGCCCGCCGCCGGCGTCATCGACGTCCGCTTCGTGCCCTTCGCCCATCTCGCGCTGGCCCTCGCGGGCGCCGCCTTCCTCGGCCTGCTCTTCGCCCGCCTGCGCCTTTCGGACGTGGCCGCGGTGGGGGCGGTGATGCTGGCCCTCGCCTGGTCCGACGCGCACTCCAAGGTCCTGCGCTTCTGGGCGGACTACAACCTGGGCGGCCTGGAGGCCAAGGAGCTGTGGCCGGCCTGGTCGGAGCTGAGCCAGTGGCTGCACGGGACGGCGGCCGACCCGCGGGTGGCGGTGGAGTACTCCACGGAGCACGAGAAGGCCGGCTCCATCCGCGTCTACGAGACCCTGCCCTTCTTCTCGGGCCGCTCCACCCTGGAGGGCGTCTACAACCAGGCCAGCGTGGTCACCCACCCCGTCTACTACCTGGCCTCCGAGCTGGGCGCCTCCTCGCCCAACCCGTTCCGCCGCCGCGAGTACTCGCGCTTCGACACCGACGCCGCGCTCGGCCACCTCGAGCTCTTCAACGCCGACACCGTGGTCGCGCTCAGCCCCGCGCTGGTGGCCGCCCTCGACGGACACCCCGCCGCCCGCCGCGAGCGCGAGATCCCGCCCTACGTGGTCTTCCGCCTGCACCAGCGCACGGGCTACGCGGAGCCCCTGGCCTTCGCCCCCGTGCGCAGCCCGCGCGCGGGCTGGCGCGACAAGTCGTACCGCTGGTTCACGCGCAAGGAGCGCGGGCAGCCCCACCTCGTCTTCACCGACGACCCCCGCTTCGAGACGGTGGAGGCGGACGAGTGGCTGCCCCCGCCGCGCGTTTCCCTGGCCGCGGGGACCGAGGTGGAGTCCGTGGTGGAGGACGAGCGCATCACGCTCCGCACCAGCAGGGTGGGCCACCCGGTGCTGGTCAAGGTGGCGTACCACCCGCGCTGGCGCGCGGAGGGGGCCGACGGCCCCTACCTCGTGGCGCCGGGCCTGATGATGGTGGTGCCCACCGCCTTCGAGGTGCGCCTCACCTACGGCCGCCGCGCCAGCGACGTCCTCGGCCTCGCCCTCACCCTGTCGAGCCTGGCCGGCCTGGCGGCCCTGGCCGTCTGGAGGCGCCGACGCCGCGCGGAGCAGCCGCCCGCGGCCGCCCCCGTCATCCCCGCGGACGCCTGCGAGGTGCCCACGCCGCCGCGGCGCTGGGGAGCGGCCGTGCCCACCACCCTGCTCGTGGCCCTGGCGGCGGCGCGCTTCGTGCCGCAGGGGGAGGCGTCGGCCGACGCGGGCGACCTCTACGACCGCGCCTCGCGCGCCTACGCCGAGGCGCGCTGGGCCGACGCCGCCGAGTACGCGCGCCACGCGCTGTTCCCGGCCCGGGACATGGCCCTCCACGCCTCGCTGCTCAGCCTGCGCGGGGAGAGCCTGCTGCGCGCCGCGCGCCCGCGCGAGGCCCTGCTCTCGTTCCAGGACGTGCTGGGCGAGCCGTCCTCGCCCTACCGCGCGCAGGCCCTCTTCGGCGCGGCGGAGGCCCAGTCCGCGCTGGGCGACGAGGCGGGGGCCCGCGAGTCGCGCGCGCGCCTGCTCAAGGAGTTCCCGGAGTCGCCGTGGGCCACGCGCGTGCAGGCCACGCCCGCCGCCGCCACCGCCGTCCGCTAGCCCGAAGGCCCTAGGTCCGGGGCCGCGGGGCCAGGCCCATCCCGATCAGCCGCTCGCGCAGCACCTCGGGGGATATGCGATGGCGCGCCACCTCGCGCTCGTCCACGGTGAGGACGGGGATGTCGAGGCCGTAGCGGGCGAGCAGGGCGGGGTCGCCGGTGACGTCCACCGTGCGGAGCGAGAGCCCGAACTCCGGCAGCACGGCCTCCGCCACCGCCTGCATGACGTGGCACAGGTGGCAGTCGGCCTTGCCCAGCAGGCGCGCGGCCGCGCTCAGCTCCGGTCCTTGCCCGCGGGCTCGGGCGCGGTCCGCCGCAGCGAGAGCAGCGCGCCGGAGACCACCACGGCCACGATGGCGAGCTGGACGAGGAGGCCGCTGAGGTCCGGGTGGATGCCCAGCCAGGGCACCTCGGGGAACGTCACCGGCCGCGGCGACAGGTAGCCCGCCGCCACCAGGGCGTAGATCCCGGAGCCGGCGAAGACGATGGCCAGCCCGCAGAGCAGGGCGCCGGAGACGGCGAAGAGCGGCCGCAGGGGCAGGCGCCCCAGCGTGCCCTTGAGGAGGACGGCCGCCGCCACCACGGCCAGGAGGCCCGCGGCCGCGCCCAGGTACACCTGGCCGCGGTGCCCCTCGCTCTCCAGGAGCAGGGCCTGCGTGAAGAGCACGGTCTCCGCCGCCTCGCGGTACACCGCGAGGAAGGAGAGCCCGGCCAGCATGAGCAGGTTGCGCCCGCTCAGCGCGTCGACCTGCCGGCGCAGGTACTGCATCCAGCGGCGGGCCTCCACCCGCGAGATGAGCCAGAAGCTCACGGAGAAGAGCACGGTGGCGGCGGCCAGCGAGACCAGGCCCTCCAGCAGCTCGCGCCGCTGCGCGCCCAGGGCCACCACCCGGTCGGCCGCCCACCAGGTGAGGGCGCCCGCGGGGAGGGCCAGCACCCACCCCGCGTGCAGCCAGCGCGCGGCATGCGCGCGCCCCGTGCGGCGCACGCCGGCCAGCAGCGCGCCCACCAGCAGCGCGGCCTCGATGCCCTCGCGGAAGTAGATGACGAAGGCGGCCAGCATGGGCACCACCGCGCGCCGCTCGCCCCCGATGCCGCGCAGGCGGTCCTGGAGCGCGGCCGCCGTCAGCTCCACGCCGTCGCGGTCGTCGCGGGCCAGGGCCGCGCGCACCTCGCGGAAGAGCGACTCGACCTCCGCCGTGCCCGCGGGGTCGCGCCCGCGGAGGCGCGGCTCGAGGGGCTCGAAGCCGGAGAGGTAGGCGTCGAGCACGAGGCGGTCGGCATCCCCCGTCCGTCCCTCGCGGTAGCTCCGCACGCCCTGGGCCACGAGCCGCCGCGTCTGGTCGAGGCCCGCTCCCGCCGGCACCTCGCGGAAGGCGCTCTCGCGGCGGGCGTAGACGAGGGCGGCCTGGGCGTCGGGATGGGCCTCCGCGCGCAGGGCCTCGAGCACCTGCGCGTCGGAGCGGGTGGCCAGGTCGCCCAGGGTCATGGCCACCGGGCCCTTCCCGGGCGTGCCCTCGTGGCCGAGGCGGAACACGTAGAAGGCCAGGCTCCAGCGGTCCTCCGCGCTCAGCGGGGAGAAGGACGCCATGGCCGTGCCGGGCACGCCGAAGGTCAGCGCGTTGTAGACGCGGTAGGGCGAGAGGTCGCGCAGGCGCTCGGCGTCGCGGAAGCTGGCGGGCGGGGGATCGAGGGTGGCCGCGCGCTCGGTCCGCGCGTCGCCGCGCGCGCCGTGGCAGGCGGCGCACGCCTCCGCGTAGAGGGCCTCCGCGCGCGCGAGGGAGGGCCGCACCACCGGCGTGGTGGGGAGCGAGAAGCGCGCCACCAGCATGTCGCGCCCGGCGCGGCAGGCCTCCGCCACCGCCTCCGGGGGGGCCTTGGCCAGGACGCGCGTCTCCACCTCGGCCAGGGCCGCGCGCACGGCGTCGTCGGCGGGGGAGGGGGCGAGCAGCGCGCCGGCCAGCCGGCGCGCGTCGGCGGCGAAGACGCGCTGCTCCTGGTACTCGGGTTCGCTGATCACGGCCCCGTCGCGCACGGCCAGCACGTAGTCGCCCCCGATGTAGTCGAGGAGGGCCACCGCGCGCTGGGCGTCGCCCCCGTCGGGGGCCGCGGGCGCGCTCGCGCGCGGCCCCGCGCAGCCCGCCACGGCCAGGGCCAGCGCCGCCACCGCGAAATTGAAAATGAATTTCATTTTCGGGCGGCGAGCGTAGCAGACCTCCAGGGCGGGGGTCAACGGAGGGCGGCCTCCATGGCGGCCACGATGGCCACGGCGGCGGAGGCGGGGTCGGGGGCGGACAGCACGGGCCGGCCCACCACCAGGTAGTCGGCGCCCGCGGCCAGGGCGACGCCGGGGACGGCGTGGCGCGCCTGGTCGCCCTTGGGGGCGCCCGCGGGCCGGATGCCGGGGGTCACGATCAGGAAGCCGGGGCCGCAGGCCTCGCGGACCACGGCCGCCTCCCGGGGCGAGGCCACCGCGCCGTCGGCCCCCGCCTCCCGCGCGAGCAGGGCGAGGCGGCGCACGCACTCCTCGACCGTGCCCGCGACGCCCAGGCGCGCGAGGCCGGCCTGGTCGTGGCTGGTGAGCACGGTGATGGCGAGGACGCGGGGGCGGCGCTCGCCCGCGCGGCGCGCGGCCTCCACCGCGGCCTGGAGCATCTCCGGGCCGCCCAGGGCGTGCACGGTGAGGAGGCTGACGCCGAGGGCGCTCGCCGCCTCCACCGCGGAGGCCACGGTGTTGGGGATGTCGTGGAACTTGAGGTCGAGGAAGACGGGCCAGCCGTCGCCGGCCAGCTCGCGCACGAGCGACGGCCCCTCGGCGGTGAAGAGCTGGCTCCCGACCTTCATCTGGCCCGCGTGCCCGCGCAGGCGCGCGGCCATGCGCCGGGCCTCCTCCGCGCCGGGGAGGTCGAGGGCGACGATCAGGCGGTCGCGGGCGGTCACCCCTCGCTGCCGGCTTCCGGCCGCTGGTGGCCGGGGTACTGGAGCGTGCCCACCACCTCGTTCACGTCGCGCAGGCCGTGGCGGCCGAGATAGGCCTCGAGCCCGCCCAGGATGCGGCCGTACACGCCGGGGTCCACGAAGTTGGCGGTGCCGATCTGCACGGCGCGGCAGCCCGCGATGAGGAACTCCAGCGTGTCCTCGGCGGAGGAGATGCCGCCGATGCCGATGACGGGGATGCGCACGGCGCGCGCGGCCTGCCAGGCCATGCGCAGGGCCACGGGCCGGATGGCGGGGCCGGAGAGCCCCCCCGTGCCGAAGGCCAGGCGCGGGCGGCGGCGCTCCACGTCCACGCTCATGCCCAGCAGGGTGTTGATGCAGGAGAGGGCGTCGGCGCCGGCCTCCGCGCAGGTGCGCGCGAAGAGCGCGATGTCGCCCACGTTGGGGGAGAGCTTGGGGACGACGGGCAGGCGCGTGGCCGCGCGCACCGCCGACACCACCAGGCGCGTCATGGCGGGGTCGCCGCCGAAGGCCATGCCGCCCTTCTCCACGTTGGGGCAGGAGATGTTGATCTCGAGGGCGTCCACGCCGGGGGCGCCGTCCAGGATGCGCGCCACCTCCGCGTACTCCTCGGCGGTGTCGCCGCAGACGTTCACGATGACGGCGGTGTCGTAGCGGCCGAGCTGGGGGAGCACGTCGCGCACGAAGGCGCGCACGCCGATGCCCTGGAGGCCGATGGCGTTGAGGAGGCCGGAGGGCGTCTCCACGATGCGCGGGACGTCGCAGCCCTCGCGCGGCTCGAGGTACAGCCCCTTGGTGGCGATGCCCCCCAGCGTGTTCAGGTCCACGATCCCCGCGCACTCCAGGCCGTAGCCGAAGGTGCCGGAGGCGGCGATGAGCGGGTTCTTGAGGCGCAGGCCGGCGATCTCCACGGCCAGGCTCACCCCGGCGGTGGGGGACACGGTGGAGGTCATGCTCCCACCTCGCGGCGCGCCGCGCGCCGGGCGGAGGAGCCGTCCTCGCCCCGCCAGACCACGTCCGCGGCCTCGAAGACGGGCCCCTCGGTGCAGGCGCAGCGGTACTTCGGGCGCTCCTCCTCCGCGCGCTGGATCTTCACCACGCAGCCCAGGCACGTGCCCACGCCGCAGCCCATCCAGGGGTCGAGGCTCACGTAGGCGGGCAGCGCGCGGCGCTCGGCCACGCGCGCCACCGCGTGCAGCATGGCGTCGGGCCCGCAGGCGTAGAGCACGACCGGCCCCGGGCGCGTGTCCAGGTGCTGCTCCACGATCTCCGTCACGCGCCCGCGGTGGCCCAGCGTCCCGTCGTCCGTCGAGCACAGCAGGGGCACGCCCATGGCCGCGAAGCGGTCGCGCAGCTGGAGGTCCCCGGCCCCGCGGCCGCCGTAGAAGACGCGGGGCGTACGCGCGCCGCCCGCCTTCTCCGCGCAGAGGAAGAGGAAGGGCGCGATGCCGTAGCCGCCCGCCACGAGCAGCGGTTCCGCGCCCGCGGGCGGATCGGGGAACGGCCGCCCCAGGGGGCCGAGGCACTGCGCCACCTCGCCGGGGCGCAGGTCGCTCAGGGCGCGGCTGCCCGCCCCCACCGCCTTCAGGAAGACGGTGAAGGTCTCCGCCGCCCGGTCCACGGCCATGAGCGAGAACGGGCGGCGCAGCGGCGGCTCCGACGACGTGCCCGCCTTCATCATCACGAACTGCGCGGGCCGCGCCTCCCGCGCGACGCCGGGGTGCCGGAAGGTCAGGAGGACGTAGGCGCCGTCGAGCTGCTGCTTGGCCACGAGGGGCGCGTCGAAGGTGGAGGGCATCCTGGACGGCGATGATAGCGCACGGCTTTGCGCGGCCGGTCCCGGGCCTAGGCCTCGTCCCGCGTCCTGCCGCGCAGGACTCCTTCGAGGAAGGCCCGATCGAGAACGTCTTGCGGACGAGGGGTATCTTTGAGCCGAATGAGCATGCGCGGGCTGGCCACGGGAATGGCGACTCCGTCCCGCTCCAGCGTCTCTGCGTCGACGGCGGCATCGGCATAGCTGAGGCCGCAGGCTCGGCCCATCAGGTCGACGACGATCTCGTCGGCCACGCGGACCACCACGTGCGTACGCACGTCCTCGTCCGCCACCTGGGCGGCGGCGTTGTCGCTGAGGATGGCCAGCGCCTGCTTGACCCGCGCGACGTTCTGGGGGGTGTCGTCTACGAGCAAGTCAACGTCCTTGGTGAAGCGGCCGCCGCCGTGGGCGATGACGGCGAAGCCGCCGATGAGCAGATAGCGGGCCCCCGCCGCGTTCAGCGCGCGGCAGATGCGGACGACGTCCGCGGGCGCCGGCGCTCGTGCATAGCGATCATCATCCGCGTCATCCACTCGTCCGCCTCATGGAAGGAAGAGAACAGGAACACGCCGCGCGGGACGAGCGCCGGGTCGCCGCGCAGGAAGGCCGCTGTTCGCGCCAGCCGCTCCTGGTCCTCCCACGCGCGACCCCGATCCGACCGCCGTCCCACGGTGATCACGCCGCGATTATGGCACCGGGGCGGCGGCCCGGCCCGTGGCCCACGAGCGACGGCCCTCCGCCCGTTAGTATTCCCTGTCCATGCGGGGCCCCCTCCTCCAGAGCGCGGCGCTGGCCGCGGCGGTGCTCGCGGGCAACCTCGTGGTGCTCACCCTGTTCCTGAACCCCGAGGCCACGCTGCGCCGTGACGGCCTCGGGCTCGCCCTCTGCCTCTTCCTGCCCTACCTGCTCGCGGGCACGGGCGCGCTGACCGCGGCGGCCCTGGCCGGCGACTGGGCCCTGGACGTGCGCGACGGCCGGCGCGGGCGCGTGCTGCCTGCGCACCCGTGGTTCGCGGCCCTGTGCTGCCTGGCCACGACGCTGGCCGCCCTGGTCTTCTGGTCGAACCTCTGGGCGTACGGCCACGCGCTGCCGCTGCCCGTGCTGCGGGGCCTGCTGGCCTCGACCTTCGTGCTGGCCGGCGCCGCGCTGGTCCTGCTCGTCCTCGGCCTGGACGCCGTGCTCTTCCCCCGCCACGGCCGCGGCGTGCCCACGGTGCTGGCCATCCTGGCCGCCGCCGCGGGCGTGATCGTGCCCCTGGCTCTGCGGCCGGACCCGGTGGCGGAACCGCGGCCGGTGCCCCTCAACATCACGACGCGGCCGCCCGCGCGGCGCGTGGTGCTGGTGGGGGTGGACGGCCTGGGCCCGGAGACGCTGCGGGAGGTGCTCGCCACCGGCTCGCCCACGGCCCTGGCCGCGCTGCTGAGCCGCGGCGCCAGCGGGCCCCTCTCCACGCTGCGCCCCACGGAAGGCCCGCCCCTGTGGGCCACCGTCTTCACGGGCAAGCTGCCGCGCCACCACGGCGTGAAGGGCTTCGTCAGCTACCGCCTGCGGCTGTCGCGGTCGAACTTCGACCTCCTCCCGAAGTGGGCGGGCATCGGCGCGCTGGAGCACGCGCGTCTGGTGACGCGGCGGGCGGCCATGCCCTCCACCGCCCGGCGCGGGCCCGCGCTCTGGAGCGCGCTGAACGCCTTCGGCATCTCCGCGGGGGCGGTGCGCTTCTGGGGCACGCACCCCGCGGAGCGCGTGCAGGGGTTCATGCTCACCCCGCACTTCCACACGACCTCGGGGGCGGCGCAGACCGCCGCCCTCCATCCCGCCAACCTGGCCTGGGAGGTGCGGGCGCGGCGGGTCACCCCCGCGGACGTGGACGCCGCGCTGGTGGGGGAGTTCCTCGACCCGGAGGGCGCCGGCGACCCCTGGCGCCAGGCCCTCGTCACCCCCGCCCTCGCCCCCGACCTCTCCTACCAGCGGGCCGCCGCCATGCTGCGCGAGGCGCACGACCCCGCCTTCTTCGGCTTCGCCTTCCACGGCCTGGACGCCGTGGGCCACGACTTCCTGCGCTTCGACCGGCCCGAGATGTTCGGCAACGTGACGGCGGAGGAGCAGCGGCGCTACGGCCGCGTGCGCGACCGCTACCTGGCCTTCGTGGCGCGCTGGCTGGACGAGCAGGCGGACGCGCTGCGCGAGGGCGACGTGCTGCTCGTGGTCTCCACCTACGGCATGGAGCCCGTCCCCCTGTGGCGCCGCCTGCTCCTGCCCGGCGCGCGCCGCAGCGGCACGCACGAGGGCGCGCCCCCGGGGATGCTGGTGGCGGTGGGCGGCGGGATCCGCCCCGGGGCGCGCATCGAGGACGCCTCGCTCCTCGACCTCTGCCCCACCATCCTGTACCTCATGGGCCTGCCCGTGGCCCGCGACATGGAGGGCCGCGTCCTCTCGGGCATGATCGAGGAGTCGCTGCTGCGCTCGCAGCCGGTGAGCTTCATCCCCAGCTACGCGAGCCTGGCCGTGACCCCGCCCGTGGCCGAGGACCTGCCCCCGCCGCCGGAAGAGCCGTGAGCTTGTTCCCGCCGCGCGCGGCGGAGTAGCATCCCCGGACTTGGCCACCCTGGACGATTTCCTCGCCCTGGACGTGCGCGTGGGCACGGTGGTGTCGGCGGAGATCGTGCCCGGGGCACGCACTCCCACCTTCGCCCTGAAGGTGGACCTGGGCGCGCTGGGGGTACGAACCGCGGGCGCCCCCATCAGCGACCTCTATCGCGTGGACGAGCTGGTGGGCCTGCAGGTGGTGGCGGTGGTGAACCTGCCGTCCGAGCGCATCGCGGGCATGGACTCGGAGGTGCTCGTGCTGGCCGCCGACAACGGGCGGGGCGAGCGCATCCTGCTCATGCCGGAGCGGCCGCTGCCCGACGGGGGCAAGGTGGCCTGATGGGCCAGCCGCCGGGCTACCGCGTGCGCCAGGAGCTGATGGACGCCGACCGCGTCTCGCGCACCCTGGCCCGCATGGCGCACGAGGTGATGGAGAGGCACCCCCAGGCCGGGGCCACCGTGCTGGTGGGGGTGCAGACGCGCGGGGTGCCCCTGGCCCGCCGCCTGGCCGCCATCATCAAGCACGCACGCGGCACCGCGCCCGCGGTGGGCAGCCTCGACATCACGCTCTACCGCGACGACCTCACCACCATCGCCGCCCACCCCGTGCTGAAGGGCACGCAGATCCCGGTCTCCATCGACGGTCGGGCGGTGGTGCTGGTGGACGACGTCCTCTTCACGGGCCGCACCGCGCGCGCCGCCCTGGACGAGCTCATCGACTTCGGCCGGCCCGCGCGCATCGCCCTGGCCGTGCTGGTGGACCGCGGGCACCGCGAGCTGCCCATCCGGGCGGACTACGTGGGCAAGGCCGTCACCACCGCGCGCGCGGAGATCGTGCAGGTCATGCTCCGCGAGGAGGACGGCGAGGACCGCGTGCTGCTGCTGGAGCCGGCCGAGGCCGCGCCCGCGCGTCCCCCCGCGCGCGCGAGGAAGGCGAAGGGCGGGCGCCGGAAGTGAGCGCCTTCGCCCACCGCCACCTGCTCGGCATCGAGCCGCTGAGCGAGGCCGACATCGTGGCCATCCTGGACTCCGCCCAGGGCCTGCGCGAGGTGCTGGACCGCCCCATCAAGAAGGTGCCCGCCCTGCGCGGGAAGACGGTGGTCAACCTGTTCTACGAGGCCTCCACGCGCACGCGCGCCTCCTTCGAGGTGGCGGAGAAGATCCTCTCCGCGGACACCCTCTCCATCGCCACCGCCGCCTCCAGCGTGCAGAAGGGGGAGACGCTGCTCGACACCGTCCGCAACCTGGAGGCCATGAACCCCGACCTCATCGTCATCCGCCACGCCTCCTCCGGCGCCCCCCACTTCCTGGCCCGGCACTGCCGCTCTTCGATCGTCAACGCCGGCGACGGCGCGCACGAGCACCCCACCCAGGCCCTGCTCGACGCGCTGACCCTGCGCCAGCGCAAGGGCCGCCTCAAGGGCCTGCGCGTGGCCATCGTGGGCGACCTCATGCACAGCCGCGTGGCCCGCTCCAACGTCTGGCTCCTGACCAAGATGGGGGCGGAGGTCGTGCTCTGCGCCCCGCCCACGCTGGTGCCCCCGGGCCTCGAGGCCCTGGCCCCCGTCACGCACCGCATCGAGGAGGCGGTGGAGGGCGCGGACGCGGTGATGATGCTGCGCCTGCAGATGGAGCGCATGACGGGCGGGTACTTCCCCTCCACCCGCGAGTACCACCAGCGCTTCGGCCTCACCGAGGAGCGCGTGCGCCGCGCGCGCAAGGACGTGCTGATCATGCACCCGGGCCCCATGAACCGCGGGGTGGAGATCGCCAGCGAGGTGGCGGACGGGCCGTACTCCGTGATCCTGGACCAGGTGACCAACGGCGTCGCCGTGCGCATGGCCGTGCTCTATCTCTTGCTGGGCCCGGCGGAGGTGGCGGCATGACGGCCTTCGCGGCGGCATGGGTCGTTCGCGGGCACCGGACCTGCGTCACCAAGAAGGGGGGACGCTGCGCCGCGCCCCCCCTTCGACCCCCCCGCGCTCGCGTCGGGAGTGGATCCCGCCGCGCGCGCCGCCGGCTGGGCCCGGCGGAGGTGGCGGCATGAGGGCCGGCGTGCCGTACGCTGAGGAAGCGGCATGAGCCGCCTCCTCCTCAAGGGCGGGCGCGTCGTCGATCCCGCGCAAGGCCTCGACGCCGTCCTGGACGTGATGCTGGCGGACGGGGTGGTGGCGGACGTGGGAGGGCGCGTGGCCGCGCGCGGCGCGGAGGTGTTCGACGCGGCGGGCCTGGTGGTCTGCCCCGGCTTCATCGACCTGCACACGCACCTGCGCGAGCCGGGGCGCGAGGACAAGGAGACGGTGGCCACGGGCACGCGCGCCGCCGCCGCCGGCGGGTTCACCGCGGTGTGCGCCATGCCCAACACCGAGCCCGTGAACGACAACGCGGGGACCACGCGCTTCGTGCTGGAGCAGGCGCGGGCCCGGGGGCTGGTGCGCGTGTACCCGATCGGCGCCATCACCAAGGGCTCGCGGGGCGAGGAGCTGGCGGAGTACGGCGAGCTGCGCGAGGCGGGCTGCGTGGCCGTCTCCGACGACGGGCGCCCCGTGGCCAGCGCGCGCGTCATGCGGCGCGCCCTCGAGTACGCCCGCGCCTTCGACCTCGCCGTGATCGACCACTGCGAGGAGCCGTCGCTGAGCCAGGGAGCGAGCATGAACGAGGGAAGGGTGGCCACCCTGCTGGGCCTGCGCGGCGCGCCCGCCATGGCGGAGGCCCTGGTGGTGGAGCGCGACGCCCAGCTCGCGGAGCTGGTGGGCGGGCGCGTGCACATCGCCCACCTCAGCGCCGCCGCCTCCGTGGACGCCGTGCGCCGGGCCAAGGCCCGCGGCGTGCGCATCACCGCGGAGGCCACCCCCCACCACCTGTTGCTGACGGACCAGGCGGTGAAGGACTCGGACTACGACACGCGCACCAAGATGAACCCGCCGCTGCGCGCGGAGGCGGACCGCCTGGCCGTGCTGGCCGGCCTCGGGGACGGCACCATCGACTGCATCGCCACCGACCACGCGCCCCACACCGTGGACGACAAGAAGGTGGAGTTCGACCAGGCCGCCTTCGGCATCGTGGGCCTGGAGACGGCGGTGAGCCTGTGCCTGGACCGTCTCGTGCGGCCGGGGCTCCTGGACCTGGTGCGGCTGGTGGAGCTGCTCTCCGCGGGCCCCGCGCACGTGCTGGGCCTTCCCGGGGGCACGCTGGCCCCGGGGGCGCCCGCCGACGTCACCGTCCTCGACCTCGACCGCAAGGTGAAGGTGGACCCGGACCGGTTCCACTCGAAGGGCCGCAACACCCCCTTCGCGGGCTGGGCGTTGCGCGGCGCGCCGGTGGCGACGATCGTGGGCGGGGACGTGGTCTGGCCCGAGCCCCGCGGCCGCTGAGCGCCGTGGACGCCGTCCGCGAGTACCACGACCTCCTCTTCGCGGCGGACGCGCGGGCGGAGGCGGAGGCGCTGGCGGAGGGCTTCCGGCAGGCGGGCATCCTCTTCGACGGGGCCCCCATGCCCAGCTTCCTGCGCCCGCACTTCGTGACCCGTGCGGAGTGGAACGCGCTGCGCGGGGACGGCGTGCGCCTGCTGGAGCTGGCGGCGCGCGTGGCCCGCCGCGCCTTCGGCGGCGACGCGCGCAAGCTGTGCGCGTGGCTGGGCACGCCGCCGGAGCAGGCGGAGTGGGTCGCGGTGGACCCCGGCGAGCCCGACGTCGTGCTCTCCCGCCTGGACGCCTTCCTCACCCCGCAGGGCCCGCGCTACATCGAGATCAACAGCGACGCCCCCGCCGGCTTCGGCTACGGCGACGCCATGGCCGAGGTCTTCCGCACCCTGCCCACGTTCCAGAGGTTCGCCAGGACCCACACCCTCCACTACGCGCCCTGCGCCGACGCGCTCATCGACGCGGTGCGCGCGGCCACGGACAGCCGCTCGCCGACGGTGGCCATCGTGGACTGGCACGAGGTCAAGACGCGCCCGGACCAGGAGATCCTCCGCGAGCGCTTCGAGGGCAAGGGCCTGCGCTGCCGGCTGGCCGACCCGCGGGAGGCGGCCATCGTGGGCGGGCGCCTGCTCTTCGAAGGCGCGCACGTGGACGTCGTCTACCGCCGCGTGCTGCTCACGGAGCTCGTGGAGCGCGCGCCCGAGGTGGCGACCTTCCTGGCCGCGTACCGCTGGGGCCTGGCCGCCTTCGTCAACTCCTTCCGCTGCCACCTCTCCGAGGACAAGGCCTTCCTGGCCTTCCTCACCGACGAGGCCTTCGCCTCGCTGCTCACCGCCGACGAGCGCGCCTTCGTGGCGCGCGTGGTGCCGTGGACGCGCAAGGTCGAGGAGCGCGCCACCGACCACGCGGGGGAGAAGGTGGACCTGCTGCCCTGGGTCGTGCGCCACCGCGAGGAGCTGGTGCTCAAGCCGGCGCACGACTACGGAGGCCGGTCGGTGTTCATCGGCGAGGAGACCGAGCCGGCGGCATGGGAGGCGGCGGTGAACGCCGCCGTGAGCGGGAGCTGGGTGGTGCAGGAGCGCGTGCCCATCTCGCGCGAGCCGTTCCCCGTCGTCCGCGACGACGGGCGGCTCACGCTGGAGGAGCTGTACCTGAACGCCAACCCGTTCTACGTGCGGGGCGGGGAGACGGGCGGCGTGACCCGCGTCTCGCGGCGGGCCGTCATCAACGTCAGCGCGGGCGGGGGCGGGGTGCCGACCTTCGTGGTGGAGTGACAGGCCCGCCCGGCTGTCCGGTGCTGTGAGGACAGGTCTAGGACGAAGCCAGCAGTGGCTATAGCCGTAGCCAGGTTATCTGGATCACCAGGGCACGAACTGGGGACGCCCCATGTCATAAGGCGCCTTGAAAACCTCTTGACAGTACTGGAGTCGCTCACCTAGGATCCGCGTCCTCGCCCCGCTCTCCCCGGGGTGTTCAGGCGTCGCACGTAACCAGTTAACACGACGTCCTGGGTGTCCACGGCCTTTCCACGAGGGCGGGGGACTCTTGCGACTGAGAGCGCGGCGTTGGGGAGCAGGGATCCGAGCCACGAGCCGGCTCCTGCTCGTGGTGTTTGGCCTCGACGGCGCGGCCCTCGCGCACGTGCGGCCGCTCCTGCTGCACCCCGGGCCGAACGCGGAGCCGTCGTCCTCCTCGGGCGATGCCTGCCTCGAGGCCCTCGCCGCGGGCCGGGTGCCGGATGCGTCGGTGGACCGCGACGTGCTCTGGCCTCCGAACCACGCGTTGGTGGACGTGGGCCTCGAGGTGCGGCTCGGCGCCTGCTCCTCGCTGGCGTCGGTCGGCCTGGCCGTCTGGAGCGACGAGCCGCAGGACGGAAACGGAGACGGCAGCACCGCCGTGGATGCCCACCTCGATCCGCCGCGGCTCTTCCTGCGGCGCGAGCGGCAGGGCCCCGCCGACGGCCGTGTCTACCTGTTGATCGCCACGGCCGCGCGCGGGGGCACGGCCTCCACGGACTGCGAGACGGTGGTCGTGCCGCACAGCCAGAGCCGCGCGGCGAAGCGCTCGGTGCAGGCGCAGGCGGAAGCGGCGGAGCAGTACTGCGAGAGCGGCAACGCGGCGCCGCCGGGCTTCCACCGGCTCGCCGAGGGTTTCCTCGTCCGCGCCAACGAGCCGCCCCTCGTGGACGCCGGCCCCGACCTCGCCATCGAGCCGGGCACGAGCGCGGCCCTCGACGGCACCGTCACCGACGACGGCCTGCCCGCCGGCTCCGAGCTCGACGTCTCTTGGTCGAAGGTCAGCGGCCCGGGGACGGTCACCTTCTCGTCGCCGCACTCTCCGGACACGTCGGCAGCCTTCTCGGAGACCGGCACTTACGTGCTGCGGCTCCTGGCCCGCGAGGTCCTGGAGTGCGAAGACGGCCAGGGGCACGGCCACCACGGCCATCACCGCCATCGCGACCACGGCTGCGACGACGACTGCGACGAGCCGCGCTTCGGACTCTCCGGCCACGACGAAGTCTCGGTGGTCGTCTCCGCCGCCAACGCGGCACCGAGCGTCAGCGCGGGGCCGGACCTCACGCTGACCCTCCCGACCCAGGCCGTGGCGCTCCAAGGCAGCGCGACCGACGACGGGCGCCCCTCGGGCACCTTGACCGTGGGCTGGACTGTGATCGCCGGGCCGGGTGCCGTTGCCTTCGATCCTCCGGGCGTGGCCGCGCCCGTGGCCACCTTCGACGCGGTGGGCGCGTACCGGCTCAGGCTGGCGGCGAGCGATGGCCAGCTGTCGGCCTTCGACGACGTGACGGTGACCTTGAACCCGGAGGCGCTGCCCGTGCTGGCCGTGGCGGATGCGGACACCACGGAGGGCCACGAGGCCGTCACCGGGGCCGTGGTGGAGATGACGCTGTCCAAGCCGTGGCCGCGCCCGGTTTCCGTCGACTACACGACGGCGGACGGGTCGGCCACGGCGGGCTGCGACTACCGCTCCCGCTTCGGCAGGCTGACCCTTCCCGCCGGGGAGACGCGCGCCACGGTGCTCGTGCCGGTGGTGGGCGAGGTGGTGCCCGAGGCCGACGAGACCGTCCTGCTGCGCGTCGGCAACGCGTCCGAGGCGACGCTGGCGCGCGACGAGGCGGTCCTCACGCTGGTCAACGACGATGCCGCCAACGCGGAGCCGCCCGCGCTGACGGCGCGTGCTCCCGCGGACGGCACCACCGGGGCCGCGGTGCCCACGCTCCTCTCCTGGTCGGCGAGCGACCCCGATCCCGGCGCCACCCTCCGCCACGACGTCTACCTGGGCACGACCTTCGGCACCACCGGTCAGGGCTGGCAGGCCGTCTGTCCGGCGACTCCGGGTCCGCCGTCCCGGTCCGGGGCCGTTTCCGCCTACGACGAGGCCGGCGACCGGCTGATGGTGTTCGGCGGACGCGGCGAAGAGTCCGCGGGGGTGGTCTGGGTGCTCGCGCATGCCACCGCTGCCGGCGGAGTGCCGCGCTGGCTCACCGTCGAGACGGCGGATGGCCCCGGCGCCCTGGACGGCGCCACCGGCGCCTACGACCCCGGCACCAACCGGCTCATCGTTCACGGCGGATGTGTCGGTGCCTGCAGTCGTCCCGAGGAGGCCACCTGGATCCTGACCAACGCCAGCGGCCTCGGCGGGCCCTCGGAGTGGATCCGCCTGGCCGTTGCCGGCCCGGGCCCGCGCGCGGGCCACGCGTCCGCCTATGACGCGCGGACCAACAGGCTGATCGTCTTCGGGGGCACGGACGGCGTCGCCGAGAGGGCCGATGCGTGGGTCCTGTACGACGCCAACGGCATCGGCCAGCCGGCGTGGCACCTCCTGAGCAACGGGGAGGGAGGCCCGGCTCCCCGCAGCGGATCCGCGGCGGTCTTCGACGCCGCGTCGAACCGCCTGCTGGTCGTCGGCGGCCGCGCCGGCGCCACCGCCTTCAACGACGTCTGGGCGCTGCGGGTCGCCGACGGAGCCGGCGCCGCCGCCACCTGGGCGCCGCTGGCGCCGAGCGGGACGCCGCCCGGCCGCCGCTGGGGCCATGCCGCGGCGTATGAGCCCGCGAGCCGCCGGCTGCTCGTGTTCGGGGGCAGCACGGCCGGAACGGAGAGCGGCCTCAACTTCGTGTTCGGCGACGTCTGGCTCCTCGACGGCGCCGGCGAGGGTGAAGCGCCCGCCTGGGTCCGCGTCACCGCCGCCGGCGGGCCTCCGGCGGCGCGCTACCAGCCCGTGCATGCCTACGCGCCGGGCGCGAACCGCCTGGTCGTCGCGCTCGGAGCGAACAACAAGCTGGCCGCGGACCCCGCCGACGTCTGGACGCTCGCCGATGCCATGGGCAGCCTGCCCGTGGCGTCCTCGGACCAGGAAGAGGCGGCCTACCTGGCCGAAGACCTCGTCGCCGGCGCCCGCTACTACTGGCGCGTGGTCAGCCGTGACGAGCACGGCGCCTGGCGCGGCTCGCCGCCATGGAGCTTCACCTCGAACCGCGCGCCGGCGGTGGACGCGGGACCGGGCCAGACGATCACCCTGCCCGCGGCGGCCGCGCTCCTGGGCACGGCCGGCGACGATGGGCTGCCCGCGGGAGCCATTCTGGCCGTGCGCTGGAGCGTGGCGGGCGGCCCGGGCGCGGTCTCGTTCGCGGACAGCGCGTCCGCCGCCACCGTCGCCACCTTCTCCGCGCCGGGCTCCTACGTGCTGCGCCTCGAGGCCACCGACTCGCAGCTCGGGGCGGCCGACGAGATGACGGTGACGGTCCTGCCGGCGCCCGAGGCCAACGGGGCGCCCGTGGTGGACGCGGGCCCGGACCAGGCGCTCCTGCTTCCGGCGCGCACCGCCGCGCTCGCCGGCAGCGTGACCGACGACGGCCGCCCGGCGGGCGTCCTCGGCGCGAGCTGGTCGCAGCTCGCGGGCCCGGGGACGGTGAGCTTCGCCGATCCGTCGCAGCCGGCCACCGTGGCCACGTTCAGCCTTCCCGGCCGTTACGTCCTCGAGCTGGCGGCGAGCGATTCCGCGCTGGCCGCCGCGGACACGCTCGAGGTGACGGTGGCCCCGCGCTCCGACCTGACCGTCCGGTCGGTGGACGTCTCGGCCTTCGTGGTGGACGGCCAGACGCTGGTGGCGGCCGGCGTCCTCGCCGCGGTGGTGGCCAACGACGGCGCGGGGCCCGCGGGCAGGCCGTTCGCGCTCTCGTTCTTCGAGGATCGCAACACGAGCGGCGCCTACGAGCCCGCGGAGGACGTGCTCCTCGGCACCGCGAGCCTGCCCGACCTGGCCGCGGGCGGGACGACCGTCGCCTCGGCCCCGGTGGAGGGCTCCGTCCTCTTCCGCGGGAACGTGGTCCACGCCTTCGTGGACAGCGGCCGGGCCGTGGCCGAGAGCGACGAGTCCAACAACCACGCCGCCTCCGGACCGCCGTGCGAGGACGCGCCCGCGCCCGTGCCCTTCGCGCCGTCGCTCAAGTGGAGCTGGACCGGCTCGCCGGTGGAGCCGGCCTCGCGCCACGTCATGGCCACGCCCGCGGTGGTGGACCTCGACGGCGACGGCGCCCCCGAGGTCGTCTTCCACAGCTTCCGCGAGCTGGAGGCGGGAGCCGTCACGCACGGCGGGCGCCTCCGGGTCCTGAGGGGGAGCGACGGCGCCGAGGTCTTCACGGTGGCCGACCCCGCCCACGCGGTGGCCGGCCTCTCCCAGGTCGCGGTGGGCGACATCGACGGCGACGGGCGGCCGGAGATCGTGAGCGTCCACGAGGCCGGCAACCGCCTCATCGCCTTCGAGCACGACGGCACCTTCAAGTGGCTCTCGACGGAGGTGAACAACGGGCTCCACTGGGGCGGGGCTTCGCTGGCCGACCTCGACGGCGACCACGTGCCCGAGATCGTGGTCGGGCGCACGGTGTTCAACGCGGACGGCACCCTGCGCTGGGTCGGCTCCTCCAGCGAGGCCGGCCAGGGCACGAACGGGCCCATCGGCCTGGTGGCGGACCTCGACCTGGACGGCTCCCCGGAGGTGGTGGCCGGCTCCGCCGCGTATCGCGCCTCGGGCCAGATCGCCTACTTCACCCTCCTGTCGAACCACGGCTTCAACGCGGTGGGGAACTTCGACGACGACCCCTTCGCGGAGGTCGTCCTCGTCGAGAACGGCCGGGTGCACCTGCTCGAGCACGACGGCCGCCGGAAGTGGGGGCCGGTCGCGGTGCCCGGGGGAGGCCACGGCGGGCCGCCGACGGTGGCCGACTTCGACGGGGACGGGCAGCCCGAGATCGGGATCGCGGCCGCGGGCGCCTACTCCGTGCTCGAGGCCGACGGGACGGTCAAGTGGCTGGCCCTGGTCCAGGACTTCAGCTCCAACGCCACCGGCTCCTCCGTCTTCGACTTCGAGGCCGACGGCAGCCCCGAGGTGATCTACGCCGACGAGCTGAAGCTCCGCATCTTCAAGGGCACCGACGGGGCGGTGCTCTGGGAGGTCCCGCGGCCCAGCCTCACCGCCCACGAGTACCCGGTCATCGCGGACCTCGACGGCGACGGGGGCGCCGAGATCGTGGTGGGCAGCGACACCATCTTCTTCCCGGGAACGCCCGGACTGCACGTCTACGGCGACTCCGGCGAGCGCTGGGTGCGCACGCGCCGGATCTGGAACCAGCACGCCTACCACATCACCAACGTCAACGGCGACGGGACCATCCCGCCGCACGAGCGCCCGGGGTGGCTCGCCTACAACAACTACCGCCAGAACCGGCTGACCAGCGGGTGCGAGTACGCGAAGCCGGACCTGGCGCCCTCCTACGTGCGGACGGCGACGGAGGCAGGAAGCCGCGCCGTGACCGCGCGCGTGGGCAACGGGGGCGGGAGCGCCGTTCCCCCAGGCCTGCCGGTCTCGTTCTACGACGGCGACCCGCGCGCGGGCGGCACGCTCCTGGGGACGGTGGCCACGGCCGCGGTGCTCCGCCCCGAGGGCTTCGAGGACGTGACGCTCACCCTCGAGGCCGCCCGGCGCGCGCTGCCGCTGTGGGTGGTGGCGGACGACCTGGGCAACGGTTCCGGGACCGTCGCGGAGTCCGACGAGGCCAACAACGCCTACGACTCGCGGGTCTTCCTGACGGACACGCCCAACCAGCGGCCGCAGGTGGACGCGGGGCCCGACCGCTCGACCGAGGCGCCCGCGATGACGGTGGCCCTCGACGCCACCGTGACCGACGACGGCCTGCCCGTCGGCACCCTCGGCTTCGCCTGGGGCAAGGTGAGCGGGCCCGGGGACGTGGCCTTCGGCACGGCCACGGCCGAGGACACCACCGCCACCTTCAGCGTCCCCGGGGCCTACGTGCTGCGCCTCACGGCCAGCGACGCCGACCTGACCCACGCCGACGACGTGGCCGTGGTCGTGTACCCGGAGAACCAGCCGCCGTCGGTGGACGCCGGGCCGGACCGCGTGGCGGGGACGGCCAGCATCACCGTGAGCGGGTCCGTCGTGGACGACGGGCTGCCCGCGGGCGGCGCCCTCGGCATCGCCTGGAGCGTGGTGGAAGCCCCGGGCGCGGTGACGTTCGGCTCGCCCGCCGCGGCCGCTACGCTGGTCACCTTCGGCGCCGAGGGACGCCACCTCCTGCGACTCACGGCCAGCGACGGCCGCGAGACGCGGAGCGACGACGTGGTGGTGGACTTCGTGCGCCAGAACCAGGCGCCGACGGTCGGCGCGGGCGCCGACCGCACCCTCACGCTGCCCGCCAACGAGGTCGCCCTCGACGGCTCGGTGGCCGATGACGGCCTGCCTCTGGGAGCCGCCGTGAGCGCTCGCTGGTCGCTGGTCTCCGGTCCTCCGGCGGCGTTCGCCGACGCCGCCGTCCCGGATACGGTGGTGCGTCTGACCGACCCCGGGACCTACGTCCTGCGCCTCAGGGGCAGCGACGGCCGGCTCGCCGCCTTCGACGACGTCACGGTCACCGTGCTGCCGGCGCCCGCGGCCGGCGACCCGCCGCTGGTCTCGCTGTCGTCGCCCTCGGAGGGCATGTCCCTGTCGGGGCCGACGCCCGTGGTGGGCAGCGTGAGCAGCGCGTCGCTGGCGAGCTGGCGCCTCGAGAGCCGCCTCCAGGGCGAGCCGGAGTTCCAGCGGTTCGGCTTCGGCACGGCCCCGGTGACGGCGGCGGAGCTCGCCACCTTCGACCCCACCCTGCGGCTGAACGGCATCCACGAGGTCCGCCTCGTGGCCACCGACGTGGCCGGGCGTTCGGCGGCCGTCTCCGTGCACGTGGTGGTGCGCGACAACCTGAAGGTGGGCCACTTCAGCGTCTCCTTCGTGGACCTCGAGGTCCCCGTGGCCGGCCTGCCCATCCGCGTGACGCGCACGTACGACAGCCGGGACAAGGGCAAGGGCGACTTCGGCCACGGCTGGCGACTCGAGCTGTCCACGATGCGCGTGGCCGAGAACGGAACCGGCGGCCTCGGCTGGCAGGGCGTCTCCACCGGCGGCTTCTTTCCCGCCTACTGCCTGCCCGCGGGTCGGCCGCACGTGGTGACGGTGACCCTCCCCGGCGGGCGCGTGCAGGAGTTCGAGATGGTGGTGTCGCCCGCCTGCCAGCCGTTCATCCCGCCCGACCTGGTGACGGTGAGCTATCGCCCACGGCCGGGCAGCCTGGGCTCGCTGGCCCCCATGGGCGACCGCGAGGCCTGGGTCGCCGGATCCTGGCCGGGCAACATCGAGCTCTTCGCCGTCACGCAGTTCGACCTGTTCGATCCCACGGCCTACGAATACACGGCGCCGGACGGCCGGAAGTTCGTCGTCCACGAGAGCGAGGGGGTGAAGCG
>DATBIO010000242.1:0-22188 GCA_036556965.1 Vicinamibacteria bacterium
TTCGGCAGATCTGGAAGTCGCGCAGGCAGCCGTGCGTGAGGAAGTCGCGAGGGCCGCGAACCGGGGTAAACCTGACCCGACATTCAGCTACTTGCGGGGAATCGAGGCCGGACTGAAGGTTTGGTGGGCCCGGCAGGGCTCGAACCTGCGACTAGCCGGTTATGAGCCGGCCGTTCTAACCAGCTGAACTACGGGCCCACGGAGAGCCTAGCAGAAAGGCGATAATCCGCCCCTGCGCCAGGCGACCGTCCTGCTCGCGTTCGTGGTGCTCGCCGTGGTGTGGGCGAGGCCGGCCTCCCTCTCTCCCCTCGACACGGTGCCGGACCACGGTGACCCTCTCCACCTGAGCTGGGTCATGGCCTGGGACGCGCACCAGGTCGTGCGCCGGCCGTGGGCGCTGTTCGAGTCGAACGGCTTCCATCCCTATCCGCACAGCCTGGTCTTCTCCGACCACCTGTTGCCGGAGGCCCTGATGGTGGCGCCGCTGTGGTGGGCCACCGGCAACGCGGTGCTGGGGCTCAACGTGTCGACCCTCCTCGCCCTGTTCCTCTCCGCCACGAGCATGTACCTCCTCGTGCGCGCGGTGACGGCGTCGGGCGCGGCGGGCGTCGCGGCGGGCGTCGTGTACGCCTTCAACAGCTTCACGCTGCACGAGCTGCCGCGCGTCCACGTGCTCCACGTGCAGTGGTGGCCGCTGGCCCTGCTCTTCCTCCTCCGCTTTGCGGAGAGCGGGAGATGGCGCCACGCGCTGCTGGCCGCCGCCGCCCTCGCCGTGCAGGCCTTGTCCGGCACCTACTACCTCGCCTACACCCTGCTCCTGCTGCCGGTGTGGCTGCTCGTGCTCGCCTTCTTTTCCCCGCGGTGGCGCGGGCTGCCGGGCGCCCTGCGCCTGGCCGCCGCCCTGGCCCTCGCCTTCGCGCCGGTGGCCGTGGTGGTCGCGCCCTACCTCGTCCACCTGCGCGCGTTCGGCTTCGAGAAGAGCTGGAGCGGCGGGGCGGACCTCCTCGCCTACCTCGCGCCCGATCGGCGCAACTGGCTGTGGGGTGCCGTGCTGCCGTCGGGCGCACGCGCGGAGCTGTCGCACTTCCTCGGGGTGGCGGGCGTCGCGCTGATGGTGGCCGGCGCCGCGCTCCTCCCCACGCGCCGCGTGCGGCCCGCGGCGCGCGCCGCGGGCGTGGTGGCGCTGGCCAGCGCGCTCCTCGGCCTGGCCCTGTCGCTGGGGCCGATCGTCCACGCGGGCGGGAAGCGTCTCGGTCCGGGTCCCTACGCGCTGTTGTGGGAGTGGGTGCCGGCCGCACGGGCCATGGCCAGCCCCGAGCGGGCAGGTGTGCTCGTCCCCTTCGGGCAGGCGATCCTGGCCGGCCTCGCGGTGGCCGCGCTGTCCTCCGCGCTCGCCCCCGCGGGTCGCGCGGCCCTGGCCGCGGCGGTGGCGCTCCTGCTGCCCCTGGAGCACTGGCAGCCGCCGCGGCCCGGCGCCGTCGTCCCCGCCGGCGGCGAGGTGCCCGCGGTGTACGCTTGGCTCCGCGAGGAGTCGCGCGCCCCGCTGGTGGAGCTGCCCCTCTTCCCCGAGCGCGCGCGCCGGCTCTTCGCGGCGTACCTCTACTTCTCGACCTACCACTGGCGGCCGGTTCCCCTCGGCCGCGCCTCGTTCTATCCACCCGCCCACGACTGGTTGGCCTGGAACCTGCGGGGCTTCCCGGACGAGGTCTCCCTGGCCATGCTCGAGCGTCTCGGCATCCGCCGCGTCGTGGTGCACCCGCTGGCCTGGGAGGCGGGGGAGCGCGCGGGCCGGCTGGCCCTGCTCGACGCCTCGCCGCGCCTCCGCCTGGTGCGGCGCTTCGAGGACGTGGTCCCCGCGCGCTTCTCCGTCCTCGGCCTGGGCGAGGAGCGCGCCTACCAGCTGCTGCCCGCGCCCCTGCCCGCGCCGCCGTGCGCGCCCGCCGCCCCGCTCGCGCGCGAGGGCTGGGCCTTCGCCTCGAGCGGCGTGAACAAGCCCGAGCGCGTGAGGGACGGCGACGGGCGCACGGCTTGGTTCACGGCGCGGCCGCAGCGGCCGGGCGACCGGCTGGAGGCGGAGTGGCCGGCGGCGCAGGCCGTGGCCGCCGTCGGCGTGGGCATCGGCTACCCGCACGAGGAGTTCGTGCGCAACCCCGTGGTCGTGCTCCAGGACGAGGTCGGGGCCTGGCGGCGCGCGGAGGTGGTCGACGACGTGGCCGGGCGCCTGGGCGTGCTGGACGATCTGCTGCGGCGACCCGCCGCGGCGGAGGTCGTGTTGCGCGTGGCCGACCCTCGTCCCGCGCGGGGCGTGCGCGTGGCCGTGGGCTTCCGGGAGGAGGACCCCGCCTGGCCGCGCTGGTCGGTGAACGAGCTGCGCGTTTACGGCGACTGCCGGCCCGCCGTAGAGTAGGAGGGTCATGGCCGCGGTGGCTCACGCGACGACCGCTGCCGCGCGGGCCCCCCGCGAGGCCATCGTGGAGGCCATCCCGGGCGGCTATCGCTGCGCGCGTCACCTGGCCGGGCTCTTCGGCGAGGTGGCGCTGTTCATGGCCGTCCCCGCCGCGCTCCTGCGCGACGTCCGGCCGTGGGAGTGGCTGCTGGTGCCGGCGGCCCTCGTCTTCGCCAACGCCGTGGAATGGCTCGTCCACCGCGGCCCCCTTCACCACCCCACGCGGGCGCGCCTGCTCTACCAGCGCCATACCCTCACCCACCACGCGGTCTTCTCGCACGACACCATGGCCATGCGCTCCTGGCGCGAGGCGCGCGTGGTGCTGTTCCCTCTCTTCGCCCTCCCCCTGCTCCAGCTCGTGGTGGTCCCGCCCTTCGCCCTGCTCTGGGCGCTGGGGGCGCGCAACGCGGCCTGCCTCTTCTCGCTCAGCGCGACCTTCTACTACCTCCTCTACGAGGTCCTGCACCTCGCCTACCACCTGCCCGAGGGCCATCCCGCGTCGCGACTGAGGCTGGTGCGGGCCCTGGGCCGCCACCACCAGCGCCACCACGACCCGCGGCGCATGACGGAGGGCAACTTCAACGTGTCCATCCCCCTCTGCGACTGGCTGGCCGGGTCCCTGCTCAAGGACTGAGCGCCACCGCGGCGGCTCGGGTGGGCGCGTGACCGCGCTGCTCCTCCTCCTGCTGGCCCAGGGCCCGGGCCCCGCCGCCGTCCCCGAGGCCCTGGCCGAGGGCGACGCGCACTACGCCCTTCGGCACGAGGGCGCGCGGGGCGGCGCGGCCGACCCCCACCGCATCGACCTGGCCATCGCCGCCTACCGCCGCGCCCTCTCCGCCGCTCCCGACGACCGCGCCGCGCTCACGCGCCTGCTGCGCGCGCTGTTCTTCCGGGGCGCGTTCTGCGGGGCCACCGCCGCGGAGCAGAAGGCGATCTACGAGGAGGCGCGCGGGCGCGGCCAGGCGGCGGTGGACCGCCTGGAGGCGCCCCTCCGCGGCCGTCCCGACGCGGAGAGGCTGGCCGCCCTCCGCGCCATCCCGCACGCGGCGCTCACCTACTTCTGGACGGCGGTGCACTGGGGCCAGTGGGCGCTCGCGCGGGGCAAGCTGACGGCGGCGCGCCAGGGCGTGGCGGGCAGGGTCCGGGACCTCGCGGAGACGGTCATCGCCCTCGACCCCGCGCTGGAGGAGGGCGGCGGCTACCGCGTGCTGGGAAGGCTGCACGACGAGTCGCCGCGCATCCCCTTCGTGACGGGGTGGGTCTCCAAGCGGGCGGGCCTGGAGGCCCTGCGCAAGGCCTACGCCGCCGGCCCCACCAACCCCGTCACCTGGTTCTTCCTGGGCGAGGCCATCGTCGAGCACGACGCCCCGCGCCGCGCGGAGGGCCTGGCCCTCCTGCGGCGCTGCGCCGAGAGCCCGCCGCGCGCCGACTACCTGGTGGAGAGCGCCCACTACGCGGAGCTGGCCCGCGCGCGGCTCGCGCGCGAGCGCTGAGCGCGTGCTAGCATCTCGCCTTTGCCCGGCGATGGAACCTATGATCGTGGGCGACCGCAGCCGATGGCCACCACGCGCACCCGCATCGCTCCTAGCCCCACCGGCGATCCCCACGTGGGGACGGCCTACGTCGCCCTCTTCAACTACGCCCTAGCGCGCCGGCAGGGAGGGCAGTTCCTCCTCCGCATCGAGGACACCGACCGCCAGCGCAGCCACCCCGCCAGCGAGCGCATGATCTTCGAGGCCCTGCGCTGGCTGGGGCTCGAGTGGGACGAGGGACCCGACGTGGGCGGCCCCTGCGGGCCCTACCGGCAGAGCGAGCGCTCTTCCGTCTACCGCGAGCACGCGCAGGAGCTGCTGCGGAAGGGCGCCGCCTACGCCTGCTTCTGCACGCCCGCGCGCCTGGAAGCCCTGCGCGCGGAGCAGAAGGCGCGCAAGGCCCCGGTCCTGGGCTACGACGGCCTCTGCCGGCGGCTCGACCCCGCGGAGTCCGCGCGCCGGCGCGCCGCGGGCGAGCCCCACGTGGTCCGCCTGGCCATGCCCACGGACGACTCCATGGCCGTGACCGACCTCCTGCGGGGCGAGGTGCGCTTCGAGCGGCCGCAGATGGACGACCAGGTCCTGCTCAAGAGCGACGGCTTCCCCACCTACCACCTGGCCAACGTGGTGGACGACCACCTCATGGGCATCACGCACGTGGTGCGCGCGGAGGAGTGGCTGTCCTCCCTGCCCAAGCACGTGCAGCTCTACCGCTCGTTCGGCTGGGAGGCGCCCGTGTTCGCCCACCTGCCGCTTCTGCGCAACGCGGACAAGAGCAAGATCAGCAAGCGCAAGAACCCGGTCAGCCTGAACCACTACCGCCGCGCCGGCTACCTGCCGGAGGCGATGGTGAACTTCCTGGCCCTCATGAGCTTCTCCATGCCGGAGGGGCGGGAGGAGTTCACCCTGCCCGAGTTCGTGGAGAGCTTCGAGCTCTCGCGCATCGCGCTCGGCGGGCCCGTGTTCGACCTGGAGAAGCTGACCTGGCTCAACGGGCGCTACCTGCGGCGGCTGGGCACGGGCGAGACCATCGAGCGGCTGCGCGGCCACCTCCTCTCCGACGCCTACCTGGCCCAGGTGATCCCGCTGTGCCGCGAGCGCGTGGACACCTTGGAGGGCTTCTACGACTACGCGTCCTTCTTCTTCGTGGGCGAGGTGGGCTACGACGCGGCCGCCCTGGCCGCCATGGGACCCAAGGACCGCACCGCCGCGCAGGCGGCCAAGGCCCTGCGCGCGCTCCTGGAGGGATACGTGGACGCGGAGCTGGAGTGGACGGCGGAGCGCATCGAGGCGGGGCTCAAGGCCTTCGCGGAGGCCGAGGGGTGGCCGGCCAAGGACCTCTACATGACCGTGCGCGTGGCCGTCACCGGGCGCGCGGCCTCCCCCCCGCTCTTCGAGACCATGGCCGTGCTGGGCAAGGAGGTCTGCCGGCGCCGGCTGCGCTCCGCGGCGGAGGCCCTCCGGGCATGAGCGACGAGGAGCCGCGCGACTTCATCCGCGAGATCGTGGCCGAGGACCTGCGCCGCGGGACGCACACGGCGGTGGTCACCCGCTTCCCGCCCGAGCCCAACGGCTACCTGCACCTCGGCCACGCCAAGTCCATCTGCCTCAACTTCGGCGTGGCCCGGGAGTTCGGCGGGCGCTGCAACCTCCGCTTCGACGACACCAACCCCACCAAGGAGGAGCAGGAGTACATCGACGCCATCAAGGAGGACGTGCGCTGGCTGGGCTTCGAGTGGGACGAGCTCCGGCACGCCTCCGACTACTTCGAGCAGCTCTACCAGTGGGCGGTCGTGCTCATCGAGGCGGGCAAGGCCTACGTGGACGACCTCACCGCCGAGCAGATCCGCGAGCACCGCGGCACCCTGACCGAGCCCGGGAAGGACAGCCCGTGGCGCGGCCGGAGCGTGCCGGAGAACCTCGACCTCTTCGCGCGCATGCGGAAGGGCGAGTTCCCCGACGGCAGCCGGGTGCTGCGGGCGAAGATCGACATGGCCGCCGGCAACATCAACCTGCGCGATCCCGTGATGTACCGCATCCTGCACGCCCGCCATCCCATGACCGGCGATGCCTGGTGCATCTACCCGAGCTACGACTACGCGCACGGACAGTCCGACGCCATCGAGGGCATCACGCACTCCATCTGCACGCTGGAGTTCGAGGACCACCGCCCCCTCTACGACTGGTTCGTGGAGAACCTGCCCGTGCCCTCGCGCCCGCGCCAGTACGAGTTCGCGCGCCTGAACCTCACCTACACCGTGCTCTCCAAGCGTTTCCTGCTGCGCCTGGTCAACGAGGGGCGCGTACGCGGCTGGGACGACCCGCGCATGCCCACCCTCTCCGCCATCCGCCGGCGGGGCTTCCCGCCGGAGGCCCTGCGCGCGTTCGCGGACATGATCGGCGTGGCCCGGCGCGAGAGCGTGGTGGACTACGCGGCGCTCGAGCACTGCGTGCGCGACGTGCTCAACCGCGCGGCGCCCCGCCGCATGGCCGTGCTGCGGCCGCTGAAGGTCGTGCTCACGAACTACCCGGAGGGCCAGGTCGAGCACTTCGAGGTGGACAACAACCCGGAGGACAAGACGGGTGCCGCCGGCACGCGCAAGGTGGCCTTCGCGCGCGAGCTGTGGATCGAGCGCGAGGACTTCATGGAGGATCCGCCCAGGAAGTTCTTCCGCCTGGCGCCCGGCCGGGAAGTGCGCCTGCGCTCCGCCTACTTCGTCACCTGCCAGGAGGTGGTGAAGGACCCCAGCGGCACCGTCACCGAGCTGCGCTGCACGTACGACGCCGCCACGCGCGGAGGCAGCGCTCCCGACGGCCGCTCGCCCAAGGCCACCCTCCACTGGGTGTCCGCCGCCCACGCCGCCACGGGAGAGGTGAGGCTCTACGACCACCTCTTCCGGCGTCCGGACCCGGGGGCGGAGGGGGACCTGCTCGACGACCTCAACCCCGCCTCGGAGGAGGTGCTGGCCGGGTGCCGGCTGGAGTCCTCGCTGGCGGGCCTGGAGCCGGGCACGCGCGTCCAGTTCGAGCGCCTGGGCTACTTCAGCGTGGATCGCGACAGCGCGCCGGGGCGTCCGGTCTTCAACCGGATCGTGACCCTGCGCGACACGTGGGCCCGGGTGCAAGCGCGGTCGGGGCCGTGATCGAGGAGGTCGTGGTCGACTGCCCGGCCTGCGGCGAGCCCGCCGCCCTGGACGTGGACACCACCGCCGGCGCCGAGCAGAGCTACTTCGAGGACTGTCCCGTCTGCTGCAAGCCCATGGAGGTGTTCGTGCGCTGCCAGCCGGGGGTGGTCCTCTCCCTCAGCGTGACCACGGACTGACGCCCCGCTAGCGCGGCAGCGCCGGCGCGGCCACCTCGAAGTCCACCGTGAGCGCACGCAGGAAGGCGAGCAGGTCCGCGCGCTCGGCCGAAGAGAGACGGACGGGCTCCAGTGCGGTGTCGAGGTAGGGGTTCGGGCGGCCGCCGGCCAGCATCAGGTCCACCGCCTCCTCCAGCGTGGGCACGCGGCCGTCGTGGAAGTAGGGGGCGGAGCGGCCCACGTTCAGCAGCGTCGGCGTCTTGAAGGCGCCGCGGTGGCGGTCCTCCCGGGTGGGGCCGAAGCGGCCGAGGTCCGGCTTGGCCGCGTCCATGCCGATGCCGACGTTGTGGTACTGCAGGTCGGTCAGCAGCACGCCGTTGTGGCAGTCGGTGCAGCCCGCCTTGCCGTCGAAGACGGCCCAGCCGCGGCGCCCGGCGGCGCCCAGCGGGCCCGTCTCGCCGTTCTGGAAGCGGACCCAGGGCGAGCGGTCCGCGACCAGCGTGCGCAGGAACGCGGCCAGGGCCTTGGGCACGTTCTCCGCGGTGGGTCCCTCGCCGAAGGCGGCGGCGAAGAGCGGCGGGTAGCCGGGCACCGCGCCCAGGCGGGCGACGACCTCCGGCACGCCCGCGCGGCCGGGGCCGGACGGGGCCAGGATGAACCTCCACACGCCGGTGATGGCGGCCTCCATGGTGGGCGCGGAGCCCTCCCAGAAGAAGGCCTGCTGATAGCCCACGTTCCACAGCGTGGGACAGGCCCGCTCGGACACGATGCCGTGGGCGCCCACCGGGCGGCGCCGCCCGTCCGTGAGGCCGTGCTCGGGCCGGTGGCACGACACGCAGGCCACGCTCCCGTCGCCGCTCAGGCGCGTGTCGAAGAACAGCGTCCGCCCCAGCGCGACCTTGGCCGCGGCCATCGGGTTGTCGGCGGGCACGGCCATGGCCTGGTAGCGGGGGAGCGCGGGCCAGGGACGGGCCTTCGCATCGCCGGGGGCGGCGTGGCGGGCGGCGGCCACCAGGCCCAGCGAGGACAGCGTCCCCAGCACGGACACGGACAGACCGACGAGGGTGGCGCGGCTCATGAGGGCGACGGTACGCGGGAGGGCGGTCCGCCCGCATCGCCGGGACGGCCTAGCCGCGCCCTATCACTTTCGGCGTATGGCCGCCGGCCCGTGTCTGCGCTACCTTCGGGCGGTGGGCGCGCCCGCGGACGTGCGGCGGCTGCTGGGGCGGGCCGGCCTGCTGGCCTGGGCGACGGTGGCGGCGCACGCCGCCGTCCAGGGGATGGGCGATCCCGCGCGCTTCGCCACCTGGGCCGGCGCCTTCGTGGCCTTCGGGGCGCTCTACGCCTGGGTCACGGCGGCGGACGCGCCGCGCGCGCACGTGCTCGCCGCCCTGGCCGCGCAGTCCGCGTGCGCGGTGGCCATGGTGGCCGTGCAGTGCCGCGGCTGGGAGGGCGCGCTGCTGGTTCTCGTCGCCCTCCACCTGGGGTCGCTCCTGTCCCGCCGCGCGGGATTCGCCTGGATCGGCGTCCAGTCGGTGGGCCTCGCCCTGGCCGTGGCCGCGCACTGGTCGCCGCGCTCTGCGGTGCTGCTCGGGCCGCCTTACTTCGGGTTCCAGGTGCTCGGCTTCCTGGTGGTGGAGCTGGCCGTGCGGGAGGGGCGCGCACGGCAGGCCCTGGCCTCCGCCCACGCCGAGCTGCTCTCCACGCGCGAGCTGCTGGCGGAGAGCGCGCGCCTGGGTGAGCGCCTGCGCATCGCGCGCGAGCTGCACGACGCCATGGGCCATCACCTGGCCGCGCTGAGCCTCAACCTGGAGGCGGTGCCGCGCGCGGGCGACACCCCCGCCCTCGACACCGCGCGGCGGCTCACGCGCCGCCTCCTCGACGACGTGGAGGGAGTGGTCAACGACCTCGGCCACGATCGCGGGGTGGACCTGGGCCAGGCCTTGCGCTCCCTGGCCCAGGAGATCCCGCGCCCGCGCGTCCACGTGGAGGCGGCCGCGGCCACGATGTCCGACCCCGCGCGCGCCCACGTCCTCCTGCGCTGCTGCCAGGAGGTGGTGACCAACGCGGTCAAGCACGCCGACGCCGCCAACGTCTGGATCTCCATCCGCAGCGCGGGCGGCGCGCTGGAGCTGACGGCACGCGACGACGGCGGGGGGGCGGCGCACCTCGATCCCGGGAACGGGCTCCTCGGCATGCGCCGGCGGCTGGAGGAGCTGGGCGGGGCCCTGCACCTGGCCACCGGCCCCGGCGCCGGCTTCGAGGTGCGGGCGACCCTCCCCCGGTGACGGCGACCGTCCGCGTGCTGGTGGCCGACGACGAGACCCTGGTGCGCGCGGGCATCCGCACCCTGCTCGAGCGGCAGCCCGGAATGGTGGTGGCGGAGGCCACGGACGGGGAGGAGGCGCTGGGCGCGCTGCGGGGCGGCATCGACGTGGGCCTGCTCGACGTGCGCATGCCCCGCCGGGGGGGCATCGAGGTGCTGCAGGAAATGGCGACCTGGCCCGCGGCTCCGGCCTGCCTCCTCCTCACCACGTTCGACGACCGGGAGGCGTTCCTGGCCGGCATCCGTGCGGGTGCGCGCGGCTACCTGCGCAAGGACGTGACCGTGGACACCCTGGTGCGCGCGGTGGGGGCGCTGGCCGCGGGCGGCACCTTCTTCCACCCCTCGCTGACGGAGAAGCTGCTCCACGGCGCGCGGCGGGCGCCCGGCGGCGGCCTCCCCGCGGCGCCGGCCCTGGTGGAGCCGCTCACCGCGCGCGAGACGGAAGTGATGCGCCTGGTGGCGGGGGGCTACAGCAACCGCGAGATCGCGACCGCCCTGGGGGCGGCGGAGGGCACGGTGAAGGTGCACGTGTCGAGCATCCTGTCCAAGCTGGGGGTACGGGACCGCGTGCAGGCCGTGCTGCGCGCGCTGGAGGACCGCCTGCTCTAGGGCCCGGTACGGGCCGCGGCCACGAACCGACGCGCGTCGTCATTCACGAAGCGCGGAGACGCGGACTCCAGGATCGGAGGTCGGCGGAATCCTCAGAACTGCTCGCGCTCGTCGAGGACGCCTTCGGTGCGCAGCCACCACTTCGGCTGGTAACGGACGAAGACCGGCACCTCCGTCCAGGGCTCCTCGGTCCCGACCACGAGCGTGAAGCGGTCGCGCGTCCGCGACGCGCGCTTCACGCTCTCGAAGTCCATGCGCACCACCCGCTCGAAGCGGCGCCCTCCGTAGCTCTCGGCGGCCAGGTACTCCGCCGACCTCAGCGTGAGGTCGTACAGCGCGGCGTTGAAGGTGAAGGTCACCATGGTCCGGCCCGGCGCCTTCCAGCGGCCCCCGGCCGCCCGCGCCGTTTCGACCGTTTCGTGGATCAGGTCGCCGAGCGCGAAGAGGAAGCCCGGCCGGGTGCCTCCCGGCAGCCGGGCGCTGCGGATGCGGGGCGTGGCCGGGGTCGCCTCCAGGACCGCGCGCACTTCATCGAGGTCGCGGTAGGTGTAGTCCCGCGCCGTCAGCGCCGTGGTCGACACGGCGCGCGCCTCGCCGTCGGCCACGCGCGTGCGGATGATCTTGAACACGTGGCCGTCCTTGCCCTCGGTGGCCAGCCGCGTGCGCGCTTCCTCCACCGACTCCTCCGTGGTCTGCTTCATCAGGCCGAGCATCACGGAACCGGCCTCGTCGCCCTCCTCGCGCGCCCAGCCCCAGCGGTTGATCTTCAGCGGCGCGCGGCCGGGGTCGGAGCCGAGCAGCAGCTCGTAGCCCCGGCGGCCGCCCTCCCCCTGGCGCCAGACCAGCTGCACGCCGCCCACCGTGGACGCGCGCGTCCAGAACAGCAGCGGACGGATGGCCGCGACCATCCGGTACCGCTGCTCGCGGACCACCGGCAGCGAATCCGACGGCTCGAGCCGGCTGGGGACGTCGGGGCGTGCCTCCGGCTCGGAGGCCGGCGCCGGGGACAGCCCGGCCAGGGCCAGGCCGGAGGCAGCCGCCAGACGCAGGAAGGCCTTCATCCCGCCACGGGCGGGGCGCTCAGTGGCACCCGCAGCCGCTGCCGCAGCCCGCCTGCACCGCCTGTCCGTTCCCGTTCCCGTTCTGCACGGAGACCACGGGCAGCCGCCGCTTGAGCGCGTCGGGCAGGGGTATCGGCCGGTCTCCCGCGTAGATCTTGTGGCGGCCCTTCTGCTTGAACCATTCGCCCGTCGTCGCCACCATGTGCATGTTCTCGACGATCTGCCGCCAGCCGACCCCCGTATTGTAGGCGCAGAACGAGATCTCCCCCTCCTGCGTGCCGTAGGGGATCACGCACATCTCGGTGCGCCGGAAGTCGTAGGTCCACAGGTCCTGGAACCACATGCTGGCGATCCAGAGGAACTCCCAATCCCCCTCCGGGTCGCGGCTGCCCGGCGCCCTCTCGCCGCCGAGCAGGCGGCTCTTGAACATCTCGAGCATGCGCCAGACGGTGAGTCCCGCCGGGGCCTTGTCCTCGTCGAAGTTCCGCAGGAACGACAGACCGACCTGCGCGATGGAGAGCGCGCGTCCCCGCCCGGAGTCGACGATCACGTCGATGTCCTTCATGAACTGGTCCATGTCGAAGAAGGCCGAGAGCGGAGCCCAGGCGTTCGTGCTCCGGTTCCGCGCCAGCAGCACCGACGCGCCGCAGTTGGGATGGCACCCGCAGCTGAGCTGCCCGAAGGAGGAGTCCGGCGCGCTCAGGTGGTCGACCAGCGAAGCGAGGGAGACGCCGGCCCCGAGCGGGAACCAGTCGCGCAGGGGGTCGATCCGGCCGTCGTAGTAGCGGGCCAGCTCGTGCGCGAGGTGCGAAGTGGTGTAGCGCTTCCGATGGCGCTCCTCGTCGCTGATCTCCTCGTCGCGGCCGGTGAACGAGACGGGCTGGAAGGCGGGCCCGCCGACCTTGTGGTGGTTCTCCATGCAGAAGTCCACGATCGGCCCCACGCTCTCGTTGTTGAGGCCGTTCACGATGGTGACCACCGGCGTGATCCTGATGCCCGCCGCGTACATGTTGTCGATGGCGATCTTCTTGACGTCGAACAGGTTCGAGATCTTGCGGTGGGAGTTGGCCTCGTTGGTGACGCCGTCGAACTGCAGGTAGGCCATGTCGAAGCCGGCTTCCTTCGCCTTCTCCGCGAAGTCGGGCTCGAGGGCGAAGCGCAGGCCGTTGGTGGCGGCCTGGACCATCTTGTAGCCGACCTTCTTCGCGTACCGGCACGCGTCCAGGAAGTGCGGGGAGAGGGTGGGCTCCCCGCCGGAGAACTGCACCGACATCTGCCGCCGCGGCTTGAAGGAGATCGAGTCGTCCAGGATCTTCTCGATCTCCTCCTGCGTCAGCTCGTGGACGTAGCCGACCTGGTTCGCGTCCATGAAGCACGGGCTGCACATCATGTTGCAGCGGTTGGTGAGGTCGATGGTCAGCACGGCGCCGCGCCCGTACTTGATCGACGAGGTGCCGTGCCGGTGGACCAGCTCGTCGCCCAGGGTGGCGAAGTCCCGCCCCGGGAAGCGGCTCTCGATCCGCCGCGAGAACTCGGCGTCGATCGAGATCAGGTCGTCGAAGGTGCCGTGCTCCGGGCACGCCTTGCGCACGCGGACCTGGTTGTCCCGCTCGTAGAGCGTGGCCTTGATCTCGCCGAGATGGCCGCCCACCAGCTCGGAGACGCTGCGCTCCCCGCGCAGGATCTGCGCGCGCGTCTCCACCACGCAGCGCGGGCAGAGCGAGTCGGTCTCGCGCGGGTAGCCCAGCGGCGGCCGCGAGCGGTGGCGCGACTTCAGGAGAGGGCCGGGAGCCCAGGGACGCGCGGGACCTTCCCTGGCCGGGACGCGGGTGTTGACGGCCTGGAAGACCCTCCAGGCAGTCTCCCCGACCCGCTGCAGGCTGTGCCCGAGATCCATGGCGACACCTCCAACGCTGATGCTCGCTTCTAGACCAGCCGGTCGCCCCGCGCCATTGGACCAAAGTCCCACAAGGGAGTCCGGGGCGCCGAGTGCAGGCCGTGCTGCGCGCGCTGGAGCACCCGCTGGCAAGGGCCCGGCTCAGGCCGCGGCCACGAACCGACGCGCGTCGTACTTCACGAAGCGGGGGAGGAGAAGGCCGCACAGGAGCACGCCCGCCACGCACAGCACACCGCCCGAGACCACCGACCCCCGCACGCCGACCAGGGCCGCCACCGCCCCCGCCTCCACGTGGCCGAGCAGCGGCCCGCTCATGTAGCTCACCATCTCGATCCCGGCCAGGCGCCCGCGCAACGCGTCGGGGATGGTCTGGTTCCACAGGGTCATGCGGAACATCCCGCTCACCGCGTCCGCCCCGCCGGCCAGGGCCAGGAAGAACAGGGCGAGGGCGAAGCGGTCGCAGAGCCCGAAGGCCACGATGGCCAGGCCCCACACCGTGGCCGCCAGCATCACGGCGAGTCCGTGCCGGTGCACGCGGGGCGTCCAGCGGCTGGTGAGGCTCGCCACCAGCGCGCCCACGGCGGGCGCGGCGTACAGGGGTCCGAGGGCCGTGGCGCCGCCGTAGCGCTCGGCCAGGGCCGGGAAGAGGGCGAGGGGCATGCCGAACACCATGGCCACGAAGTCGACCACGTAGGTGCCGATCAGCTCCTGGCGGCTGCGCGCGTAGCGGAAGCCCTCCGCCACGCGGCGCAGGGTGGGGCGCTCGGCGCTCTCCGGCGGCGGCGTGGCGCGGATGAGGGCGATGGCCAGCACGGAGGCGGCATAGGTGGCCAGGTCGAAGAGGTAGGTGGCCACGAGCCCCACGGAGGCGATGAGCACGCCGCCCAGGGCGGGGCCCGCGATCATGCCCACGCTCCCGCGCAACGCGCTGAGGGCGGCGGCCGCGGGGATCTCGTCGCGGTCCACCAGCCGCGGGGTCAGGGCGTCGATGGACGGACGCTGCAGGCCGTTCAGCGCGGACATGAACGCGGCGATGGCGTAGAGGAGCCACACGGGCGGCGGCCCGAAGTGGACGGTGCCGGCCAGGAGCGCGCTGCCCGCCCCCAGGCCCACTTCCGTGAGGAGGACCAGCCGCCTGCGGTCCACCGCGTCCGCCAGCGCCCCGCCCAGGAATGCGGTGACGAGGAGGGGCAGCAGCTCGGCCAGCCCGAGCAGCCCCACCGCCAGCGAGGAGCGGGTGAGCGTGTACATCTGGTAGGGCAGGGCCACGTAGGTGACCATGGTGCCGAGGAAGGTCACGGCCTGCGCCGCGTAGAGCAGCCGGTAGTCGCGATGGCGGCGGAGGGGACGGAGGTCCATGGCGCGGCCGGCGAGTATAGGCGGGCCGCACTATAGCCATTGACACTATAGCCACCATGGCTATAGTCGCAGGATGCCCGAGCGCCCCGAGGTCGAGGAGCGGCCGCCCCTGCCCCTGGCCACCTTCCACATCCTGCTCGCCCTGGCCGAGGGCCCGCGCCACGGCTACGCCATCATCCAGGACGTGGCCGTGCGCACGGAAGGGGCCCTGCGCCTGAGCGCGGGCACGCTCTACCGCTCCATCCAGCGGATGCTGGAGGACGGCCTGCTCGTGGAAGCGCGCGAGCGCCCCGTCCCGAAGCTCGACGACGAGCGGCGGCGCTACTACCGCATCACGCCCCTCGGGGCCGCGGTGGCGCGCGCGGAGGCGCGCCGGCTGGCCTCCCTCGTGCGGCTGGCCCGCGCCGCCGGCTTCGCCCCGGGGCGGGCGTGACGCGCGCGTACCGCGCGCTCCTGCGGCTCTACCCGGCCTCCTTCCGCCGCGAGTACGGGGCGGAGATGTGGGCGATCGTGCGCGAGCGGCGGCGTGACGTCGCTCCCGGACTGCCCGTGGCCGCCTTCTGGGCGCGGTCGCTGGGCGACCTGGCCACGAGCGCGCTCCTCGCGCACCTCGACATCCTCCGGCAGGACCTGCGCTTCACCGCGCGCACGCTGCGGCGCGCGCCCGGCTTCGCCCTCACCGCGGTGGTGGTGGCCGCCCTGGGGGTGGGCGCCACCACCGCGACGTTCTCCGTCGCCGACCACGTCCTGCTCCGTCCCCTGCCCTTCGCCGAACCCTCGCGCCTGGTCATGCTGTGGCAGGGGGACGCGGCCCAGGGCTACCAGAACGAGCTGTCGCCCGCCAACTACCGCGACTGGCGGCGCGAGGCCACCAGCTTCGAGGGGATGGCCGCCTACCGCCAGCGCTCCGTGAACCTGGTCGGGGAGGGCGATCCGCAGCGCCTGAACAGCGCGGGCGTGACCTGGGACCTGTTTCCCCTCCTCGGCGTCCAGCCGCGGCTGGGCCGCGGCTTCAACCGCCTCGACGACCAGGAGGGCGCGGCGGGGACGGTCGTCCTCAGCCATCCCCTGTGGCTCAGCCGCTTCGGCGGCGACCCGGATGCGGTGGGCCGCAAGGTGCTGCTCGACGACCAGCCGCACGTGGTCATCGGCGTCATGCCTCCCGGCTTCCACTTCCCGAACCGGCAGACCGACCTCTGGACGGCCATGCGCTTCGCGGAGGCGGACTTCGAGGACCGCGGCGACACCTACCTCTACGCGGTGGCGCGGCGCCGGCGCGACGTGCCGCTGGAGCAGGCCCGCGCGGAGATGGGGGTGATCGCGGGCCGCCTCGAGCGCGCCTACCCCGAGGCCAACGCGGGCGTGGGGGCCCTGGTCGTCCCCCTCCGCGACCACGTCAACACCCAGTCGCGCCTGCTGCTGGGCGCCCTCCTCGGCGCCGCCCTCTGCGTCCTGCTCATCGCGTGCACCAACCTCGCCGGCCTCCTCCTGGCCCGGGGCCTCTTCCGGACGCGCGAGCTGGCGGTGAGGACGGCGCTGGGGGCGGGCCGGGAGCGGCTGGTGCGGCAGCTCCTGACGGAGAGCCTGCTCCTGGCCGCCGCGGGGGGCGCGCTGGGCGTGCTCCTCGCCGTGGCCGCCATGCCCCTGGTCACCCGGCTCGTGCCCAACGTGCTGCCCATCGCCGCCGTCCCCGCCGTGGACCTGCGCGTGCTCGCCTTCGCGGTGGCCACCACCGCCCTCACCGGCATCGGCTTCGGGATGGTGCCCGCCCTGCGCGCGGCGCGCGCGGTGGACGCGGACGCGCTGCGCGACCGTTCCGCGGCGGCGGGGACGGGCCCGCGCGAGCGCCTCCGCTCGTGGCTGGTGACGGCGGAGGTCACCGCCTCCGTGGTCCTGCTGGTGGCCGCCGGGCTGCTCATCCGCGCCCTCGGGCGCGTGCAGCAGGTCGATCCCGGGTTCCGCGGCGACGGCGTGCTCACCCTCCGCACGGCTTTGCCCCTCCCGCGGTACGCGAAGACCCTCGACCGGCAGCAGTTCTACCGGCGGGTGCTGGAGGGGGCGCGCGCCCTGCCCGGCGTCGAGGCCGCCGCCTACACCAGCTTCCTGCCCATGGTCATGCGCGGCGGGATCTGGACGGTGGAGGTGGAGGGCCAGCCCCGGCCGCCCGGACAGCGGCCGCCCGTGAGCCTGCGCTTCGTCACCCCCGGCTACTTCGAGACCCTGCGCATCCCCATCCTCGCCGGGCGCGACGTGAGCGAGGGCGACACCCAGGGGGGGCCGGCGGTGGCGGTGGTGAGCCGGTCGTTCGCCGCGCGCCACTGGCCGGGCGACGATCCCCTGGGCCGGCGCTTCACGGTGGCCTTCGTGCTCCGCACGGTGGTGGGCGTGGCGGGCGACGTCCGCGTGCGCGGCCTGGAGCGGAGCAGCGAGCCCCAGGTCTACCTCCCCTACCAGCAGGTCGAGGACGGCGGGTTGGTGGGCTACATCCCCAAGGACCTGGCCATACGCGCCTCCGCCGACGCGGAGTCGCTGATCCCGGCCGTGCGCCGCATCGTGCAGCAGGCGGACCCCCAGCAGCCCGTCTCCGACGTGCGCCTGCTCGCGGAGGTGGTGGCGGACGACACCGCCCCGCGCTCCGTGCAGGTGCGCGTGCTGGCCCTCTTCGCCGCGGTGGCCGTCCTCCTCGCCGCCATCGGCATCCACGGCCTGCTCGCCTTCACCGTCTCCCACCGCGCGCAGGAGATCGGCGTGCGCGTGGCGCTCGGCGCGCAGCCGCGGGACGTGCTGGCCCTGGTCCTGCGCCAGGGCGCCCAGGTGGCGGCGGCGGGCGTGGCGGCGGGCCTGTTCCTGGCCTATGCCGCCGGCCGCTCGCTGCAGGCGCTCCTGGCCGGGCTGAGCCCGCGGGACGCCACGTCGTTCGCGGTGGCCGTGGCCCTGGCCGTCCTCATGACCCTGTCCGGCAGCGCCTGGTCGGCGCTCCGCGCCGTGCGCCTCGATCCCGTCCGCGCGCTGCGCGGCGACTAGCCCCGCGGCCCGGAGGCGACGGGCCGCGCGGGCCTGATAACCTGGGGCCCGTGCGCATCGCCACCTGGAACGTCAACTCCCTGAAGGCGCGCCTGGACAAGGTCACGTGGTGGCTCGGGCGCGCCCGTCCCGACGTCCTGCTCCTGCAGGAGACCAAGCTCGCGGACGCGGAGGCGCCGGTGGACGTGTTCCGCGGGGCCGGCTACGAGCTCTGCCACCACGGCGAGGGCCGCTGGAACGGCGTGGCCATCGCCAGCCGCTGCGGCATCGAGGGCGTGGTCACGAACTTCGGGGAGGCGCTCGGCCGCCCGGCGACGGAGGACGCGGGAGACGACGAGCCGCTGGCGGAGGCCCGCATGGTCTCCGCCGTGTGCGGCGGGCTGCGCATCGCGTCCCTGTACGCGCCCAACGGCCGGGTGGTGGGCTCGCCGTTCTACGAGGCCAAGCTCGCCTGGTTCGAGCGCCTCGCGCGCTGGCTGGCGGAGGCGGCCCGCCCCGCCGACGCCCTGGTGCTGGGGGGCGACCTCAACGTGGCGCCCACCGACGCCGACGTCTGGGACCCGCGGGCGTGCCACGGCGGCACGCACGTCTCCACGCGCGAGCGCGAGGCCTTCGCGCGGCTCCTGAGCTGGGGCCTGGCCGACGCCTACCGCCTCCACCACCCGGAGCCGGGGCGCTACACGTGGTGGGACTACCGGGCGGGGATGTTCCACAAGAACTTCGGCATGCGCATCGACCACCTCCTGGTCACCGCGCCCGTGCAGGCGCGCACGGTCTGGTCGGAGATCGACCGCGAGGCGCGCAAGGGGAAGCCCGTGCCCTCGGACCACGCCCCCCTCGTCATCGACGTGGACGAGCCCGGCCACGCCTTCGACGCCGGCTGGTCACAGGCGGAGGAGCGCATCGCGGCGCGGCGCGGGCGCCCCTGACCGGCGTGCCCTTTCCCATCGCGCCTCCCGTCGAGCCCATGCTGGCCAAGCTGGCCACGGAGCTGCCGGAGGGCGAAGGCTGGCTCTTCGAGCCCAAGTGGGACGGCTTCCGCGCCATCGTGTTCCGGGACGGGGAGGCGCTCTACCTGCAGAGCCGCGACCTGAAGCCGCTGGACCGGTACTTCCCCGACCTCCTCGCGCCCCTGCGCGCCAGCCTGCCCCCGCGCGCGGTGGTGGACGGCGAGATCGTCATCGCCACCGCGCGCGGGCTCGACTTCGACGCGCTGCAGCTCCGCCTCCATCCCGCCGCCTCCCGCGTGGCCAGGCTGGCCGCGGAGACGCCGGCCTCCTTCGTGGCCTTCGACCTCCTGGCCCTGGGCCAGGACGACCTGCGCGGGCGGCCGCAGGCCGAGCGACGGGAGCGCCTGGAGAAGGCCATGGCGGGGGCCACCGGCCGCGTCCACCTCACGCCGTGCACCCGCGACCGGAAGGTGGCCGCGGACTGGTTCGTTCGCTTCGAGGGCGCCGGCTTCGACGGCGTGGTGGCCAAGCGCGAGGCCGGCGCCTATCAGCCCGGCAAGCGGTCCATGGTCAAGGTCAAGCACGCCCGCACCGCGGACTGCGTGGTGGCGGGGTTCCGCTGGCACAAGCAGGGGCCGGGCACCCTCCTGGGCTCGCTGCTCCTGGGCCTCTACGACGGCAAGGGAGCCCTCCACCACGTGGGGGTGACGTCGTCGTTCAAGATGGACGAGCGGCGCCGGCTGGCCCGCGAGCTCCAGCCGCTGCGGGAGGACGCGATGGCGCGGCACCCGTGGCGCGACTGGGCGGAGCTGGCCGGGGAGACCACGCGCATGCCGGGCGGGAAGAGCCGGTGGAGCCAGGGCAAGGACCTGTCCTGGGAGCCCCTGCGCGTGGAGCGGGTGTGCGAGGTGAAGTACGACCACCTGCAGGGCGACCGCTTCCGCCATGCCGCCGTCTTCGTGCGCTGGCGGCCCGACAAGCGTCCCGCCGACTGCAGGTACGACCAGCTCGAGGTGGCCCCGCCCGCGGAGCTCTTCGATATCTTCGGCCGCCGGCCCCGCGGCATCTGACGAACACCCGGCCGCCTCGGCGCGGCCGGGCGGAAAGATTCAGCGCACGAACTTCAGGCTGCCGCGCTCCGACTTGATCTCCAGCGCCTCGCCCCGAGCCTCCCATCTCTGCGCCCCGGCGAGCAGCGTCTCGAAGCGCGAATCGTAGGGCGCGCTCGCCGTGCAGTACGCCCGGGTACAGGCCATGGCCCCGATGGCCAGCGTGTCCGTCGCCGCCGTGAAGCCGCCCGCGCAGCGGTTGCAGTCGACGCGCGCCGAAACTCGGCCCTCGGAGTCGAACGTAGCGGTGAACGTGGTTCCCGCGGGCACCGGCTCTGCCGCGCCCGAGCCCTCCTGCAACGAGACCAGCGTCCAGGTGCCGAGCAGTCCCGACGCCGTGGCGGACACCGCCGACCCGCCGGCGTCGACCTCCGGGCTCATGGGCAGCGCCGCGCCCGTTGGCGAGTCCGAGCATGCCGGGCCCGCCATGGCCACCGCAGCCACGGCCAGCATCCTCAGGCGAGCGGCCCAGTCCTTCATCGTGATCCCCGTCATCAGTCATCCTCCAGGGTCCCCGCAGGGTCGCCTGAGCGACCGCGTGGGGGACGCACGCGGCCCTCGTCCTTCGCGGTATAGGACGACGTGGGGAGGCCGGCGCCCTGACCGCCTGAGCCAATCGCGTTGACCCGATGCGCCACGGTAGCCAAGATGGCCCGCTCGTGACCACCCCGCCCGATCCCCGCGTGGGAGCCCACGGCGTGCGGCACCTGCTGGCCGTGCTGGCCGCGGACGGGGTGGACGTGCGCGCGGTGCGCCGCGCCGCGGGCCTCGGCGAAGTGGAGGGTCCGTACGCGCGCATCCCGGTGGCGCGCACCGCGGCCGCGTGGCGGGAGGCCGTCCGCCTCACGGGCAACGAAGCGCTGGGGCTCCACGTCGCCGAACGCCTTGAGCGGGGCAGGCTGGGGGCGCTGGAGTACGCGGTACGACACAGTTCCGACCTGCGCCAGGGTCTCGGCCAGCTCGTGCGATACGGCCGGCTCACCCACGATCTCGCGGCCTACGGCCTGGTCGAGGGCCCGCACGAGGCCCGGCTCGAGTTGCACGTGCCGGGCGCCCCCGCCCTGGTGCCGCAGTCCGCGCAGTTCTTCCTGGGGGCGCTGCTGGCCATCCTGCGGGACTGCACGGGAGGAAGGCTGCAGCCCCGCGAGGTCTGCTTCGTGCACGCGGCCCCTGGGGCCGCCGACGTGTACGAGAGAGCGTTGGGCGCCCCGGTGCGGTTCGGCCAGGCGGCGCGCGCCATCGTCCTCGAGACCGGCCAGCTCGCCCTGCCCTTCCGGGAGCCGGACCCCGCGCTCGGCGCGATCGTGCAGCGCGACCTGGAGCGCGCCCTGAGCTCGCTCCCCGCCGTGCAGGCGTTCTCAACCGGCGTCCGCAGCCTCCTGGCCAAGACCCTGGCCTCCGGCGAGTCGGAGGCGGCCACCCTGGCACGCCGGCTGGCCGTCAGCGTCCGCACCCTGAACCGGCGCCTGGCCACCGAAGGCCAGACCCTGAAGACGCTGCGGGACGACGTGCGTCGCGAGCTCGCTCTGGCCTGGCTGCGCGACCCCGGCCGCGAGATCGCCGACGTTGCCTTCCTGCTCGGCTTCAGCGAGTCGAGCGCGTTCCACCGCTGGTTCCGCCGCGTGGTGGGTGTGACCCCGGGAGAGTTCAGGCGCGCGCCCTCATGACGGCATCTTCGGCGACCGGAAATAGGCAACCAGTGGGTTGCGTTCGGGCGGACCTCCACCTATCATGCAACCAGGAGGTTGCTTATGCCCGCAACCAGCACCGATCGTATCGAGAAGAGCGTCGTGATCCGTTCCCCCCGCGCCCGCGTCTGGCGCGCCCTGACCGACGCGCGCGAGTTCGGCTCGTGGTTCGGGGTGGACCTGGGCGACGCCCGCTTCGCCCCCGGGGCGCGCGTCCGCGGCCCCATCACCATCCCCGGCTACACGCACGTGACCATGGAAGTGGTGGTGGAGCGCGTGGAGCCCGAGCGGCTGCTCTCCTGGCGCTGGCACCCCGGCGCCATCGACCCGAAGGCGGACTACTCGAAGGAGCCGATGACGCTGGTGGTCTTCGAGCTGAAGGACGTGCCGGAGGGCACGCGGCTGACGGTGGTGGAGTCGGGCTTCGACGCCATCCCCGAGGCCCGGCGGGCGGAGGCCTGGCGCCTCAACGACGGCGGCTGGGCCGCGCAGGTGCAGAACATCGAGCGCCATGTCGCCCGCGCGTCCTAGCCCGGCCGCGGAGGGCGCGCTCGTCTCCGCTCCCGTATTCGCCGCCCTGGGCGACGCCACGCGCCTGCGCCTGGTGGCGCGCCTGTGCCGCGACGGGCCGCTGTCCATCGCCCGCCTCACGCAAGGCGGGGAGGTGACGCGCCAGGCGGTGACCAAGCACCTGCGCGTCCTCTCCGGCGCGGGCCTCGTGCGCGGCCAGCGCCGCGGGCGGGAGAGCCTCTGGGAGCTGCAGCCGCGCCGCCTGGAAGCGGCGCAGCGTCACCTGGAGGCCATCTCCCGGCGCTGGGACGAGAGGCTGGGCCGGCTGAAGGCCGCCTTGGAGGCGGAGGGCCGCTAGCGCCGGCGAGGGGAACGG